>NZ_JBLNKU010000002.1:0-463583 GCF_048158545.1 Flavobacterium melibiosi | reverse complement strand
TCCTAAATGACATCTACCTAAAATGTATCGTAAATTAAGAACCGCCTTGGTACGGATCCGTATGCCGGGTGGTGTGGAAGGTCGCCTAGGGAAATAATCCCTAGGCTCCTATCCGATTTGGGTTTGCACAAGGGATAGCAGTGGAAATCCTTTTATTACCCTGTCAGGGTTCAAAACCCTGACAGGGTAATAAAAGATTGCAACGTATAGCCCGACCCGCTTTTTTCGGCGGGATGTGCCCTAATGCTAAAACTATTTTTTATCGACTACGGGTCTATTTTCTCTGTTTGCCAATTCCCATGCCATTACAAACGCAAGTTGGGTTCTTTTGGTCAAAGCATCAAATTCTATTTTTTCGACTTCATCCGTTTTTTGATGGTAATCCGCGTGAACGCCATTGAAAAGGAATACTGCCGGAATACCATGTTTGGCAAAATTATAATGATCAGAACGCTCATAAAAATGATTTGGATCTTTAGGGTCGTTGAATTTATAATCTAAATCCATTTTGATATACTTAGCGTTTGCTATTTTACAAATGTTATCTAAATCAGTTGATAAACGATCCGAGCCAATTAGATATACATAATTGTTGGTATTTGCATGAGCATCGTCACGACGACCAATCATATCAATGTTGATATCCGTAATTGTGTTAGCCAATGGAAATAAAGGGTTTTCCGAGTAATAGCGGGAACCGTGTAAACCATGCTCTTCACCAGTTGCGTGAAAAAACAGAATAGAACGTTTTGGTCCATACCCCTCTTTTTTTGCAATTTGGAAAGCTTGCGCAATTTCTAATAAAGCAACTGTTCCGGAACCGTCATCGTCGGCACCGTTGTATACTTCGCCGTCTTTTATGCCTACGTGGTCGTAATGTGCCGAAATAACCAGGATTTCGTTTGGCTTTTCGGAACCTTCGATGTATGCCCAGACATTCTCTGAATCAGATAAGTTTTCGTTGCGTTTGGCATTCAAGAAAGCTGCGGGAATTTTTTGATAATAATCGGAAGCTCCTTTAGGAAACGGAATGTTGTTTTTTTTATATTGATTGATAAGATAAACACCTGCTTTTTTCTGGCCGGCAGAACCTGTTTCGCGTCCTTCCATTGAATCTGCAGCGACGATGTAAAGATGTGTTTTTAAATCACTGGCTGTGATGGTATTCATGTATTTTGTAGGTTCAACATCAGGAACACCCATTTTTTGGGTAGTGCAGCTTATGTTTAAAACAACTAGCAAACTTAATAAGGTTATTTTTTTCATGTTTTTTAATGTAAATTAATAAAGGTATAAATGGCAAATAAAATAAGAATTATAATGATCATAATGAAATTGATGACAAACAGGAGGGTACTTTTTATTAAGGAAACCAGGCGTGTTTCACCATAAAATCGATGATGCGCCGGAAAAAAGTAATATAGCATCCAGGAGATTCCTACGAAATTAAACATTCCGATGATGAAATTAATACCAGCCGAATCTTCAAATAAAGAAAGTATTTTAGTGAATAGAAACAGTATTAAAAACACCAATAATAAGAACGAAAAATAATGCAGTGTAAAGATACCGTGATCAAAATAATACCAGCGTTTTTTGTTATGAAAAACCCATAAGAAAAAGGCGAAAAGTGGCATGTAAATGAACAATACTTTTGAAA
The DNA here is from genome assembly GCF_048158545.1 of Flavobacterium melibiosi. Taxonomy (NCBI): domain Bacteria; kingdom Pseudomonadati; phylum Bacteroidota; class Flavobacteriia; order Flavobacteriales; family Flavobacteriaceae; genus Flavobacterium; species Flavobacterium melibiosi. The sequence goes on along the minus strand of NZ_JBLNKU010000002.1, from coordinate 461,923 downwards.
AATTATGAATGAATGATTCTTTGAATTTTTCAAATAATTCCTCTTTATTCTTATCTTTTACCTCTTGAAATTTTCTATTGATCAAATAACTGAAATCAGACAATTTTTCAGACTCAGGTGCATGCGCTTGTATCGAATCTAATTCCTGAACGGATTTGTAACCAAAATTTAAAAATTCTTCCTTTTCGTCAGTCTTCGCAATATTGTTTTTTATAGAATCTTTTGTTGAAATTTCTGTGCTCAAAATGCTGTCTGCATTTTTATTTTGGTTTTTTAGACTATCGTTTACAGGGTTTGATATGGGTTCCTTTTCGTTAATTTTTACCTGATTGGATTTTTCATTTGGGAAAACGGTTATAAGAAAAAATGTTATAAAACTGATAAAAATATAAAGTCGAACGGGAGCCAAATAGGACAATCGCTTTCCGGAAAGATATTCCTTTGTTAAAGTCGCAGGTTTGAATAAAAGATTTTTTATCGTTTTCCAAAAAGCATTTTCATAATGTGTTAAGTCTTCAAAAAAATGAATAAACAAATGATGAAATGTTTTTCGGGTATCGGTATTTTCTTGCCCACAATTAGGACAGAATCTGTTTTCTACAACATATCTGCAATTTTGACAGGTTTTGTCTTTTCTTAAAACGGTTTTCCCCATAAAAACGTTTTTTAATTATAATCGAATCTGAATTATTTTTTCAAGACTTCATTTAAGAAAACTTTTAAATGTTCGAAAGAACGTTTGGCGGCTTTTTCATTGTAAGCGGCTCCTTTAGAATTATCATTTCCGGATTCGGGATCTGTGAAAGAGTGTACTGCATTGGCATAATAAACCATTTGCCAATCGGCTTTTGAATCTCTCATTTCCTGTTGGAAAGCGCTAATTTCTTCTTTTGGTACAAAAGGATCATCGGCTCCGTGACACGCTAAAATTTTAGGAGTAAGAGGCTGGGTTGTTCTCGAAGCTTCTTTGCCTAAACCACCATGAAAAGAAACTGCTCCTTTTATATTTAGATTTCCACGTGCTGCTTCAAGTGCTCCAGTTCCACCAAAACAAAAACCAATTACTACAATATTATCTTTATTCGCTCCTGATTTAATTAATTGTTCTAATGCCAGGGCAATTCGTTTTTGGTATTCCTTGTAGTTTGTTTTGTAAAATCCTGCTTTTTGGCCGGCTTCCGCATTGTCTTTTGGATAATTTCCTTCACCATAAATATCAGCTATAAAGGCATAATAGCCCAACTTAGCTAAATTTTGCGCGGTATTTTTAGAATGGTTATCAATACCTTTCCAAGCGGGAAGTATAAGGACTCCTGGTTTTTGAAGGTTTTTTTTCATTGGCTGGATTTTAAATCCATTCAAAACTTGAGCGCCATCGCTATATTTTACAGCTTTTAACTGTGCAAAAGTGCTATTTGTAAACAGTATTATTCCTAAAATTAAAAAGGCTATATTTTTCATAAAATTTTGTTTTCTACACAAATATCCAAAATAAAATGTGATTTTTTTGTATAAACAGACTCTTTTTAACTTTTTTTATAACATAAATAGACAAGAAATAATTTACTGTTCAGGTTCTTGTATTAAAAAAGAATAAAATGGTTGGCGGATTAAAATAATTATTCGCCAGGATGGTAGGTGTATTCTGCATTTTTTTGGACGTCTTCTTTGTAGAAAAGGACTTCTTTGAATTGTCCTTTTTGGTACATCTCAGCTTGATCGTAAAAATGTTTTGATTTTGGATTGCCACTATTTCCGCCAGCCAATAATGATTTTGCCTTGATTTTATCTCCAAATTCTACTGCACAAACAAAACTATTGCCGCTGTAACCATATCTTTTTTTGGAGTCTTTTCTATACGAACTTGCAAATGATGGTAAACAGCCCCATGATGCTGAAGCATTCGCTATAGGTAAACTTTCCAGATTGTCATTGTACTCGAGATCTATGTCACCGGACAAACGTTGGAAACGATTTATTTCTCCCCAAGGAATTTGCCATGTGCCAAACTTCTTTTTTAATTCATTTATGACCAATTGCAATTGAGGAAGTAATTGATTGGCTGTAGCATTTTTTGCAAAATTTGTGGCGTTTTCTACCTGATCCAATTCCCCTTCATCAATGTAGGCTTTTCTAATGATTGGATCTAATTTGGATGCCCATTCATTTGCCAATGTCGTAGCTATAGAATTCGCGTTAGCGTAATAATCCCATTTTTTTAAAATGGCGATAGGTTCCACTAAATCATTATACAATTGTTCATCCGATTTTGTGTTTTTTTCAAAACAATTAATCAAGGAAGGAATTAATAGTTCAAAAACGGAAAGTTTGGTGTCATAACCGTCGGCAATTATTTTATCTAAAGTATATTGGTTTCCTTTACTTAAAAGACGAACGGCATTTATTCCTCTGAAATTTTCTCCATCAGGTGCCATGTAAGGCAAATAGTTTTCCTCTTTTGGACTGTTTGTGCCAGCCGCAGAATAAGGAGTAGAGTTGCAATTTTGCAGCCACCCGTTTGTAGGATTATATAAATGGACCGTTTCAGAAACATCGTGTAAACCTTTCCATTGTGATGCTGGCGTTGTCCCGTCCATAACTTTTGACCAGTTCAGTTTTTTATCCCGGATTGGAATAAAGTTCCCATGCCAATAAGCAATATTTCCTTTTTTGTCTGCATAAATGGTATTGTTAGAGGTATTGGCTTTTAAATCCATAGCCTTTTTATAATCATCAAAGCTCTTAGATTTTGTTCTCGTCCAACTTTGCACCAGACTGTTCATCGATCGATTATTTGATTTCAGGCTAATCCATTTCCCATCTCTTTTGGCCATAATTGGACCATGATTGGTGAAATACGTTTTGAATTCTTTCGGGATTAACGTTCCGTTTTTTAGATAATTTATGGTAATTATTTTCTCCTTTACCGGAAGTAATTTTTTATCGTATTCGTAGAATAATTTTTTGTTTTTGGTTACAATTTTTTCGGCATACAGGTCTGCAACATCCACGTTTGAGGAAGTATGCATCCAACCACAGTTTTCATTGAATCCTTGGTAGATAAAAAATTGTCCCCAAGTTACCGCGCCATAAACATGCAATCCTTCCTCACTATTAATCTGTATTTCGGGTCTGAAATAAAAAGAGGTATGCGGATTTATGTAAAGAATAGCATTTCCCGAAGCAGTTTTGGCTGGAGCCAAAGCAAAACCATTAGAGCCTGTTTGTACCTCTTTTTCTCTTTCTGTGTAAGCCACTTTATCAGTATTTCCGGAATAAAAAGCTTTTAATTCGCCGGTAGAAAGATCAGCAGTACTAATAGCTCCGATACTCCCGTCTGTCCAAAGTAATGGATACCAAGGTTCGAAATGATTTAATAAAATTGGTTTTGTTTCGGGATGATTGTATAAATAAAAGTTGATCCCATCAGCATAACTGTTTAGTAATTTTTTGAGCCAGGGGGCTGCTTTTTTATAATCGGCTTTAGCTTCATGAGTATCAATCAGAAGTTTGATTTCCAAATCATTATATAAAACGGATTCTCCTTTTATTTCAGAAAGGCGTCCTAGTTTTTCTATATAATTCATTTCAACACGATTGAAATCATCTTCACATTGGGCGTATAACATACCAAAAACAGCATCAGCATCCGTTTTGCCATAAACATGTGCGATTCCCCAATTATCTCGAATTATAGTGACTTGTTGGGCTAATTTTTTGAGTCGGTTAACTTCTTTTACATCTGTTTTTTGAGCGATGGATTGAAAACTGATACAGAATATTAACAAGCCTAATTTTAGATGATTCCTATAATTTCTCATTTCTTTGGGATGTTAATTTGGCATTATAGTGTGATATTTCGTTTAAATGCGCAACCCAATTCTATGATTGAATCCGTTTTTGAAATTCCCGGAATGTTATCAATTTTTTCATAAAGGATTTTTCTCATGTGTTCGTGATTCTGGGCTACTATTTTGATATAAAGCGTGAAAGAACCGGTTACATAATAGCATTCCGTGATTTCAGGAATATTCTTTAATTCCTCAATAATTCTGTTTGAATCTTGGTCTTTATTTAAGGTGATGCCCGTAAAAGAAGCCCAGTCGTACCCAATTTTTTTTTCGTTTATAATGGGTTTTATTCCTGCAAGAATTCCTTGTTCCGTCAATCGATTTACCCGCTGGTGAACCATAGTATTGGATATTTTTAGGGTAGTGGCAATAGCAGAAAATGCCATACGACCATCTTTTTCTAATTCTTTAATAATGTTGATATCAAATTCATCTAATGCGTCCATGGAATTTATTTTAAATTGAAAAGGTATTTTCTACTATTTATAAAAGTAACTATTATTTCTCATCCAGTTGAAATAAAAAGAAAAATAATTATTGTAAAATGACTTAATATCGTGTAAATAAAAGTGATTATTTATTTTTTTAAATAAAAAATAAGTCAAAAATATCATTTTTTGTTGTAAAATAAAAAATATTCTATATTTTTGTTTAAAATTTTTAATAAATAACAAGTCATGGAACAATCACATCAAGCACTTTCTTCAAAATCTGAAGCATTTATAGAAAAAGAAAATAAGTATGGCGCTCATAATTACCATCCTTTACCGGTAGTTTTAGAAAAAGGGGAAGGCGTGTATGTTTGGGACGTAGACGGAAAAAAATATTATGATTTCTTGTCGGCTTATTCGGCGGTAAATCAAGGGCATTGTCATCCAAAAATTGTTGGTGCAATGGTAAAACAAGCGCAAACATTGACGTTGACTTCACGTGCTTTTTATAACGATCAATTAGGACCTTACGAAGAATTTATAACTGAATATTTTGGTTTCGATAAAGTTTTACCAATGAATACTGGTGCCGAAGCAGTGGAAACCGCTTTGAAAATCTGTAGAAAATGGGCGTATGAAGTAAAAGGAATTCCTGAAAATCAAGCACAAATCATTGTTTGTGAGAATAATTTTCACGGAAGAACGACTACGATTATTTCGTTTTCGAATGATGAAAATGCGCGTAAAAGTTTTGGTCCTTTCACAGCAGGATTTATCAAAATACCTTATGATGATATTGAAGCATTGGAAAATGCTTTAAAATCAACTAATAATATCGCTGGCTTTTTAGTGGAACCTATTCAAGGAGAAGCCGGAGTTTATGTTCCTACCGACGGTTATTTGGCGAAAGCCAAAGCGCTTTGCGAACAATACAATGCATTGTTTATCGCTGATGAAGTACAAACAGGAATTGCACGTACCGGAAAATTATTAGCCGTGCATCATGAAAATGTTCAACCAGATATTTTAATTTTAGGAAAAGCGATTTCGGGTGGCGTTTATCCAGTTTCGGCAGTTTTGGCGAATAATGCGGTTATGAATGTCATCAAACCTGGTCAGCACGGTTCTACTTTTGGAGGGAATCCAGTTGCAGCTGCTGTTGCCATTGCAGCACTTGAAGTGGTTCGTGATGAAAACTTATCACAAAATGCAGCTTATTTAGGCGTTGTTTTAAGAACGGGACTTAACGAAATTGCTTCCAGAAATCCTCTAATTACATTGGTTCGTGGAAAAGGATTGCTTAATGCGATTGTTATTAATTGTGATGAAGACTCCGATTTGGCTTGGGATATTTGCATGAAATTCAGTGAATACGGTTTATTGGCAAAACCTACACATGGAAATAAAATACGTTTGGCACCGCCATTAGTTATTACTGAAACTCAAATTCATGAGTGTCTTGGAATTATCGAAAGAGCATTAAATGATTTCAGATAATTTAATTGTCATGGAAAAAGCAATAAAATTAATCAAAAACCGGTCTGATATCGGTGCAGGAACCCGAGGTTCGGATTTAGGGATTGATGCTATCGAAATAGCCGCAATTAATCAAGACAGCGACTATTTTAATCAATTTGAGTTTGAAGATGTGAAAACGCATAACGAATCCATTTATGATAAAAACCGAAGCACTTCTGCCAAAAGAATTGAGCACGTTGTGGAGCAGTGCACCAGAGTTTGTAATGCTGTAAAGAAAAATCTGGAACAGAATTATTTCCCCATAGTTTTATCAGGAGATCATTCCTCGGCACTGGGAACTATAAGTGGTATAAAAGCGGCTTATCCGGAACAGACCTTAGGAGTGATTTGGATTGATGCCCATGCTGATTTGCATTCGCCTTATACATCGCCTTCGGGAAATATTCACGGTATGCCATTATCGGCGGCTCTTGCAGACGATAATTTAAGTTGCCAGAACAATGAAGTGCCTCTTGAAACCCAACAGCATTGGGAGAAAATGAAAAATATCGGTAGTGAAGGTGCTAAAGTAATGGCAGAAGATGTTATTTATTTTGGTGTTCGCGATACCGAAGAAGCCGAAGATAAGCAGATTGAAAAGTTGCATATTCGAAATTATAAAGTTCACGAAGTACGTTATAGAGGACTTCAAACTTGTGTGACGGAGGCTTTGGCAGAGCTAACGAATTGTGATATGATTTATATTTCTTTTGATGTGGATTCCATGGACTGTGATATGATTTCATACGGGACGGGAACGCCGGTACCAAAAGGATTTGATCAATACGAGGTCATTGCCATTATTAATCAGATTATCGAAAGTAAAAAGGTGGTTTGCCTCGAATTTGTGGAAGTAAATCCACTTTTGGATACTAAAGGAAATAAGATGGCAGAAACGGCTTTTGAAGTTTTGGAGGCTGTTACTTCAACACTGATTTTACCTATTGAATAAGTTTTAAATATTGAATTAGTATAGGAAATCCCAAAATCTAGATAGATTTTGGGATTTCTTTTTTACGGATTTTACAGATTTGGTATTGCTTTGTTCATTTTTTAATAAATAAAACGGTTTAAATCTTGCTATATTCATTTTGCATGCAATTATAGTTAATTGTTGGTTCAACTTCACATATTTACGTATATTTGCAATAAGTATTTTTACTTAGTTTTATTCAAAATCGTATGATACAAGTGGACCAAGCCTTATCGATTATTGCAGAAAATAGTTGCAAGATGCCTATCAGAAAAATTAAAGTGGCAAAATCACTTGGTTTTGTTTTGGCGGAAGCAATTTATTCCCCAATGGATATGCCGCCTTTCCGTCAATCAGCGATGGATGGTTACGCTTTTATGCATGGTGAATTGCAACAGTTTAACGTGGTTAGCACTTCACAAGCGGGTGATTTTTCGAATAAAAAAATAAAAAAAGATCAGGCAATACGCATATTCACTGGAGCGTATGTTCCGGATAATTTGGATACGGTTGTCATGCAGGAACATACTACGGTTAAAAATAAAACGGTCGAAATTACTAAAATGCCTGCCCGTTTTGCGAATGTTAGAAGCAAAGGCGAGCAAATAAAAGAAAACGAACTTGTACTTGAAAATAATACGGTGATTACCCCTGCAGCTATTGGTTTTTTAGCTTGTTTGGGAATTACGGAAATAACAGTTTATGCCAAACCTAAAGTAGCCATTGTTGTTACAGGGAACGAATTGGTAAAAGTGGGCAAAAAATTAACTGAAGGAAAGATTTACGAAAGTAACTCTATTATGCTTGAAGCTGCTTTGCAGGGAATTGGGATTAAAAAAATTGAAACATTCCGGGTAAAGGATAATTTGAAGGCTACAAAAAGAATTATAAAAAGCTGTCTTGCTGCTTTTGATGTTGTGCTTGTTTCGGGCGGAATTTCGGTTGGTGATTATGATTTTGTCAAAGAAGCGCTTTTATTCAATGGGGTAGAAGAGTTATTTTATAAAATTAATCAGAAGCCCGGAAAACCGTTGTTTTTTGGAAAAAAAGACAAAACGATAGTTTTTGCCTTGCCTGGAAATCCAGCTTCGACTTTGGCCAGTTTTTACATTTATGTTCATCCGGCGCTAAAAATAAATATGGGTTTTGAGTCTATTCATTTGCCAAAAATCAAACGGAAAATAACTGCCCAATTTGAAAATATAACTGGAAAAACCTTATTTTTGAAAGGGTTGTGTGATGATGAAAAAGTTACGGTTTTAGAGAGTCAAAGTTCAGCCATGCTGAATACTTTTGCAGTAGCGAATGCTTTAATTTATTTGCCTTATGATGCCGTAAATATTGAAAAAAATCAGGAAGTACTGGTTATACCACTTAATTAATAGAGTAAAGATGTCAATAGTAAATAATGATTTTTTGATTTTATTCGGCGTATTATTAGCGGTGGTTGCGTTTTTGTATTCCAGCGTGGGACACGGTGGCGCTTCGGGATATTTGGCATTGATGGCGATTTTTGCATTCCCTGTTTCGGTGATGAAACCTTCTGCCTTATTGCTTAATTTGTTTGTTTCAGGAATTTCTTTTTTCTTTTATTATAAAAAAGATTTCTTCAAACCCAAACTGTTTTATCCTTTCGCGATAACTTCGGTACCGGCGGCTTTTATTGGCGGGATGATTCCGTTAGAAAATAGTTTTTATAAAATATTATTAGGAATCGTATTGATTTTGGCAGCGTTGCGATTGTTCGGTTTTTTTAATTCGAAAGAAACAGAAAGCACTAAAATAAATATTCCGCTAGCTATGGGAATAGGTTTTGGAATAGGTTTGTTATCCGGAATGTTAGGTATTGGTGGTGGCGTTATCCTGAGTCCAATCATTTTATTATTGGGTTGGGCAACGTTAAAAGAAACAGCAGCCATTTCAAGTTTATTTATTCTGGCGAATTCTATTGCAGGACTTTCGGGCTATTTTATGGGAGACAAAACGTTTCCAACAGAAAGTTTTTATTTAGTTCCAATAGCTGTTTTCGGAGGGATGTTAGGAGCCTATTATGGTAGCGGATATTTTTCCAATAAAGTGTTGAAATATGTGTTGGCAACGGTAATCCTACTAGCGAGTGTGAAGTTGATTGTTTAAATCAATAAATTATAAAGTATGCAAGTATCGATTCTTTGTGGAGGAAAAAGTAGCCGAATGCAGTCGGAAAAAGGTTTGGTATTGTGCCAAAACAAACCTTTTATCGAGCATATCATAGAAGCGGTTTTGCCAATATCAAGTAACATTCAATTGATTACCAATACAAACGATTACGATTATTTAGCATACAAAAAAATAAAAGATATAATAGCAGATAAAGGACCTTTGGGCGGAATATATACCGCGCTGGTTCATTCAGAAACTGAAATGAATTTGATATTAAGTTGCGACATTCCATTAATTTCTACCGAAATACTATTGGAATTGATTGAAAAGCATGGTACAAATTTTGATGTTTCTGTTTTTAAAGATAATGATCGGATTCATCCTTTGATAGGAATTTATTCTAGAACAGTAATACCTGTTTTAAAAAAGGCAATTGATGATAATGATTTGAAAATGATGCGCTTCATTTCAAATGTAAAACATCAATTGATTCCGATTACGGATGCCAAAAGACATCTGTTTAAAAATATAAATTCTGTTGCCGAGTTAAACGAATTGAATACCAATTTATTCTAGTTAAAATGAAAAATTCAAATACACCAAAATTGACAATCGTAGGGGCAGGTCCCGGAGATGTAGAGTTAATCACTTTAAAAGCAATTAAAGCATTGGAAAGTGCTGATGTTGTTTTGTATGATGCGCTTGTAAATGAAGATTTATTGCAGTATGCGACGCATGCAGAAATTATTTTTGTTGGAAAGCGTTTTGGTTGTCACGCGTACAGTCAAGATCAAATTAATGAATTGATTGTGTCGATGGCAAAACGTTTTGGTCATGTCGTTCGTTTGAAAGGCGGCGATCCATTTGTTTTTGGAAGAGGAAGCGAAGAAATAGAATATGCTCAAAAATTTGATTTAGAAACCGCTATTGTTCCTGGAATTTCATCTGCTTTAGGTGTGCCGGCGTCTAATGGAATCAGTTTAACACAAAGAAGAGTAGCCGAAAGTTTCTGGGTAATTACTGGAACTACTTCGGATCATAAATTATCAAAAGACGTATCTTTGGCTTCTCAATCATCAGCCACAGTGGTTATCTTGATGGGAATGAATAAATTGGACGAAATTATTTCGATTTATCAAAACAATAGAACCGATGATTTGCCTGTTGCCATCATTCAAAATGGAACAAAAGACACGGAGAAAAAAGTGATTGGAACCATAAGTTCAATAACGAAATTAGTCGAAGAGCACCAACTTTCGTCTCCTGCAATTATTGTCATTGGTGAAGTGGTGCGAAATGCTTCAAAATTAACGACTTATTTTCAAGAGGAATTATCCGAGGATGAGTTTATTTTTCAAAACTTAAATTTAACGGCATGATTGCAGTAAAATATTTTGGCGCCATAGCCGAAAAAACCAAAAGTCAAGGAGAAGAAATTTCTTTTTCTGATTTACCTTTACATCAATTATTAGCATCATTAGAGCAAAAGTACCAATTAAATCAACTTTCTTTTAGTGTTGCAATTAATCAAAAAATAGTACAGGATACAGCAAATTATATTCTGAAAAGCAATGATATTGTTGCTTTATTACCGCCATTTGCCGGAGGTTAGGATTTTTGATTGCTGATTAACGATTTTTGATTTAAGATTTAAAAAACAACTAAGGCTTTTGATAATATATTGCCGCTAAGGCGCAAAGACATTAAGGAAAAAGAATTAGAAAGTAGTGATTCTTCAATAAATCTAAAAAAAACTTTGAGCCTTCGTGCCTTTGTGGCAAAATTCAATAGATTTTTGATTGCTGATTAACGATTTTTGATTTAAGATTTAAAAAACAACTAAGGCTTTTGATAATATATTGCCGCTAAGGCGCAAAGACACTAAGAAAAAGGAATTAGACAGTAGTGATTCTTCAATAAATCTAAAAAAACTTTGAGCCTTCGTGTCTTTGTGGAAAAATTAAATAAATAGTTGTGGTTACTGAATAATTACAACGTTTGTTTTAAACCTAAATTTATGGAAACAGCACGATACAACCGACAAATTATACTTCCTGAAGTGGGTATTAATGGGCAGCAAAAACTGCAACAAGCCAAAGTCTTGATCATTGGTGCCGGCGGATTGGGTGCGGCTGTTTTACCGTATTTGGCTGCAGCCGGAATAGGGGAAATTGGTATTATTGACGACGATAGAATCGAAGTGAGCAATTTGCAGCGCCAAGTGATTTACAAAAGCAGTTCGGTGGGGAAAAGTAAAGTTCTTGAGGCGGCAGCAATGGCTTTGGAACTCAATCCTTCTATAAAAATAAATGCAATCACTGAAAAATTAGACGCGAAAAATGCAATTTCGTTATTCGAGCAGTACGATATTATGGTTGATGCCACGGATAATCTGAATACTAAATATTTGATTAATGATGCGTGTTGCGTAACCAATAAACCGTTTGTTTACGGTTCTATTTATAAATTTGAAGGACAGGTTTCTATTTTTAATTATGAAAACGGACCTACATACCGTTGTTTGTTTCCAGAGGAAGCTAACGAAGTTAGGAACTGTAATGATGCAGGTGTTATGGGAATATCGGTTGGAATCATCGGTATGTTTCAGGCCAATGAAGTATTGAAAATGGTTTTAGGAATAGGGGAGTTGTTGTCTGGGAAATTATTGGTTTATAATATGTTGAATAACGAACAACAGAAGTATGATTTTTCAAAAACAGACACAAACACGATCGATACAGTAGCTTTCGAAAATAAATACACCTCAGTTGAAAGTGCAACAATTGAAATCAGTGCTGCTCTTGCATTGGAACAAATGCATCATCCGGAAGTCCTTTTTCTTGATGTTCGAAATTCAGAGGAGTATCCAAAAATAACAATCAAAAATGGCCTTCAAATTTCGTTAGACCGTTTAGAAGCAACCTTGCATCAACTGGATGCTAATGCAACGCTATTTGTTTTTTGTCAATCCGGAATTAGAAGTAAAAAGGCAGTGGAAATCCTTAGAAATAATAATTTTACGAATGCCAAAAGTATTGCCGGTGGCGCTAAAGCATTGAATGAAATACTGCATAAAGATACTGTTTCTGTTTCCTAAAATATAAAAATAAAGATCATGAGTAAGAAAACTGTTTTCATTCAGGGACCAATTTCTTCGGAATTTATAGGGCAGTCGATTGCGAAACACCAATCGAAAACCACTATTGGTGCACACAATATTTTTTTGGGTCAAGTGAGAGCCGATGCAATTGATGGGCAAACCGTAGCTGCAATTGATTACACCGCTTACGAAGAAATGGCTGACGAAGCACTGAACGTGATTAGAGAGAAAGCTTTCGCACAATTCGATTTGATTTGCATGCATATTTATCACAGTTTGGGCGTGGTTAAAGCAGGAGAAATCTGTTTGTTTGTCTTTGTTTCGGCAACCAGAAGAAAGCAAGTGTATGAAGCCACGGAAACGATTGTGAATTGGATTAAAACAGACGTACCTATTTTTGGTAAAGAAATATTTGAAAACAGTACTTTTACCTGGAAGAAAAACACGTTATAAATGGTTGATATCACACATAAAATAAGTACGCTCCGAACAGCGACAGCAAAAGCAACAGTAATTGTGAGTCTTCAAGCCACAATTGATGCCGTTGTAAATAATCTGGTTCCAAAAGGAAACGTACTGGAAATGGCAAAAACTGCCGGGTTGTTTGCGGTGAAAAACACGCATTTATCCATTCCGGATTGCCATCCTATTCCAATTGAATTTACATCGGTAGAATACGAAATCAACGAATTAAGCATTGATATTATCTTCAAAGTGAAAACGGTTTACAAAACCGGAGTTGAGGTCGAGGCCATGCACGGTGCTTCGATTGTGGCGCTGACAATGTATGATATGCTGAAACCAATCGATAAAAACATTGAGATTTCGACGATTAAATTAATCAGCAAGGAAGGCGGGAAATCGTCTTTCAAAAATAGATTTCCATCCGCAATTAAAGCGGCGGTTTTCGTTTGTTCCGATTCAATTTTTGCAGGAGACAAACAAGACCGTTCCGGTAAAATCATTGTCGAAAAACTGGAAATTAGCGGAGTCGAAACTACGCATTACGAAATTATACCTGATGAAATTGATGTGATTCAAGAGCGAACTAAAGCTTTCGCAAAAGAAAATCAATTGATCATTTTTACCGGAGGAACTGGGCTTTCGCCAAGAGATGTTACGCCGCAAGCATTGGAACCGTTATTAGAAACCAGAATTCCGGGAATTGAGGAAGCAATCCGCAGTTATGGGCAACAGCGCATGCCGTATTCGATGCTTTCCAGAACAGTTGCAGGAACTTTAGGGAATTCTTTGGTATTGGCTTTGCCAGGTTCAACCAATGGCGCAAAGGAATCCATGGATGCGATATTTCCTCATGTGCTGCATGTTTTTCATATTTTAAAAGGCAAAAATCATGACACCAAATAATGCTGTTTTAACGGATGATTTTGGACGTAAACACAACTATTTGCGTATTTCCTTAATTGAGAAATGCAATTTGCGTTGTACCTATTGCATGCCAGCCGATGGAATTGTATTAAGTCCAAAAGCGAGCTTGATGACGGCTGATGAAATTTATGCCATCGCCCAAACATTCGTCAATAATGGTGTTGACAAAATAAGACTTACCGGCGGGGAACCGTTATTAAGAAAAGATTTCCCTGAAATTATAGCCAAACTGGCTTCTCTTCAAACCGAGATTTCCATTACTACAAACGGAATTCTGATTAACAAATATATAGACGTTTTAAAGGAGTTTAACGTTAGAAAAATCAACTTGAGTTTAGATACTTTGGTGGCTTCCAAATTCCATTCGATTACGCTTAGAAACCAGTTTCAGAGTGTAATTGATAATTTACATTTATTGCTGAATAATGATTTCAAAATCAAGGTAAATGTGGTTTTGATAAAAGGATTCAATGACGATGAAATCATTGATTTTATTAAACTCACCGAGTTTTTACCGATTTCGATTCGGTTTATAGAATTCATGCCTTTTGCAGGAAATGAGTGGGACAGAAGCAAAATGGTTTCTCAAAATGAAATTCTGGATCAGGTGCAACATCATTTCCCGGAATCCCATGTAGAGAAATTAGAAGACGATAAAAACTTTACCGCCAGAGAATTCAAAATAAAAAACTACTTGGGAAGTTTTGGGATTATCAGTTCGATAACCAATCCTTTTTGTGACGGTTGCAACAGAATTCGCCTTACAGCAAACGGGAAAATAAAAAACTGTCTGTTCTCCAACTCCGAAACAGATTTACTGACGCCTTTCAGAAATGGCGAAGCGTTAGAAGACCTGATTGCTTTTGCCATTAAAAACAAAAAGAAAGTACGGGCAGGAATGACTACTATCGAGGATGTGAACAATCCCGCTTTGAATCAAGATAACCGCAGCATGATTGCGATTGGCGGTTAATATCCCACTTTTTTTTAGAAGCTAATCCCGTTATTCGTTACAACCCATTTGGTCTCAAACCCTTTTTCTAGGCGCTGGCAGGAGCTCCCTCCCGAAGTGTCTGGATTCGCTCTGCCACCACCAGAAAAAGTGGTTTTCCTCCTGCATTTGGTTTTCACTGCTACCGGGGCTAGGGATTTTGTGCAAAAAAAAGAACGTTAATGAGGTTTCCCGTAAAGTTTACAATCAAGAAGGAATTATTTTTGAAAAAGATATAAAGCTTAATTAGTTTTTATAAGTATTTTCGGTATTAAGTCATATATTTGAAAATAAATAAACACTAAAACTTGTCAGACCTATCTACCCAATTTAGGGGGTCAGACCTATATAATAGTTGGCAGAAAGCGTGCGAAAATAGAAAAACAGAATAGAAAATGATGGGAAATATTTTTAATAAAGTTTTTATTGTTCATTATATTGATGAAAAAAGAGAAAAGCTAATTGCAGAAATTGATAAACTTGAAATTACTGAATCAACAAATATTGTCGATTTAATTGTACGTTTAAATAGAATCTACAAAATTGAACCTCTAAAAATAAACGAAGTAATTCCGACTAAACCTATTGAAACTACTCGAAATAGAAGAAATGAATGGGGAGATAATTACGTGCAAAAAATATATGAAATAAAGATTTCAATTGCATTTGACGGCGATAGTTACTTATTCAATTGCTATCCATCGACTTCAACATCAGTATATATAGATAAAAGTAAAAATGTAACTATAAATTCAAACAATTTTATTAGTGCAACTATAATTCTTGAAGATTTGGAGACTTCAAAGTATGAAGCAGAAATTTCAAAACTTAAAAGTGAATTATCTGCTAATATTCCAAGATTAAATATAGAAATTTCACCTTGGAACGATTCAGTAGAGACATTAATAAAACAATATCTTGAAAAAAGAAAAGGTTTAGTTTCAAAAAAACTAGATTTTATGGAAAGTATTGGCTTAAAGGTCAATCCAAAATCTAATGATTTTATGATTCCAACACCTATTGCAAAAAAAACTATTCCTATTCCTGTATCAGAAATATCAAAAAACGTAAAAAAAGAAATTATTCCAATTTTACAAGAAGAAGTTTATAATGACATTAAAGAAGTGTTATATAATGTTGGAAAAGCAATTGAGAGAAAGCCATCAATTTATATTGAAAAACACGAAGAAGATTTACGAGATATTTTTTTGTTATTTCTTGAAACTAGATACGAATCTACTAGTGGCATAGGAGAAGCATTTAATAAAGACGGAAAAACAGACATTTTATTAAAGTTTGCAAAAGACAATACAAATTTATTTGTAGCTGAATGCAAGTTTTGGAGAGGACAAAAACATTTTTCAGAAGGAATTAATCAATTACTTGGTTATTTGACACATAGAGATTCCAAAACTGCATTAATGATTTTTGTTAACCAAAAAGAACTTACATCTATAATAGAAACCTTAAAAACAGAAATATTAAATCATCCGAATTTTAAAAGATTAGTAAAGCAAAAATATGATACGTCTTTGAGTTATGAGTTTTCATTGCCTCAAGACTCACAAAAAATTATACAACTTGAAATATTGTTATATCATTTCCCTAAATAAAAGACAAAAACGCCATCTGCCAACAGCTACTCCTATAACGGATTTGGGCAATTGGCTTAATGGAAAGTTGGTTTTGTATTTGGGATGTTGGCAAATCCGATTAATTGGCTTAATTTAATCCCAAACCCTCTGTAATACTAGGACGTTAGTGGCAAACTGTCCGCAGAAATCGAAAAAATGAGATAAATGGAAGAAAACAAATTTATTAAAATATCCAAAGAAGAAACTACTAAAGCTGAATCAAGAAATATTATTTTAAGATTTTGGGAAGATTCTGTTTTTAGTCAATTAATTGCAACAGGGATTTTGGTATCATTACCAATTTTGAGTGCAATAATAGTAAAATTTTTAGATGGTAAATCTATTAGTGATTTTTTTGTAAATTTTCTTCAATTAGAAATTCAACTTTACATTTTAATTCTTATTACACTAACAATTCTTATTATCTATTTTATATATCTAAAATATTTTCAAAACAAAAAGAAAAGTGAAAAATACTATTTAACTAAAATTGTTGGTAATTATAGATTTGGAGACTTGAATAATGTTCTATTAACTAATTACATAGAACTTCCAAATCATATGCAATATCAAGTTGGATTAAAAGAATTAGATTTATTAACTGCTTTTAGATTATTTATTCCACAATTTAATTTTGGAATTGGTTGGAATCATCCAACTGATGAAGGAGATTTTTTGCATTATAATTTAGGACCAGAATTGATGTCTTTTGGACTATGTGAAAAAGTTCCATCTATTGAAAATAATGCAGAAGGAAACATAAATACTTATATTATTCAGACTTCTGAAAATGGATATAAATTCTTTGCTTTACTTGAGAGTTATGACAGAATTTTTAATATGAAATCATATGAAGAAGAAATTAAAGAGAAACAAAAAATTAAGGACGAAGTTCTTGAAAAAAAATAAAGCCAGCCACTAATCACCGCTTGGCAATATGGCGGTTTTGGGCTTAATTTGAAGTTGGTTTTGTACTTGAAAAATTAGTGTTTAACCGAAAGTTTAGGCTTACTTAATCCGCCACATCGCCAAGCAACCAAACGTTTAGCGGTAAATTTAAAAAACAAAAAATGAAGAAAATATACTTTTATTTTTTTTTGATATTTATTTCCTGCAAAAATGCAGAAACAGAGGATAAACTTGAGAAAGCCATTTCAGAAATAGAGACTTTAAAGATCAAAGGAAAACAAGATTCTTTAAAAGTTGCAGAAAACTATAAAAACTTACTAGATTCAGTTAATGTAAATTCTGAAAATTCTTTAGATTTAAGTACACAATATGAAAAACTTAAAAGTTCAATTTTTGTTGTTTACACTTCAAATGATTTTGAAACATTTCAAGGAACTGCTTTTTTAGTTGACAACAAAGGTACTTGTGTGAGTAATTTTCACGTATTCAAAAATGTAAAAAAAGCAATTCTTGAGAATAGTAATGGTAATAAGTATTCTCTACTAGATATTATTAAATATGATGAAGAAAATGATTATATAATCTTTAAAATTGATTTAAAAAATGAATTTATAAATCCACTAAAAATTTGCTCAATAAATCCAAAAATAGGTGAAGAATGTTTCACTATTGGCAATCCTAGAGGTTTAAATCAAACTCTTTCAAAAGGAATAATTTCTGGCTATAGAAGCGAAAGTAAATTAATACAAACAACAACAGAAATTACTCACGGAAGCAGTGGTGGTCCATTATTTAATAGCAAAAGTGAAGTTGTAGGTATAACCACATCTGGATTAGGAGAAGCAAATATAAATTTTGCAATTAACATTAATCAATTAAATTTTGAAGAAGAAGTAAATGCAATTAATAATAGTAATGATTTTTTTATTGTTAATAGTGAAAAAGCCTATTTTCATAATTACCCTGATATTTCTTCAAAAAGAAATGCATATATTGTTAAAGGTGACGGAGGAAATATTATAGAAAGTAGGAATGGCTTCATATATGTTATTTTCAAAAATAATAGAAACCAAATTACTAAAGGTTGGATAAATATTAATGACATTGAATACAATTAAAATCTACCGCTAATAGCAGTTTGGCAATATGGCGGGTTTTGGCATAATTTGAAGTTGGTTTTGTACTTGTTTTCGGCGAAAAACAGTAAAAACAAGGAATTGTAAACCCACTACATCGCCTAGTAGCAAGACTTTGTAGGCAATTTTACCGAAAAAAATGACGAAATTACGGTTTTCTATAAGGAAAGTTAAAATTTTATATTTAACCTTTGTAACGTTTCATATATTTTTTCAGAAAAGTCACATTTAGTAATTTATAATAATGGAAAATAATTGAATATAAATAATAATGTAAAATACTATGAGAAAAATAATTGTTGGGATTCTATTAATATTATTTCCTATTATAACATTTGGACAGAATAATACACAAGAAACACTATCGAAATTTATTATTTCAGATGCCACAGATAACGGTAATGATATAACTGAAACAATTCTTGACCAAAGAGGTTATTTAGTTTTTTATACGAATAATGACGACAATTTATATATGGCAAATGTTTGGAAAAAAAATGATACCCAAAGTTTTGGAAGGCTATACAATACTGAGCATAAAAAATTAAAAGAAACGTATGAGAACTTCGAAGCTGATATTTTTTACTTTAGATGGAGATACATTAATAGCTATAACACAAAAAAAGGTACTGCAACAGTCGAATTAATAAAAATATATAAGCCACAAGGTGTAACGTTTAAAATTAAAATTATTCTAGAAAATTTAGATGTTTTAGTTTATAAAGGCTATATGGAGGGTACTTTAGACTTAAATAGATACTCTAATTAATTTAAAATAAAACATATGATCAAATTTTTTTGTGTTTCTATGCTAATATTTTTTTGTGTTTCTTGTAATAAAATTATCGAACCAGAAGCACCTGAAAAAATTTTTGAAAAATATAAGAGTAGTGTTGTATTAATTGCTAGCCAATATTATTATGAAGTTTATTCGGGCAATACAACCTATTATTATTCACCAAGTTCAGAAAAAAAACTTTTCTTCTCAAAAGAAGAAGTTCTCAATAATCTATCCTTTTCCACAGGAACAGGATTTGTTATTTCTGAAAAAGGCGAAATCATTACAAATAATCATGTTGTAAATCATAAAGACGAAAATTACAAAATAGAATTAATGAATTTTTATGAAAAAGCAAAATCAACTATTTTGTATGATGTTAAAATGTACAATGATACAATTGACCAAATAAAATCTACTTATTATCAATATTATGACCAATTGGATTACTATGAAAAACAGAATTATGAAAAACGTTATGATTTAGTGATTGATAAAAAAAACTTTTTAGCAGATTTATACCAACGAATTGAAAATATTGATTTATCTAATTCAACTTCAAAATTAATAATTCACAAATTAGGTATAGCTTATAATGATACTCACGTAACTGAATTTGATGATTTACAAGAGTGTGTAGTTGTAAAAACTTCAGAAAATGAAAAAATTGATTTAGCTCTTATGCAAACAAAAAGTAAATCATTTAATACTAAACCAAATTTCATTTTCAATTTTAAAGACAATAATCCAAACATCGTTGAAAACCCAGAGAAAAATAAAGAAAGAAACATAAAAAATCCAATAAAAATAAACGAGGACGTTTTTATGATAGGTTTCAATCGTGGTTTTTCGTTAGCAAACACAAAACAAGGAATTAAATCTCAATTTACAAGTGGCAAAATAAGTCAAGAAAATGATGGAGAAAGAATTTTATATACAATTCCGACATTAGAAGGTTCAAGTGGCAGTCCAATTGTTGATAAATGGGGAAATTTGATTGGGGTTAATTTTGCAAAAATCACAAATAGTCAAAGTTTTAGCTTTGGCGTTCCAGTAAACGAAGTGAAAAAATTTTACGAAGAATAAGATTTTATGAATGAAAAGGAAAACAAACTCTGCCTGGTGCTCGTTTTCAACGAGTACATACTTTAATTATAGGTACAAAACGTAGCGTTTGTAACGCGGTTCATGAACCAATTATAAGCTTTTCCATAAAGAGTATTTTGTAGTAGTTCTTACTTTTGAGAGGTTTATTAATTGCGATTGCTTTCGCCCCGGCGAACAGGTAGTTCGTCGCAATGACCAGATTGTGGAAATGTTATTATGAAAAAAGTTCGTGATTTTTAGCCCTAATGGTCGAATTGTTTTCACAATTACCTAGTAGCGTAGCGAAGAAATACAGCGGACAGCAGGTGGTTTCGTTCTTGAAAATGCCAATTGTTCTGCTCCTAAAGATAACCGTCCAGTTTACAGGAACTTTCTGCTTGTGTCTTGAAACTAAATTTTTAAAAAATAGCGATATCGCATTTGGTTTGAGTTTCCTCCTTTGTCGGACACGAGCGATAGCGAACTGGCGTAGCAATGAAAAAACGCGCATGATTTAGTATTTTTTGTCAAGAAAGTTTGTCATCTCGACGAAGGAGAGATCACATTTCAGTTTAGTATTTTAAATTTGTTTTAAATTAAAACATAAAATTGTTTGCTATTAAAACATCTTGTATTTTTGTAGCGACAAACGAACTTCTCAAAAATCATGATTTTTCAAATTTCACAAATTCAAATTGGACAGCGTATTGTTGAGTTAAGAAAGAAAAAACAACTTTCACAGGAAGACTTAGCAAAAATTGTTGGAATATCCAGACCTTCTTTAACGCAAATAGAATTGGGCAAAAGAAGCATAAATAGTATAGAGTTACAAAAGTTTGCTCATGTGCTTGGTTTTTCGTTGGACGATTTTATGTCTGAAGGCTTTACAACCGGTGGAATTATTATTTCAGAAGATGCTGAAAAACCAAAAACGGTCAGTGATAGAGTATCGGTTCCTTCTTTACAAATAGGGAAGTTTAAGAATGTGCTATTGTATATCTTGGAAAGATGTGCCGGTAAGCCAAACGTTGGTGAAACTGTTTTATACAAGTTATTGTATTTTTCTGATTTTAATTATTATGAATTATATGAAGAACACCTTACCGGAGCAAATTACAGAAAATTACCTTTTGGGCCAGTACCACAAAATTTGGATACCATTATTAATCAAATGATTGATTCTAATCAAATACAACGTATAAAATCAGAATATCATGGTTTTCCTCAAACACGCTATTTGCCATTAGAGAAAGCTGATTTAACAACATTAAAAGCCAGTGAGAAAGAAATAATTGATAGGGTTATTGAACAGATGAGTGATTGGTCAGCTGCTGCGGTTAGTAATTATTCGCATAAAGACATTCCTTGGATGGCTTCAAAAGAGGGAGAAGATATTAATTATGAATTGGCTTTTTATAGAGAACCTCCTTTTTCAGTAAGGAATTATGAAGAGGATATCGAATTATGATTTTATTTGAAGAAATTGAGCCATTTAAGAAAGATTTAAAAACGCTGTTGAAAAAGTATAAGACTTTAAATGACGATATAAAAGTTGTGAAAAAAGTTTTGGAAATTTTACCTGATGCGAGACCACCTTTCAGTTTTAGAATTGATAATTTAGGAATTGAAAGTTGTGTGATTAAAGTAAAAAAAATAGCCTGTAAATCGTTAAAAGGTAAAGGAGTTAATTCTGGATTGCGTTTGGTTTATGCTTATTTCAAGGACGATAATAGGATTGTTTTTATTGAAATATATCATAAAAACGATAAGGAAAATGAGGACAGAGAGCGAATTGTCAATTGTTTTGAATAATAATCTAAATTCGATTATTATTTTACCACTAATAAATTGTATATCATTAATTTGCGGTTAACTGGCTTTCCTGCAAGGTCTTTTTTTACCTTGTAGGTATGTAAATCTAAAAATGATACCTACAAGGTTTTGGAAACCTTGCAGGATTATAAACGGTGATGAAAATCAATACTTTAATAATCGACTCAGGTTAATAATAAAAATCCACTGGCGCTCGTTTGTCCACTTCTCTGGTACCTATTTTAATTATAGGTACAAAACGTAACGTTTGTAACGCGGTTCATAAACCAATTATAAGCTTTTTCCATAAAGAGTTTTTTGTAGTTAGTTCTTACTTTTGAGAGGCCTATTTAAGTGTGATTGCTTCCTCGTAATGGCCAGATTGTGGAAATGTCATTATGAAAAAGGTTCGTGATTTTTAGCCCTGATGGAAGCGGCATCCTCGTAGCGTAGCGAAGAGATACAGCGGACAGCAGGAGGTTTCGTTCTTGAAAACGCCGATCATTCTGCTCCTGAAGATAACCGCCCAGTTTACAGGAACTTTCTGCTTGTGCCCTGAACCTAAATTTTTAAAAAATAGCGATATCGCATTTGGTTTGAGATTCCTCCTTTGTCGGACACGAGCAATGATATAATGAATAACAGATCAAATGGAAAACAAAAAAGGTGGTCCGTTACAGACCACCTTATTACTATATAATGCAAGGTTTATAATTAAACCAAGTCGAAACGGTCTAAATTCATCACCTTAGTCCAGACTGCAATAAAGTCTTTTACGAATTTATCTTGAGAATCGGCACTTCCATAGACTTCAGCGATAGCTCTAAGCTCAGAGTTCGAACCAAAAATAAGATCAACACGAGTTCCAATCCACTTCAATCCGCCTGTTTTACGATCAGTACCTATAAACAAATCATCAGTTTCCGAAGCAGCTTTCCAAGTCGTACCCAAATCGAGTAGGTTTACAAAGAAATCGTTGGTTAGCACTTCTGGACGCTTCGTGAAAACACCGTTTTGAGATTGGTCAAAGTTGGCATTTAGAACACGCAAACCACCAACAAGAACGGCCATCTCTGGAGTTGTCAAGGTAAGCAGTTGCGCCTTATCCACCAACATTTCCTCAGCTGATACCGTATATTTAGTCTTAGCGTAATTGCGGAAACCGTCAGCTTCAGGTTCTAGGACTGCAAATGATTCTACATCAGTTTGTTCTTGCGATGCATCGGTTCTTCCGGGTGTAAAAGGAACTTTCAGATCCTGACCGGCTTGCTGTGCTGCTTTCTCAATACCAGCACTACCGCCTAAAACGATCAAGTCAGCAATTGAAACCAGTTTACCACCAGACTGAGCGTTGTTGAATGCTGTTTGAATGTCACCAAGTGTTTCCAGCACTTTTGCCAGTTGACCAGGATTGTTAACTTTCCAGTCCTTTTGAGGTGCCAATCTAATACGAGCACCGTTTGCGCCACCACGTTTATCGGAGCCACGGAACGTTGAGGCCGATGCCCAAGCGGTAGTCACCAGTTGGGAAACAGTTAGTCCTGTCTCCAATATTTTTGCCTTAAGTGTAGCGATGTCATTGTCATCAATTAGTTGATGCGTAACGGCAGGAACAGGATCTTGCCAGATTAATTCTTCCGTAGGTACTTCTGGTCCAAGATAGCGTGCTATTGGACCCATATCGCGGTGTGTCAACTTGAACCAGGCACGACCAAAGGCATCTGCAAACTTATCAGGATTCTCGTGGAAATATCTTGAAATGGGTTCGTAAATAGGATCTGCTCTCAAGGCAAGATCAGCCGTAAGCATCGTTGGCGCATGACTCTTTGACGGATTATGTGCATCCGGAACGGTACCGGCACCTGCGCCAGCTTTCGGTTTCCATTGATGCGCACCAGCCGGACTCTTCGATAGTTCCCATTCGAATCCGAACAGGTTTTCGAAGTAATTGTTACTCCACTTTGTAGGTGTAGTAGTCCAAGCACCTTCAAGCCCGCTGGTAATGGTGTCTTCTCCATTTCCGCTACCAAACGTATTTTTCCAGCCGCAGCCTTGCTCCTCAATACTCGCAGCTGCAGGTTCTGCACCTACATATTGGTTTGGATCGGCAGCACCATGGGTTTTCCCGAACGTATGTCCACCGGCAATAAGTGCAACAGTTTCTTCGTCATTCATCGCCATACGGGCAAAAGTTTCCCGAATGTCACGCGCAGACCCAACTGGATCAGGATTTCCGTTAGGTCCTTCAGGATTCACATAGATAAGCCCCATTTGGACGGCAGCAAGAGGGTTTTCTAGTTCACGGTCACCCGTGTAGCGCTTGTCATCCAACCACTTTCCTTCAGAACCCCAATAGATGTCTTCTGCTGGCTCCCAAACATCAGCACGTCCGCCGGCAAAACCAAAAGTCTTGAAGCCCATCGACTCAAGGGCACAGTTTCCGGTAAGAATCATCAGGTCAGCCCATGAAATTTTCTTCCCATATTTCTGTTTGATTGGCCATAGCAGTAAACGAGCTTTATCGAGATTTGCATTGTCAGGCCAACTGTTCAGCGGCGCAAATCGTTGTGTACCGAAACCTGCACCACCGCGGCCATCAGCGATACGATACGTACCTGCACTGTGCCACGCCATACGAATGAAGAACGGTCCGTAGTGACCAAAATCTGCTGGCCACCATTCTTGAGAAGTAGTCATTAAATCAAAGAGGTCTTTTTTTACTGCATTTAGATCGAGACTCTTGAACTCCTCTGCATAGTTGAATTCCTCGCCCATAGGATTGGTTAGGGATGAATGTTGGCGAAGGATGCTTAATTTCAATTGATTTGGCCACCAGTCATTGTTTCTCGTTCCAGATCCGGCAGTTTGTTTTGAAGCCCCTCCTGAAAACGGACACTTGCTCTCTGATGAGTTTTCATTGTTGTTGTTTTCCATAATATGATTGATTTTTTGTTTTTAAACTTTAATGCTAATTTAATTGTTTTCTACTTATCAAAAATATTTTATTAATAGATAAAAACTATAACGGTAACTATTATCCGTTATGCAATCAACGTATTGAAATTACTGAATTAAAAGAAAATCAGAGTTTCTGGATATCAAACCTGAACTCTTATGGTTTTGATATCCAGATAGGGTATTTGTCTTATTATAAGAAATAATAGCATAAATTAGCGAAACCAAAAAGCCGTTTTATGGCGCAAAGCGACCTAAATTAGTGTAGATATGCGCTATAATGTAGCGGAATACGTAGAAGTTGGTGTTTATATAAAAAACATGAATAGAAAATACATCATACTTTTTTTATTAATTTTTTCACTTAGTTGTGAAAAAAGAAATTCTGTTTTAGAATTTGAACAAAATGTATTTGATCAAATTTTTCTAAATGTAGTAGATTTAACTTATAAGGACAAAAGACTTTATACACTTTTTCCAGAAGTGAGTCCTAAATTATTATATGATAAAGATGGAAAATGGATTGGAAGAGATACAACTGGACAATATCAGAGAGAAGTAGATTGTGAACTAAAAAGAGAAATTTTAAAAAAAGACACTTTAAATCTTATAATCGCAATTGATAATGAAGGATTAATAAGTATGAAAACAGATTTAAAAAAATACAGTAACAATAAATTCATTTTTAAACATTTTTCTGAACTTCCTAAAATTGAAGAATATCAAAACTGGGGAGTAAAATATCCCAAATTTGCTGGAGTAATGTCTTTTTCAAGAATTCAATTTAACCACAAAAAAGAAAATGGAGTTTTGAATGTTAGCTATTCTTGTGGTGGTAAATGTGGCTTAGGATATTCAGTTTATATCAAAAAAAATAATAAAAAATGGATTGTATATAAAGTTAAACAAACTTGGATTTCATAAAATACAATGGCTAAAAGAGATTTGGGTATTAGTTTTTTATTTGAAGTTGGTCTTTTACTTGAATTAAAAGCTTTAGCCTAAAGAAATTTAACTTACTCCCAAAGCCTTTAAAACGTTACTATTTTAATTATTACTGCAACTCCACCTTCACATTATACTGATTTAAGCTCAAAATATTTTCTATAGATCCAAAAGTAGAAATGCTCTTTTGATATTCTCTTTCTTTTTTCAAAGCAATTTGTTTGACGCAGTTTTGAAACCGACTCACTTCTTTCAAATTCGTAAGGATTAATCCCGGAACAGGGGCATTTTTTCCTTCTTTATCTTTGGAAACCATAGTAAAATAAGACGAATTACAATGTTTTATAACTCCGGTTTGAATATTTTCTGCTTCTACACGAATGCCAATAATCATAGAACTCGTTCCCACGTAATTTACGCTGGCTTTCATGGTTACTAATTCACCCACTTCAATAGGTTTCAAGAAATTCACCGTATCTACAGAAGCCGTTACGCAATAATTTCCTGAAAATCTTGAAGCACAAGCAAAAGCAATTTGATCGAGTAAGGATAAGATATAACCTCCATGAATTTTGCCACTAAAATTAGTGTGCGAAGGCAGCATTAATTCCGAAATGGTGATATGTGAGGAACTTACCGTTTTGAAAGTAGTGTTCATTTAATGTATTATTTATGTTTGTAAAAGGCTTTTTATATAGTGTTCAGTTTTTCTCCGGTCAAAACTATAAAATTTATTTTTGGAGATCCACATAAAGAACAACAGTAGTCTTCGGGCAAATCTTTAAATAAAACTCCTTTTTCAATTCCTTGAATGACATCGCCAAATTCTGAATTGTATATCGTCAAACATTCCGGACATTGATGGATATCTTGTGCAGCTTTTTCTTTTTTGTTGGCTGTTTTAGGTACTTCAACAATTAGATTTCCTAATTCCTCAAAATATTTTCTACTCAATTCAATCAAAATAGTCGGTAGCTCCAGTTTGTCTACATCTTGTGTATGAACAATATATTCTTTGGTATTTGGATCAAAATTTTTGGCGTACAAAACATTATAGGTATCTCTAATTTTGATGGATTCTAAGTCTTTTGGTAACTCATTTTTTTCGACTACAATCGAAGTGAAATAATGTCCTTCACGATTGTATTCTGATATACCAAAGGTAAGTCCATAGGTGCTGATGTCAAATTGATCGAGCGTTCGAACCAGAAAAGTTTTGAGATTCAAGGCCCACTCCATCGCAACCGGTAAGTGCCAGTTAAGTTCCAATAGCGAGTGACGAACGTTAATTCCTTTTTTGCCCAAGAATTTTTCCCAATCTAATTTTCGTTCCTTTGGAATCCCTTTTACAATAAAGGATTTCCATGGCGTGATACATATTTTACCAATTTTGCAATCAAAACATAAATCGCACATTTCTTTTAAAAAGTCTAAATCGTATAGATTATTTCTCCAATACAATCCCAACCAATATTGATCGATACCTAATTTATTCATTCCTTCATAGTAAGGAAATGGATAGAAAGGAATGTTTAAAGGTTTGTCAATGGTTCTGTTATTAGTGTCTAAAGCATCGCTGACCAATTGAAAAATCATGTCTACAGAATCAGGTTCTTCTTCCAGTATTTTTTCAATGGCATAATATACTTCGGCGATATTCCAACTGTAAATCAGTACGGGATACATTTCCATTTTATCCCATTTTGGCAAACGGATATAGAGAAACCAATAATCTTCATGATCCGAAGCAATAAAGTTGATGTGTCCTGTAAATAAAGGAACTAACTGTTGTTTTGGATCGGTGATGTTTACTTTTAGCTTGGGTTGATCTTTAAATTGTTCTAAAATATATAAAAACTTATTTCCCGTAAGCCAAGGGGTATTTCTAAAAATATCTGTAGATACATAGGAAGAAACAATGTTGTTTCCGCTTTTTTCATTGGGATAAACAAAATGGTTCTTGCCTGTTTTTTCCTTTTCAATAGGAGTGAAGCCTTTAGGAAATATAATGTCTTGTCGAGAACCAAAAGAAATTGCATCCAATCCTTGTTCTAAAGCCATATTTACAATTACTCGCAATTCACCTGGTGAAATCACGCCTCCTTTTACTATTAGTCTTGTCAATTCCATAATTTATAATTTAGAGTTTTTAGTCTCAGTTTTCAGTCTCAGTACGCAACTGAAAACTGAGACTGAGACTGAAAACTATTTTATTTAATCTTCGCCAATATCTCTTTCACTTCGGTTTTGCAACTGCCACAACCTAATCCGGCACCTGTGGTTCTGCATAATTCGGTAAAGTTGGTCACGCCTCCTTTTATGGCTTCTTCAATATTTCCGCTTCCTACTTGACTGCAGGAACAAACTAATTTGCCTATTACCGGTTTAGTATTCGAACTTCCTCTAAGTAAAGTATTTCTTTTATCAGATAATTCGATTTTGCTTTCAATCATGGTCTTGAATTCGGCAAACTCATTTTTATCCCCCATCAAAATAGCGCCTATTAACAAGTCGTTTTTGACGATACATTTTTTATAGTATCTTTTTCCTAAATCAGCAAACACAATTTCTTCGTAAGAATCGTCATTGTCCGGGATTTCTATTTCACCAATACTACATAAATTAATGTCTTCCAGTTTCAAGATATTCATCAAAACGGAACCTTTATAAAAACTGCTGATATCGCCGGCCATAAAATTCGCCAACACATCAGCCTGTTCTTCAGCTGCTGAAGTAATTCCAAATAACTGGTTGTTGAATTCAGCGATTTCTCCAATGGCAAATACATTAGGAATGGACGTTTGTAAATACTGATTTACTTTTACACCACGACCGCAGGATATTCCTGATTCTTTGGCTAATTCTATATTTGGAATAGTACCAATGGTATAAACAATCGCATTGGCAGTTATAATTCGACCACTTTTCAGGGCAATTTCTATTTCGTTTGGATTGTCTGTTTCGAATACGGTACTGACTTCATTATCAAAATAAATTTGAATGTCACGAAGTTGTACTTCTTCGGCAAGTAATTTACTCGAAATTCGGTCCAATTGACGTTCCATTAATCGGGAAGCCCTTTGAACTATCGTGATTTTTACTTTTTTATGTTTTAAGGCTGCGGCCAATTCCAATCCTAATAATCCACCACCTACGATAACTACATGTTGTTCTTCGGGAACTAAATTAGTGTCATCCAGATAGTTTTTCAATCGGTCTGCATCTTCTTTTTTTCTAATGGTGAATCGTCCCGGTAAATGCAATTGTGCATTTTCAGGAATAAAAGGTCGGCTTCCAGTTGCTAATATTAAGGAATCAAAGGAATGGGTTATACCATTACTATCGAGAATTATATTTTCTTTGGTGTTGATACTATCAATTGAAACACCTGATTTCATAGTGATATTTAGCTTACTTAAAGCTTCATCTTTTATTTTTAAAAGCTGTTCCCAAGAAAGTTCCGCAGTCACGTATTCCGGTAATAAAACCCTGTTGTAAAATGGATTTTCTTCATTTGAAAAAACAATAATTTCGTCAGATGTATTGATTTCCCTGTAGTTTTGAATGAATCGGAAAGCAGCTGCTCCGGCACCTACAACTGCGATTTTTTCGAAAGGTTTTACATATTTGGTAACCGAAACAGTTGTAAACTTAAAATCGGGTTCCTTTGAGACAGGATCTACAAGGGTGTTAGTCAAATTATTGGTTCGATTCAAATCATTTTCCAATTGTTTTCCCCAATGCATCGGCAAGAATAGCACGCCTTCTCTAATGGTGTCAGAAACTTTAGCTTTTACACGAACGGTTCCGTTTTTGCTTGTTACCACAACAATATCTCCGTTATTTATGGATGCTTTGTAGGCGTCAATAGGATTTATTTCAAGCACAGGACTCGGAATATGCGTCATCAATCGAGCCACTTTGCCCGTTCTGGTCATCGTATGCCATTGGTCTCTTATACGGCCAGTGGTTAGAATATATGGAAACTGATCATTTGGTTGTTCCGAAGTGTTTTCAATAGCCGTTGGGATATTAAAAATGGCTTTTTGCGAAGGCGTATAGAATTTTTTATCGGTAAATAAACGAGGTGTTCCAGGATGCCCGTAATCAGGAACAGGCCATTGAAAAGTACCTTCGTTTTTTAGACGATTGTAATTTAAAAAGGAAATATCTATGTTGGTGTCTTTTGTCATTAGACAATGCTCCTTATAAATATCTTCGGTACTATTGAAATTGAACCCGTTGAAATTCATTTTTTTAGCAAAACGAGTCAGAATTTCCACATCAGATAATGCTTCTCCTGGTGCATTGATACCTTTCGGCAAATAAGAAATTCGTCTTTCAGAATTGGTCATGGTTCCTTCTTTCTCTAACCAACCCGCTGCCGGCAATAATAAATCGGCAAATTTTGACGTATCGGCATTATGGGAAATATCCTGAACCACCACAAATTTGGCATTAGCCAGCGCTTTTTCCACTCTGCGGGAGTCTGGTAAACTTACCATTGGATTGGTACAAATAACCCAAATCGCTTTCATTTTTCCGGATTCTAAAGCATCAAACATCTCTGTAGCCGTTAATCCCGGTTTTTCAGATATGTCTTCAACTCCCCAAAAATCAGCTACTTCTTTACGATGTACCGGATTGTTTAATTCTTTATGAACAGCCAGTAAATTAGCCATTCCACCTACTTCACGACCACCCATAGCATTAGGTTGACCAGTCAATGAAAAAGGCCCGGAGCCTGGTTTTCCTATATGTCCGGTTAATAAAGAAAGGTTAAGTAAAGCGGTATTTTTGTCTACGCCAATAGCACTTTGATTGAGTCCCATTGCCCAAAGCGAAAGAAATCCTTTGGCTTTACCAATAATGTCAGCAGCTAATTTTATGTCATTCAAAGGAACGCCACAAAGTTTAGATGCTTTTTCTAAGGAACTAGAGAGTACTAAATCTTTATATAATTTGAAATTTTCAGTGTGGTTTTTGATGAAATCATTGTCGGCATATCCTTTTTCGATTAACCTTTTGGCCAAAGCATGATATAAAACAATGTCAGTACCCGGTATGATTTGTAAATGCAAATCGGCAGCTATTGCCGAATCCGTTCTTCGAGGATCGATTACAATGATTTTTGTTTTCGGATTTTTTTCCTTGTGTTGTTCTATTCGTCTAAAAAGAATAGGGTGGCACCAAGCAGGATTGGCTCCTGTTATTAAAAAGGTATCTGCCAGTTCAATATCGTCGTAAGCGATTGGTACAGAATCTTCACCAAATGTTTTTTTGTACCCTGCCACCGCTGAACTCATGCACAAACGGGAGTTGGTATCGATATTATTGGTTTTCAGAAATCCTTTTACCAGTTTGTTTACCAAATAATATTCTTCCGTAAGACATTGACCAGAAATATAAAAACCAACACTGTCAGGACCATGTTTTTTTATTATGGACGAAAAGACTGCTGCTGCACGATCCAAAGCGGTGTCCCAGCTCACTCTTTCCATAGGATGTGATTTACTCCATCGCATTTCTGGATAAAGGATCCTGTCGGAGGTATCATTGACTACATAATGAAGGTTCATTCCTTTCGAACAAAGCATGCCTCTATTCACCGGATGGTCTTTATCGCCTGTAACGGTGACTCCATTTTTAGAATCATTGGTTACTATAATTCCGCATCCTACTCCACAATAGGAACACGTGGTTTTGATTTCTGAATTTTGCATTATTGAATTTCTTTATTAATAATGAAAGCTTAGTATATTGATCTGTTTCTATCTTACGAAAGTGTAAAAATAAGTATTTTTACGTATTAATACGTATTAAATGGATTTTATTTTATAATTTTGGGTAAAATAAATATTTAGTACCAAATCATTTTGTGAACAATTTTAAATTTTAGCTATGACATCGCCATGATTCAATCCCGAAGCGTCGGGACATAAAAAATAATGAAGAATGGCGATAGCATATTGCTTCGCCCGTTCGCTATAGCTCGGGTCCTTTTAAAAACAAATATTAGCTTCGTATGAAAGAAGAATTAGCCACTTGTAGTACTTGTATAAATGAAAATTGTTTTATCAAGAAACACATTCATTTAGAACAAATGAAGAATTACATTGACAGAAAGCGTAGTTTTACTTGTAAAAAAGCGCAGCAATTTATCATTGAAGGCGCCCCAATTCAAGGTTTGTACTTTATTTACAAAGGAAAAGTAAAGACGGTAAAAACAGGTATTAACGGAAGGGAACAAATCGTACGATTAACCAAAGATGGCGATACAGTTGGTTTTAGAGGTTTTGGTACCAGTAAGCGCTACCTCATTGGTGCTTATGCGCTGGAAGATACTATATTATGTAATTTCAGTAATGAAGATATGCTGGAAATACTTCATAATGTTCCTGAATTCACCTTTGATTTAATGTTGTTTTATGCGGAAGAACTGAATAAAAGTGAGAATAATATTCGCAAAATTGCACAGATGAATGTGAGGGAAAGAGTAATTGATACCTTATTATATATCCATAGAAAATTTGGACAGATCAATGGTGTAATAGAGCTTGATTTGTCCAGAAAAGAGATTGCTGATTTTGCCGGAACCACTGATGAGCAAGTGATACGGGTAATTTCAAGTTTAAAAAAAGAATTGCTCATTAAAACTGTCGGTAAGAAAATAGGGTTAGTTAATCCCGACAAATTAAGATCAGAAATTAAAGAACACAAATAGTTACACCAATAAATCGCTCCCTTTTTCTCTTCTTCCTTTTCCTTCCAATAGGTAGTCTCCTTTTGGAGAACATACAATCTTCCAGTTTTTTTATCCGAATAAAGAATCGATTTTTATTTTTTAAAAGCCGATTGACTTGATTTTTACCAGATAAATTTTTACTATACGTATTTTTCACTACGTGTTTGATACTGCTCAATCCTTGCTATTGCTGGTTTTGTTTCTGTTATATGCCAAAAAGCAGAAGTTAAACCACTTTAATCACGTTGTTTTCGGTATTAAAAAGTTGTTTCAGTCTGTTTTTTATATAGTATCTAAGTATTAGTACTTACGTAAATTTGCTTCATACTAATTAAAACATATGATTATGCAAAAGTTTAAAACCACATTATTAGGGACTCAAGATTTGAAAATGAGAAAAATTTCAACTGCAAATCTTTCAAAATCTATTTTCTTGGGAATAGCCTTAACATTTATAAGCCATAATGAGGCAAAAGCGCAATTAACCGTAACGGGACAAATCAGAGAAAGAACCGAACTTAGAGCAGGTCAAGGAACGTTACAAAAAGATGGAGATAAAGCAGGATTGTTTAACTCTCAAAGAGCACGATTAAATTTAGGATTCACAGGATATAGATTTAAAGTATTTATGGCATTGCAAGATGTGCGTGTTTGGGGGCAAGATGCTTCCTCTATAAACAGAACTACCACAGAAGCAAATAACGGTATCCTATTACACGAAGCTTGGGGAGAGATTATGTTAAATGATACTACTAGTACAATTCAAAATTTATCTATAAAGGCAGGACGTCAAGAAATCTCTTATGATGATCAAAAGGTATTAGGAGGTTTAGACTGGTTGCAACAAGGAAGAAGACATGATGCTGTTGTCTTTAAATTTGCAAACAAAGGATGGATTGCTGATGTTGGAGCCGCATTTAACCAAAACAAAGAGCTTAATACAGGTACAATTTATAATGGTGTTCCTACTGCTTATGGTGCTGGTACAAACGGAATTGGAACCATGTACAAATCGTTTCAGTATGCTTATATAGGAAAGAAATTTTCTTTTGGAGATGTCTCGTTTTTATTTTTTAAAGATGATTTTAATAAATATACCAATGTAACTTCGGGAACGCCAGCTGTAACGACTAAAGTATATGGAGAAGGAGTTTGGAGCCGCAATACTACAGGATTTTACTTCAACACTAATGTTACCAGAAAATTCAATCTTACAGGTAGTTTGTATCATCAAGGAGGAAAGGACAAAGATGGCAGATCTATAAGCGCTAATTTGGCTTCCATAACATCAACGTTACAAGTAGGAAGAAAATTATTTGTAGGTCCTGGAATTGATTATTTATCAGGAACAGATGGTACAAAAGCGGTAACAGCGACTTCTGAAAGCAATGTTTTTGATCCATTATACGGAACACCACACAAATTCTGGGGAGGAATGGATTATTTCTACGCAGCGAATGGTTTTGGAAAACAAGGATTGTTGAACTATTTCTTTAAAATGAAATACAATGCGAAAGATAACCTTACTTTCTTATTAGACATTCATGGTTTTGAATCTGCTAACACTTTGTCAAACGGAACGGGAGGAAAATTAGATTCTTATTTAGGTACCGAGGTTGACTTATTGGTAAGATACAATTTAACTAAAATGATCAATTTAGAAGCGGGTTATTCTTTTATGAAAGCAACCAATTCAATGGCTTCGGCAGCTGTTAAAAATGTTGCAACACCAGATCTTAGCCCACAATTTACTTATTTAATGGTAAATATCAAGCCTAATTTTTTAGCTAAAAAATAAATTAAAGAATTCAATCCTTAAAAATAATAAAATGAAAAATTCAAATAAACAAATAACAAAGGTTTTCAAAAGAGTGATGTTGGCCTTGCTAGTAGTATTGAGTTCGGCTTTTACAACAATAAGTGCTCAAAGTGATCCTGTAAGATTAGGATTTATTCCACTAACGGACTGTTCGCCAATCGTTATGGCAAAAGAACTAGGGTTATTCAAGAAATATGGTGTTGAAGTGGTTGTAACCAAAGAATCGTCTTGGGCGAATGTTCGTGACAAAATCTTAACAGGAGAATTAGACGGTGCACATTGTTTGTATTCTATGCCGTTTTCAGTATACACTGGAGTAGGTGGAAAAGCAGGGTCAGAAATGAAAATTGCCATGATGTTAAACGTAAACGGACAGGCCATTACACTTTCAAAAGATTTTTGTGGTAAAGTAGGATTTAAACAAATGAATAAAGTAACGCCAGTAGTTGCTGCCAAATTAAAAGCCGAAAAGGAAGTAACTTTTGCTATGACATTCCCTGGTGGAACGCACGATTTATGGTTGCGTAACTGGATGTCAGTTGCTGGTTTGAATCAAAAAGCAGTGAAAATTATTACTATTCCTCCTCCACAAATGGTGGCCAATATGAAAGTGGGAAACATGGATGGATTTTGCGTAGGAGAACCATGGGGAGGCGTTGCCGTAAAGCAAGGAATTGGATTTACACAAGTTGCTTCTCAAGATATTTGGAAAGATCATCCTGAAAAAGCTTTGGTGGTGAACAAAGATTTTAGTGCCAAACGTAAAGCAGATTTAGTAAAAGTAATGAAAGCGGTAATGGAAGCTTGTATCTGGTTAGACAATCCATCTAATCGTAAAAAAGCGGCTGCTGTTATTGGTAGAGCTCCTTATGTGAATGCTCCGGCTGATGTAATCGAAAACAGATTGATGGGAAATTATGATTTGGGTTGTAACCAAGGAACACAAGTTTATGCCAAAGATTATATGTTGTTTCATAAAGGCGGAATGGTAAACTTTCCTCGTAAATCACACGCAATATGGGCAATGGCACAGTTTGTACGATTTGGATATTTGAAAGAAGCGCCAAATTATGCTGCAATTGCTGATAAATTGATTTTAGATGATTTGTATAAAGAAGTAGCCGCAAGCATGAAAGTAAAAGTACCAAATGATGACATGAAACCATTTGCTCTTACTATGGATAAAACGGTTTTTGATCCATCAAACCCTGCAGCGTACTTAAAAGTTGTAAAAAGATAAATCCAAAATAGAATTACATTGTCTCTACACCCTCTCTTATAGGGAGGGTTGGGATGAGGCATTAGAAATACCTTAATTAAACTAAATTTTAGTACCATGTCTGATAAAAAAACACTAACCATTGATACACTAGATTCAGAAATCAATGTTTCAACAGAGACAAAAAAAAGTGTCACTGAAGAAAATTACAAACTCAAATTAGCATTAAATACGTTACTTGTAAAATCGAAATCATTGCTTTTGGCAGGTGTAGGTTTGTTCGTTTTTGGCGGATTCTGGAGTTTATTAAGTTATTATACAAAAGATGCACTACCTGGTCCAATAGCTACTTTAACTGTTTTGAAAGAAATGTTAAGTGATCCGTTTTATGATTATGGACCGAATGATAAAGGAATAGGATTACAATTATTCAGTTCGATAAAAACAGTATTGATGGGATTTTTGTTAGGTTCATTAATTGCTATTCCAATTGGAATTTTGATGGGAGCCAGTACCATTTGTAAACAAATTTTTTATCCAATTGTTCAGCTTTTAAAACCAGTTTCTCCTTTGGCTTGGTTTCCAATCGGTTTAGTTGTTTTTAAAGATACAGGAATGGCAACCATATTTATTGTTTTTATTACTTCTTTATGGTCTACGTTGATTAATACTTCTTTTGGTGTGGCATCGATTCCACAGGATCATAAAAATGTTGCCAAAGCATTTGGATTTTCTAAAATGAGATACCTGACTAAAATTTTAATTCCGTACAGTTTGCCTCACATCATTACAGGATTGCGTTTGAGTATCAGTGTAGCTTGGTTGGTAATTGTAGCGGGTGAAATGTTGTCTGGTGGAGCAGGTATTGGGTTCTTTGTTTGGGACAGCTGGAATGCATTAAGCTTGGAAAAAGTTATATCAGCCATTATCATCATTGGTATTGTAGGATTACTTTTTGACAGATTATTTACTTTCATCGAAAACAAAGTGGCTTATAAAGCTTAATAAAATTTAAAAAACACGACTATGAGTTATTTAGAAATAAAAGATTTGGAAATTTCGTTTCCAACTCCAAAAGGAAAATATGTTGCAGTTACAAATATTAATTTATCCATCAAAAAAGGAGAAATTATCTCTATCATTGGTCACTCCGGTTGTGGAAAATCAACCATCATGAATGCCATTGCCGGAATGCTTATTCCAACAGGAGGAACGGTTGAATTAGATGGAAAAACAATAAAAGGCCCAGGACCAGATAGAGGAATCGTTTTTCAAAACTACTCTCTTTTGCCTTGGATGTCAGTTCATGAAAATATTTTTCAAGCGGTAGATTCAGTAATGGATTGTTCTACGAAAGAAAAACATGAAATTGTGGATAATAACCTTAAAATGGTTAATTTATTGGAACATAGAGATAAATTACCGGGACAATTATCGGGTGGTATGAAACAAAGAGTAGCCATTGCGAGAGCTTTTTCTATTAACCCGGGAGTATTATTGTTGGATGAGCCTTTTGGTGCTTTGGATGCTTTAACCAAAGGTACTATGCAAATTGAAGTATTGAAATTATGGAACTTAAACAATAGAGATAAAACTATTGTTATGATTACACATGATATTGAAGAAGCATTGTTTTTGTCAGATCGAATTGTGGTATTAAATAATGGTCCCGCATCATCCATTAGGGAGATTGTAGAAGTTCATTTACCAAGACCTCGAAACAAAATTGAAATAGTAAAAATGCCTGAATATATTGAGCTAAGAGATAAATTATTACATTTATTAACGGATAAGTTCTCCATTGAAGATATGGATATGGTGTATAAAAGTTAGTTTTAGGTTTGTTTGTTTAGTTAATTTTAAGATTCCCTGAGATATTGAGCCATTTCAGGGATTTTTTATATAAACCCTAAATGCTAATTTTAAAAAATAAATCAATATGAATACTACAATTTTTGATTTTATAGGCGATCATGCCGGGGAGTGGAAAGTAACTTCAATGATTGCTTTGAAAGGAGAACCAATCGAGCCAGTTTCTCATATAAAAAAGATTTCAAGTTCTTTGGTTCCATCTAATAAAGGAATTTGGACCTTAAAAGGAATTGTGAGTAACCTTCGGTATACGGAGAAAGAGGATAAAGACAACTTGGTTGCTATTCAAGAAGATTTAGGCCGCTCAGAAGCTACTTTAGCTGCATTTATTCCCATCCGAAAATCGGAAGCATGGTGGAATTTAGCGCAAGATGAACGTAGAAAAATAATGGAAAATAAATCCCAACATACCCAAACAGGGATGAAATATTTGCCTGCAATTGCCAGGAAGTTATTTCATTCCAGAGATATTGGTGAGCCTTTCGATTTTTTAACTTGGTTTGAATACGCTCCAGCTGATGCCGCTGCTTTTGAAGAACTTTTAGAAGCACTTCGAAAAACAGAAGAATGGAGTTATGTGGATAGAGAAATTGATATTAGATTGGTCAGAATATGAACGATGATCATAGTGTTAAGATATGAATTGCTACGCTTATTAACCGATAAATTCTCTATTGAAGATATGGGTGTGGTGTATAAAAGTTGATTTAATTTAATTAAGAATCCCTGAGATATTGAGCCATTTCAGGGATTTTGTATAGCATTTAAATTCATATTTACGGAAATCCTTAGATAGTCATTGTATTTTTGAAAGTTAGAAGTACTACAGTGCTTCTATACTAACTATGTTTCTAATTTACAGTAATATGTTACTTTAACTTTGTCGTTCTGTAGATGTTACTTAATTCCTCAAAGATATCGGCCTAGCAGGAATTTAGTAGAATAAAATCCCTCTTTTTTATAAACCGATCTTAGTACCAATGATTTTTAGATAAATTGGGTTCGGCATAAGTTAAAATATTTCTTTCCTCATATTCTATTAGTTTTTGTCTAATTGGAATATAATTTAAGGACGCAGGAATTTCCAATACAAAATAATCATCATCAAATTTTTCTGAATCGCAACCTAAGGAATTAAATGTATCACGTAAATCATTTACAATAAAAGATTTATCATTAAGTATGACTTGTATGGTTGAATTTCCTGAATGCTCAATTGTTTCTCTATAAGTTAATTTATTTTCGGTTTTATCAAATTCTGCAAATACAATATCACTGCAAGAAACGGAAGCATAAAAAGGGATATTATCCAATTTGTATAATCCTTCTTCAGAGTTAATGACTGTTGCCCACAAAGTTTCAACGGTCCATTTATCTAAAATATTACTGAAAAACCTAAAAAGTATTTTTACATTATCATCTTTTTCTTTCATAATTTAAGTATAAGGTGTCAATTATATAAATACCACTATTTTAGATTACAAGCATTTATTGTCAAACTCAAATATACACTTAAATTAATTTCATTATTTCTCAAATGTAATTAAAAAATTAACCGCAAATTCACAGCTTTGAAATCTGTGAATTTGCGGTTAATTTTTGTAGCTTCTACACAAGGCGTAAAACCGTAATAGAAAGTGTTACGCCCGTGTATGAAGTAAAAACTTTCTAGAGGAATTGAAAGTTTTGCTACTCTTTTTTAAATGTTTGGTTATTGTGTGTATTAACAATTTTTTTAACCCAAATAACCCATTCAAAAAAGTATATTTTTATTTTTTACGTTCCATTTCTCTGGACAGCGTAGGTTGTTTTTCGTTCATAATTTTAGTTACGGTAAGATGCATCCAAACTAAACAGATTGCTGAGAATAGCAGGATAAATACCCAAGAGCTTGACCAAATTCCGGTTGCAGTCAATAAATAACTGAAGATAATTGGCCCAAAGAAACCTCCAAGACCACCTATCATACCTACCATTCCACCTACAACACCAACTTCTGTCGGGAAATATTCAGGAATGTGTTTGTAAACAGCTGCTTTCCCGATTCCCCAAGAAATACCGATCAGGATTACTAAAACTAAGTAGACCCACATATTTGCATCAAAATGGATTGCGGTAATTCCTTTAGCAACCAATTCTTTTTTCTTTACCTCTTGATTTTGGGTTACAACAACTTGTTGCCAAGAATTACGAGTTGGGAAAATAGAGCTTTCCATAGGTTTTTCCACCTTTTTAGCGATAGGAAAATCTTTATCTCCAATTTTTACATTAGTATCTGAAACGGCTGTAATAGTTCCTTTTTTTGTAGCCATTACACCAGGACCTGTTGTAGTAATATCCATTTTTGGAATCATCAATAAAGCACTTAATACCACTGAAGATCCTAATACCCAATACATCACTTTTCGCGCTCCGAATTTATCGGATAAATAACCACCAAAAGCACGAATCACTCCAGAAGGTAAGCTGAACATGGTGGCAAATAATCCTCCCATGACAAGACTGGTTTGATATACATTCATGAAGTTAGGTAACAACCATTGTGAGTACGCTACAAAACATCCAAATACCAAGAAATAATAGGCTCCAAATCTCCAAACTCTTACACTTTTTAATGATTGTAACATTTGAGAAACTGTTTTTGTTTGATTCTCTATTTTTTTGTTTTTTGCAAAAACCAAGAAGACAACACCAATAGCTACTAAAGCTGCACCATAAATTACGGGTAATAATTTCCAGCCATTTTGAGGGTCTTCAATTGAAAAATGATTCAATAATGAGGGTGCAAGAAATGTAGTTATCGCTGCTCCTGCATTTCCCATTCCAAAAATCCCTAATGCTCTACCTTGCCATTCTTTT
Organism: Flavobacterium melibiosi; assembly: GCF_048158545.1. Lineage (NCBI taxonomy): Bacteria > Pseudomonadati > Bacteroidota > Flavobacteriia > Flavobacteriales > Flavobacteriaceae > Flavobacterium > Flavobacterium melibiosi. Next base: position 421,759 of record NZ_JBLNKU010000002.1, on the reverse strand, counting down.
GGATACCAAATGGATGTATAGCCAATACCAACGGCAAAACTTGTTCCTACCATACCAAATAAAAAGCTTAGAAGGGCAAACATGAAAAAACTATCAGCTAAAGGAAGTAGAAATAAAGGAATAGAACAGAGAAGCAGTAATATGGAGAATACATATTTCCCACCAAATTTATCAGTTAAAATACCGATTGGTAAACGCATAATAGAACCTGTTAGAATTGGAATTCCAAGAAGCCAGCCCACTTGGACAACACTCCATTTAAAAATGCCGTTATCTACTAGGAATGTTACTAAAACACCATTTAAAGTCCAACATGCAAAACATACAGTAAATGCAAGTGTATTTAAAACCAAAATTTTATGGGATTGGGATAAAGAGTTTGAATTTTTCATAATACTTATATTTTTTTTACAAATGTAAGTACTAAAACTTAGTAAAAACCTGCGTTTTCGCAGTTTAAGCAAAATAATTAAGTATTTATACTTAATTTATATTAATATACGTAGTTTTTAAGGTCTTGGAAAGATTCTTTTTAAAAAAAAGGATTATAATAAAGAATATTCAGTTGCTTTATTAGAAAGTTCCATAAGGTTTTTTACTTTCAATTTTTTCATCAAATTAAAACGGTGAACCTCTGCCGTACGCTTACTGATATCTAAAGCTTCTGCAATTTCTTTATTCCCTTTTCCGGATAGTAAAAGTTTAAGAATTTCTTTTTCTCTTTTGGTTATCATCATTTCCTCGTCTAATGTTTGTTTTGTTTCCATTACCCCAGACGGATTACTAAGTTGACCAATTAATATAGATGAGATGTCGCCACTGAAATATTTTCCACCATTAGCAATGGTATGGACTGCTTTAAGAAATTCTTCTTTGCTAGAACCTTTAAGTAAGTATCCATCGGCTCCGGCTTTGATTGATTTTAATACGTACTCTTCTGATTCATGCATAGAAAGCATAACAATTTTTATCATATTGTTTTGATTTCTTAGTTTTTCTACTACTTCAATACCGGTCATATTTGGCATACGAATATCTAAAATCAGTAAGTCAGGTTTAACGGCTTCTACCATTTTCAGGGCTTCTAGACCATCCATAGCTTCGCCTGCAACTTCTATGTTGACTTCATTTTCTAATAATGATTTGATACCATCTCTTACAAATACATGATCATCTGCCAGAACAACTCGAATAGTACTACTCATAACTTACTTAATTTTGAAACTTGATTATTACGTATATTAACCTAAAAATTAAGGCTAAGATACGTATTCTAATGAAATTATTTTATTTGGATTGTAAAAAGAGTAAATTTTGTAAATTTTCTAAGATTATATAGGAATATTGAAAGTAATTCGGGTCCCCTCACTTGGAATCGAGTTGATGAAAACCCGACCATTAATATATTGAATCCTTTCTTTCATGAAAAGTAATCCCATTCCGGACTCACTATTTCTCTTTTTCTCGGCAGTAGTAATATCAAATCCTTTTCCGTTATCGTCAATTGTAATACTCAAAATAGAATTACTATGAGATAATTGTACAATTATATGTGAAGATTCGGCATATTTAAGAGCATTGTTAATGGCTTCTTGGGTCAGTCGATAGATATTAATTTCAATTAAAGAATCCAATCGTTTATCAAAATGGGTCTTGTTATAAAAAAGAATATTCTTTCCTGTCAATTTTGATAATTCCTGAGTCAGTTTTGCAATAGAGGAAACAATGCCATGATCGCTCAATTCCGGAGGCATTAAGTTGAATGTGGCGGTGCGAACTCCTTTTATAATGTCAAGCGATAATTTTTTCAGATATTCTATTTTTTGGGCAGCTTTTTCTTTATCATCCAGATTGATGCTTTCCAAACTAAATTTTAAACCGGTAAGCATTTGCCCAATTCCATCGTGAATTTCTCTGGCAATCCTGTTTTGTTCGTTTTCCTGATTTTCGACAATCTTACTCGAAATAATCTTTTGCTGATTGATTTTATCGGTTACATTTTCGGTATTCAATCGTTCAACCTCCTGTTCCGCTTTCTTACGCTCGGTAATATCAAAACAGATAATCAATAATTCAGATTCTTCTTTTTTTATGGTTACAGGAACCATTGATAAGTCGAGCCAGAGCGATTCTCCGTCTCTATTGGTAATATTGAGTTCTCCTTGCCAACCACTTCGTTGTTTTTCGGCAAGAATCCTGTCAATTACGATTTGCTCTTTTTCTATTGGAGTCAAAACCTGAGAAAAGGTCTTGTCAGAAATAAATGGGTTGTATTGCAGTAGTTTTGAGAATTTTTCGCCAATATGAATCACGGTGCCATCAGGGGCAACGCGGCAATAGAGCAACGTATTCTCCATGGCATAATTGAGTGATTTTAATTCTTTAACAGAATTTTCTTTTATTTCACTAATTATTTCGGTGTTATAAGCGAGTTTTAATGCCTTTTTTTCGGAAGATAACAGTTTAGAAATAAGTTTTTCTACTTTTTGATTTGTCGGTTTAAAGATGAACAAGAATTCCAGTAATAAAACAAATAGCGTAAACACTAAAATTGCATATTCCGTTTTACTTTGCAGCGTCACTTTTTCTAGCGCCTCTTTGTCGTATTCATCAACAATTTGGTTCATTTTAGAAAGAAAAACTACTTGGTTTTCAAGAATAGCTTGTACTAATTTTTGATTTTCGGATTCTTTTGTATTTAGTTTTTTATTTTCTAAAAAAAGGGTTGTAGCATTAACGATACTGTCAAAATTAGGTTTGATTGCCTTAAATAATACCGAAAGGGTTTTGCTTTTTTCTTTTGGAAAACCAAGGCTGTCATTTCCTTTTTCTAAATTAAAATGGGTAGTTTTCCAAAGCGAAAGCGTTTCGTCGATGCTTGTGATTTCCTCATTTTTTTTGGCAGTATCCGCTACGAAATTTAAAATTAAAACCTCTTTCGTCAATTTCTGGCTCAGCATTCTTTGTTTTCCCGAAATATTGATTATTCGGGAATCACTCAGTTGGCTGTTAAGGTTGTATTGTATCAACAACTGGCTTAACAACACTGTAATGGCAATAGTTAATAAGGCGAAAAGATACAATCGCCTTAAGTTTTTAAATGAAATAGTATCGATAGATGATCCTTTGGCGCTTTTTGTCATAACGAAATCAGATTACAGTTCAAGAGACTCTTTGATCAATTCAAGATTCGCAGCACTGTAATTGATTTTTAAGGCTTCCTGCTGTCCTTTTTCAGACATTTTAAGCCAAGTTTTCAGAATGATATTTTTCATTTTTTCCCTGTCGTGTTTGTGTACAAAAGGGTCTAGGTAGTATTCTAGAAAGACTAAGCAAATTACATCTTCTAAAAGTTGTGTTTCCTCGTCTTTTTTAAGTAATTTTTTTTCAATCAGAAAAGAAACTCTGGCGATAAATTCCTCACTGTACCCCGCTTTTTCTAAAATAACAGCGGTTGTTTTGGCGTGAAATTTTTTCAAATCTTCGCGCCATTTTAAATAACCCACACGATCCATAGGGTAGGATTCCCGTGCTATTTTCCATCGGCAAATGTGTTGTGCTTTAGAGGCAATTTGAACTGATTCTGAAGCATTTGGATGAAAATCCATCAGTCTTTTATACATTCGATTCGAATATAATAATTCCTTTGGATAGGTTATAGATTGGTATGTTTCGTGGTTTGGATCTTGAGCATTCTCTGCATCAATCCATGTACTTGCGTTCTGGAATGGTGTTGTTGTCATTTGAAATGTTTAAAATCAAAGATACGTAATTATTCCAAAAAGCCAACGAATACTTCATCTTCTACAATTTTTACAGGATAGGTAGCAATTTTTAAATCATCACCATTCAGATTCGAACCATCTACAAGAGAAAATGTTTTCTTGTGCATAGGACAAGCTATTTTAGGAATATCATCAGCAGAACCAATCATTCCTCTTGAAAGCACCATTTCCATTTTATGAGGGCATAGGTTTTGACAGGCGTACCATTCGTTTCTGCGGTCAAATTTTATAATGGCAATCTGTTTGTTTTTGTATTTGATACAACCACCACCATTACTAGGAAAATCAGATGTTTTCCCTGCCTTGAACCATATTTTTACATCGTTTAGAGAAACGGTTTCGTATTGATTTAGAATATTTTCCATTTGAATAATCTTTTAATTTTTCCTCATCTCAACCCTCTCTTTTAGAGAGGGAATCGAGAGTGGAAAGAGTTAATTAGTTGTATATAATGTAGTAGTTGTTTTTATTTAAAAACGGTTGATTACCAAGATTTCGGCATTTTTTGATCTCTTATTGGTACAAATTCAATATTGTCGTCTCTCTCGTCAGAATTGGTGAAATGTCTAAAACGTTTTTGTAATTCAGGATTTTCAATAACTTGAGTCCATTCACATTCGTATGAATCAACCAATCCTTGCATTTCGACATCCAATGCATTAGCTATTCCCAAGCTATCTTCGATTACTACTTGTTTCAAGTAATCTAGTCCACCTTCCAGTTTTTCTAGCCAAGTAGAAGTTCGTACTAATGGTCCTGCTGTACGGATATAAAACATCAAGAAGCGATCTAAGTATTTCAAACAAGTTTCTTTGTCAACTTGTTCCGCAAATAAAACAGCGTGTTTTGGATTTGCTCCTCCATTACCACTGATATATAGATTCCAGCCTCCATCTACGGCAATAACTCCAAAATCTTTTCCTCTGGCTTCGGCGCATTCCCTGATACAACCAGAAACTCCACCTTTGATTTTATGAGGTGAACGCAATCCTTTGTATCTATTTTCTAATTCAATGGCAAAAGTGGTACTATCATCCATTCCATAACGACACCAAGTGTTCCCTACGCAGCTTTTTACGGTACGTAATGATTTACCATAAGCATGTCCACTTTCAAAACCACTGTCGATAAGTATTTTCCAAATTTCAGGCAAATCGTTTAATTCGGCACCAAATAAGTCGATACGTTGTCCTCCTGTGATTTTGGTATATAGATTGTATTTTAGGGCTACTTGACCTAATACGATTAGTTTTTCGGCTGAAATTTCCCCACCTGTAACTCTAGGCACGACAGAATAAGTACCGTTACGTTGAATATTAGCCAAGAATCTGTCATTTGAATCCTGTTCGACGACATGTTTGTTGGCAGTATCATTATATATACTGGAGAATATGGAAGATAAAACCGGTTTACAAACCTCGCATCCATCTCCTTTTCCAACAGTACCCAACACCTCATTGTGATTGGTAAATTTGTTGATTTTTACGATATCATATAGTTCTTGTCTGCTATAAGCAAAATGCTCGCAAACCACATCTTTGACTTCTTTTCCTAATGATTTTTGGGTTTCTTTTACTAAATCTACAACCATTGGTTTACATCCACCACAACCCGTTGTTGCTTTGGTCAATTTCACTACGTCTGAAAGAGTTTCGCAAGTACCGTCTGTAATAGAACAGCAAATACTTCCTTTGGTAACATTTTCACAAGAACAAATTACGGCAGTGTCCGGCAAGTCCATTGCACTTCCCATAGTAGAACTTTCTCCTCCTCTTGAACCCAAAATCAAATCTTCCGGATTTTTAGGCAATTTCATGGCGTTGCTATAAATTTGGAACAATCCATTATAATCGCTTGAATCACCTACTAAAATTCCACCTAAAAGTGTTTTTCCGTCTTTGGTAACATTGATTCTTTTATAAATTCCACTGAATTTATTTTCGTAAACAATGGCGGTTACCTCCTCATTTTCTATAAAAGGATCACCAAAACTCGCAACTTCAACACCAATTAATTTTAATTGTGTAGACATATCGATGGTTTCCCTCATCGTTTTTGCCCCTTTCAGGATTTGTTCAGCGGCTACATCGGCCATTTCGTATCCAGGAGCTACAAGACCATAAATCATATGATTGTAAAGTGCTACTTCTCCGATCGCATAGATATAAGGATCAGAAGATTGCATCTTGTTGTTTACTACAATTCCTCCTCGTACTCCTACTTCAAGTCCGGAAACTCTTCCTAGTTCGTCGCGAGGTTTAATCCCTGCAGAAATTACCAACATATCTACTTTTAGGAGTTTTTCTCCTTCAAACATCATTCCTGTTATAGTATCTTCACCAGCAATATATTGTGTTGATTTGTTAAGGTGAATGCTAATGTTGAGTTCCTCAATTTTTGATTGCAACATATCACTTGCCCCTTTATCAAGCTGTCTTGGCATCAATCGAGGAGCAAATTCCACTACATGTGGATTTAACCCTAAATCATATACCGCTTTAGCAGCTTCTAATCCTAATAATCCACCGCCAAGGACGGCAGCTTCTGTAGCACCATTTTGCTTTATTTTCTTGGCGTAAGCCATAATTGCATCCAGATCTTCGATGGTTCTGTATACAAAAACCCCTTCTTTATCTACACCTTCAATAGGCGGTACAAAAGCAGCTGAACCTGTAGCTAAAACTAAGTAGTCGTATGTATGTATTTTTTCTAAATGGGTATGTATTGTTTTTTGCTCTCTATTAATATCAGTGATTAATTCAGAGGTATTTAGGATTATGTTGTTTTCTTCATACCAATTTGATGTTGATAATGATAAGTCGTCAGCGCTTTTACCCGCAAAGTATTCACTCAAGTGAACTCTATCGTATGCGCGTCTTGGTTCCTCTCCAAATACGGTGATTTGATATTCTTCTTGTCCTGATTTTGCAATGAATTTTTCACAAAATTTGTAACCTACCATGCCGTTTCCGACTACTATTACTTTAATCATAATCTCATTAATTAAGTATTATTAGGCAAATATAAGTATTAATACTTAATTTAGATACTTAATTGTGTGTTTTTGAAATTAATTAGTAATTATTCGAAAAAGGGTGTTTTAAATAGGGTATTTATAATTAAATACCACTTTTGTTGAAATAAATATTTTGTATTTGGGGGTCTAATGGTATTGAAACAAAAAAAGCTCCCAAAAAGTGTCTGGGAGCCTTGTGTTAATTTAAAACGGTGTACTTATGTTTTAAAATCTTTATTTATGAAATTACTTAGATTGATAGTATTTTTTTCTTAACCAAAAAGCCACATTTACTAAAATTATCAAAGCCGGAACTTCGACTAATGGACCAATAACTCCTGCAAATGCCTGTCCGCTATTGATACCGAAAACTCCAATGGAAACTGCAATTGCCAATTCGAAATTATTTCCCGATGCAGTGAATGAAAGTGCTACAGCATCTCTATAATTGGCTCCGATTTTTTTTGAAACAAAAAACATCAGGAAAAACATAATGGTAAAGAAAATGACAAGCGGAATGGCAATTCGAATTACATCCAGTGGCAAATCAACAATCATTTCCCCTTTTAAACTGAACATGACTACGATTGTAAAAAGCAAAGCAATCAACGTAATTGGAGAAACGAAAGGAATAAACTTTTGATTGAACCATTTGTCACCAATGTATTTCTTGATGGCATAGCGGCTAATTACTGCCAATGCAAATGGAATTCCTAAATAAATTCCAACTGTTGTAGCAATTTGGGCAACCGTAATATTTAATTCCAAACTTTTTATTCCGAATAATGGCAACATGATTTCCAGATAAAAATAGGCATATAAACCGAAAAAGAAAACTTGAAGTAAACTATTAATTCCGATTAACCCAGCCGTTAATTCTCTATTTCCCTCGGCTAATTCATTCCAAACAATTACCATCGCAATGCAAGGTGCAATCCCAATTATGATTAAACCGGTCATGTATTCCGGATAATCTTTCAAAAAGAATGTTGCCAATAAAAACATTAAAAACGGACCAACAATCCAGGTTATTAAAAAAGAGGCGGTGAGTAATTTTGGCTTTTCAAACATTAAAGAAATTTTTGAAAAATCAATTTTAGTCAATGGCGGATACATCATTACTATTAATCCAATTGCCAAAGGAATATTTGTTGTTCCGCTTGAAAAAGAATTGATAAAACCGCTACTGGAAGGTATGAAGTATCCAATGGAAACGCCAATTATCATTGCCAGAAATATCCAAAGGGTAAGGTAACTATCGAGAAAGTTTAATCTTTTTTTAGAGGCCATTATTATGATTTTATTTGGGAGAATACATAGCACATTTCAGTTGCAATTTGCAAACTGCGTTCCTGATATTTTTCTGCTTGTTGTGGTGTGTTGTCAAATGCTTTTGGATCTTCAAATGTTATAGGAATACGCATTTCAGCACCTGCAATAAAGGGGCAACCTCCATCTGCTTGTGAGCAAGTCAATATGGCTGCAAACTCACTTTGTGGGTTAAAATCGTCATCATAAGTTTTGGAAAAACCAATAATTGGATGTTCATTGTCGGAATATTTTATGGCATAAATTGGATTATTCCCTACTGCAATGGTTTTAATTTTAAAACCTGATTGTTCTAGTGTTTTGGCAGCCATAGGAAATAAAGCCGTTGCTTCGGTACCTCCAGAATAACAAAATACATTTTTTATATTGAAATGAGCTGCTGCTGTTTGTGCCCAAACTTGCGATAAATGGCTTCTTCTGGAATTGTGAGTGCAAATCAAGTTCAGCCTAACTTCTTGTTGGTTAGTAACTTTGTGTTGAATAAAATCAATAAGCGGTTGCAAAATAATTTTGCGTTCTGCTGCGATGGTTTCAAAATCAAAAGCATGGATTGTTTTTTCGATTTCTGGAAATAGGATGGTTTTTGTTAAAGACATTTTATAGTTTTAAAAAATTAGCAACAGCCTCCTCCAGGAGTACAACAGCTTGATTGCGTAGGGATTTCGGATAATTTTACTTTTTGTTTTTCTGCAGGAATGCCACATTGATCTTGTGCTAAACAAGCGGTTTGTTTGTTTAAAAGAGTGAATGCTGTTCCGTTGAACCCAATGTCGTATTTTCCAATAGTTTCGGCTTGGAATTCAACTTCAACCTCATAATCTTCGATTCCTAATACTTTTTCTGAAAGTGCGATGATGTCCAAAAGTTTTTGTGGTTTTAGGCGGTGTTCGAAGTCATTGGCATCCCATAATTGGAAATTTACTACGGTTTCTTTTCGAACTTTTCCACCGCAATCAATAAAGTTTTTGGTAATTAAACCCACTTCGGTTACGTGAAAATGTTCTGGAACAAAGGTTCCGTTTGGCAATACAAAAGCAACGTTGTCTAGCGTGCTCAACTGTTTTTTAATTTCTGATAATTTCATGATTCTAGTGATTTAAAAATTAACAACATTGATTTTTCTTATTTTCTAAATAGGTATTAATGTGCTGAAAAAAGCCTTTTATTTTATTAAAACCTTCTTCGTTGAGGCAATAACAAATGGCATTTCCTTCAAAATTGCCTTTTATAAGTCCGGCATTTTTTAGTTCTTTCAAGTGTTGCGAAACGGTAGGTTGTGCCAAAGGAAGTTCATTTACGATATCACCGCATACACAACTGTTTACTTTTATGAGATGCTCTATTATAGCAATTCGGGCAGGATGACCTATGGCTTTCGCCAATGTTGCCAATTCGTTTTGCTCGTCTGTGAAATGTTCTGATTTAGTAATTCCCATCGTTATATATTTATATTGCAATATTACGATATGGATAAATAAAAACCAAATTTGGAATACTAATTTTTCTTTAAATTTTAATTGGCGCTCTGGTTTGCTAAAGACAATAGTAGTTTGATAAGCATTTTGAAGTTTATGCTTGTAAAGGAAATGGTTTTCAGGTAAAATTTAAAATGTATTCGATACTAAGACTTCCATAGGAATAGTCGTAAAAGATGCTTTTAGTTTTTGTAAATCGTCCAATTCACATCCATTTCGATAGAAAATCAATCAATTCTTCTCTCAATTCTTTAAATATTTTTTCAAAAACAGCGATACCTTCTCGGTGCTTTTTATGGTCAGAAAATTTTTCATGATCAATACTATTAGGATTGTCACGTGCTGCTGCTTCCAGATACAATTCATGACTTTTAATATCATGGGTTAAGATGTCAATCTGTTCCTTTTGAATGACTAGCAGATTATTAAAATGATCGGCTAAGGAGCGTACCTCATTAGAAGTGTTTTTCTTTGCCACTTCCATAATTCGGTTATCCATAATTTTAAGTTCATCTTTATAAAAGGAAAGTTTATTTAACCACGCTTTGTGTTCTTCGTGTAATTGATAAATTGTTTTTTTAGTTTCCATTTTTATTTTTTTTAATAGTTTGCAATTAATTGAATCGGAGTTATTTTTAGTAGAAATTTTAAAAAGTAAAAGATTTGATAAAATTTATTTCAAAATATTAAAGTTCAAATAAATCTTTTGGAATAGCATGAAATCCTACTGATTTTACTTTGTTTTCAATATCATTGATCAATACCATTTTGGAGGTATGAACCGTGAATTCTCGTGGAAATATTTCAGCATTCAAAAGCACATCTTTTATTCCGTCTAATTTCAATACGTTGGCTTTAATTTCGATTAAATCCACTTCTTCTATAGCATTTGTTCCAAAAATTTGACCATGATTTCCTGGAATTACATTGTCTTTTAGTGCGCTCATGTTTTTATTTTTTTTAAATTAAGAATCTAGTTTGGATGTATTTAAATAAATATTTAAGTAGCTTAAAGTTAGTGATTTATGTTTTATTAATGTGAAAAATAGAATAGAAAAATATCACTTTTTGGATTTTAGATTGAATGTTTGTTTACAGCATATTTTAGTAAATCTACGGGTTCTAATAGTCATTTTATATTTGAAAAATAAAACAGCTTCTTGTGCAGAATAACTTTGTCTTTGTAACTTTGAAATTTAATGCTGTCCAACTGCATAATGGGATATTTTTTTTATACTTATAAGATACATTTTCGTTTAAAAATGATTAATTTAGTGTGTTGTAAATCAATTAAATAAGTGTAAGATGAATAATAAAAATGATAAATTAAATTTTGATAAAAGAAAACCAGGTAAAAAAGATAAAAATAAATTACCGGATTCTCTTTTGTATCCTCCAAGCGAAGATATTTATAGCCAATTTAAAAAAGAATCGGATATAGATCCGGAAGATATTTCTAAAAATAAAGTGCCAGTTGAAATAAATAATGTGACAGAATTGAATCAAAAAGATTTTAACGAAGATGTCTCTGGTGGAGATTTAGACATTCCCGGGTCAGAATTAGATGACGAAGGGGAAAAATCTGGGAATGAAGATGAAGAAAACAATCATTACAGTATAGGTGGTGATAATCACAGCAATTTAGACGAGAATACAGGAGATAAGAGTTAAATAAAGTCCAAAGTAAATAATTTCTGTTTGTTGACGGCTGACTTAATGCGTTTATCTATAGTATTTAAACCTGTAATTTTAGATTCATTTCAATGATAATCGTATTGACCATGTCTTTGAATAAATACAATCAAAAACGTAATTTTAATTCCACCGCGGAACCCGAAGGTGAAATTAAAAAATCATCAACTGAATTGATTTTCGTGGTGCAAAAACATGCCGCATCCCATTTGCATTACGATTTCCGATTGGAATTAGATGGCGTATTAAAAAGTTGGGCCATACCCAAAGGGCCATCGATGAATCCTGCAGATAAAAGACTGGCAATCATGGTGGAAGATCATCCTTACGATTACAAAGATTTTGAAGGTACTATTCCCGAAGGAAATTATGGTGCGGGAAATGTTATCGTCTGGGATAATGGAACCTACACTTTAGCTGATGCAGAAGATAGAGACGATGTTGAAAATAAATTAAAATCCGATTTACAAGAAGGACATCTTGGTTTTATCCTAAATGGAAAAAAACTCAAAGGCGAATTTGCATTGGTAAAACTAAAAACGAAACAGGAAAACACCTGGCTTTTGATAAAGAAAAAAGATCAATATGCGAGCGATGATGATGTTTTGAAACAAGATAAATCCGTAATTTCCAATCTGACTTTAGAAAGTTTAGAAAAATAATTTTAATGAACGGTTTGTAGTTTTAAATACAATCGATACATTTCGTTTTCCAGTTTTTTAATTTCAGCTTGCCAATGGTTGATATCATTTTCAATCAGGCTAATATCCTCATCTCTTTCGTCTATGGATCTTAATATTTTAAACTCTTTCGCATTCGCTAATTTAATTTTATTCTCCTCTAAATTGGTTTTGTTATAAACGAGTATTTTCTTGATTTCTAAAAGTCTATTATTTATAGAGTCTTTTTTTTCGTTTGAAAGCCTTTCGGATTCAATTTTTTCTTGGATGGCAAGTTGTATTTTTTGCTCGTCAATCTCTTTTTGCTGAAGTTCAAGTTGTTGGTTGCGAAATTCAGTTTGGTTATTTTTTTGTTCTAATTCACTACTTCTGTTTTCTTGATAGGTATCGAAAATGAGTGTCCCAATGATTAAAGCTAAAATTCCGGAAGCTAAAAAAAAGATATTTTTATCTAAGCCCAAAATAGTTTGACTGGCTATTTTTTTCTCCGCTGTTGGTAAAGGGGGGATGTTTTTTAGAGGCGGTGGCACTACGGTCAAAATACTTTTTAATTCGTCTATATCACCGGCATATTTCCATTCGTCCATACCTTCGAACCATACCAAAGTTGTTTTTGTAATTTTTTTAGCTTTTAATTCTTCCAGGACAAATGGGCCGCTGTTTTCAGTGCCGTTATGGATGTAATAGGTTTTCATTTATTATATTTAATGGAGTGCTTATTTATTGTTAATCAAATTAATTATTACTTTAACCATCATGTTTTTGTCATCAGATTTGGATTCGGCAATCATCAATGTTAGTGCTACTAGTGCATTGTCATCAATAACTTTTCTTGTTTCGTGATACAATAATCCATTACGATCTAGGAACCAAACAAAGAGAAAAGCTGCAATTCTTTTATTACCATCCGAAAAGGAATGATTTTTAGTGACAAAATACAATAAATGTGCCGCTTTTTCTTGTACTGAGGGATATAAATCTATTCCGTCAAATGTTTGATAAATTGTTTCTAAAGAGCTTTTAAAAGAATCATCTTTTTCATTGCCAAACAAATTAGAGCCACCAAATTTAGTCTTTAATCCTGTAATAGCTTTCATAGCTTCTGGATAAGATATTTTGAAAACTTCTTTCGTATCGGTTGCTGCTATTTTTAATGTTTGATGGTCATATTGATCTAAAATATCCAATGCAAAGGTATAGTCGCTCAGCACTTTTAGTAACCCTTGCGCTTCATCACCAGTTACTATTTTAGTTTTTACGATGTTGTCCAGTAAATGTACCGCTTGTTTTAATTCTTGAAACTTACTCTCAGTTTCTTGCAACCGTTTTTCATTGATGGCGTACCCTTTGACTAAATAGTCTTTTAAACGTTGTGTTGCCCATTGACGAAACTGTGTTCCTTGTTTAGATTTTACACGATAACCAACAGATATAATAACATCGAGGTTATAGAAATCAACTTGATATGTTTTACCGTCAGTTGCAGTTGTCGCAAATTTTGCGACAACTGATTCTTTATCCAATTCCCCTTCATTAAATACATTATTAACATGTTTACCTATGGTTTTGATATCCCTATCAAATAAAACCGCGATTTGCTCTCTGTTTAGCCAAACAGTTTCGTTATCAAGACTTACTTGAAGTTCTACCTTGTTGTCTGAAGATTTATATATTTCTATCTGATTATTCATTAAGCTGTGGTTTTAAATCCAAGTATTATGCTCATTATGTCGCTAATTAATCATTTTCGTTCAACTATTTTGTAGGCAATTAGCCGAATAGTGGTTCTTGATTTTGGTTTTACACGGTAATAAAAACAAAAATAACAAAAGGACTTTGTTTATAGAATAAAGAATCAAAGAAATATTTTAGATTTTATGGTGTGAAGTAAGAGGAAATCAGACGCAATAGACTTTAGGTTTTAATGAAAAAATAAGGCAATTACAATTTCCAGTGCAATTAATATGATGACAACCCACTCTAAACGGGAACTTTCTCGTACGTTGAGTACATCCGTAAACAGCGTAAGATTGTTTTCTACAATTTGCAGGCGGTAATCGAGGTCTTTAAAACGGGTATTGATATCAAAATTAGCTTTTAGGTGGCGATTGAGTAAGTTGAGTTCCTCATTATCCCAAACCAAATTCGGATCATCAAGAATATATAAATTATCTACAATACTGTTTTTTACATTCAGGACTTTACCAATGTATTTGAGCAAATTGGTTTTAGAGATACTGAGTTTTCCTCGTTGTTCTAATTCCAGAATGTAGTGTTTTGAAGAGGTAATGAGTTCGTCGGTCAATACTTCGTAATATTCCAGTGCAACAGATTGGGCAATATTGAGCATAACGATTCGCATGAGGGAGGAATCTATTTGGGAAACGGTCACATAATTGTTTTTTACAATGACCTTTTGTAGTGTTTCGTCAGTTTCAATGCGGTATTCTTCTGATAAATTCAAATCGACCAAAGTAGTGGCATAATTTTTTATAAAGTTTACGAATTCACTTTTGGCAACTGTATCATAATTGGCAAAGACCACAACACCATAATCAAAAACATATAAATAATGCTCGTTTTCTTCCAATGCATAAAACACTTCGGAAGTGGAACCCGAATGTGCTTCGGCACGAAAATCGGCACGAAATTTTTTCATATTGAAAGATTCCGCAATTTGAACAGCTTCGATTCTGATTTCCATAATCAAACTATTTTATACAAATTTAAGAAATTTTTTACTTTATAATAAAATTTATCTTGTGTTATTGCTTTGGAATTCAGTGCTATAGTTTTAAATAGGAATTGAAAAAGAATTAGCTAAAACATTTACGTTCTTATATAAAAAACAGATACCCTTTAATGGTATTCTACGGACAACTATTTTTTGTACATTTGAGAACTTAAAAATTATATCGATTTCGTTAAATTTTATTTTCTTGTATAAGTTATGTACCCTTAAAATTATGGGGTATTAACTTCATGCCTGTTGTAACAACAAAAGGAAGATAAGGTATGGAATAGTATTTATTATGATATTATTCATTTCAGAAAAGCCAAAAAATTCAAAAAATACTTTTTACATTGAAATTTAAAACTTTATTAATCAGCTTTATTTTTATAGGACTTGTTGCTTGTAACAATAAAGAAAAACAGGCATCTTTAGACAATGCAGTAACGCATAGTGTTCAAGGATCTGCAATGCCAGAAATTCAGAATGGTAATCTTAAATCTCTTTTAGATTCAACCAAGGGATTGGATTTGAAATATTCTTCAGAACAATTAGATAATACGAAAGGACTTTCCAATAGTTCTGTTAACGCTATTTTTCAGGATTCCGAAAATTTACTTTGGATAGGAACATGGGATGGACTAAATCGGTATGACGGAAATAATTTCAAAATTTTCAGACCTGAATTAGACAATGAAAATAGCCTGAGCAATCAGGTAATCCTTAAAGTAGACGAAGATAATACGGGTCGAATTTGGATATTAACGATCCATGGGATTAATCGGTATGATAAAAAAACGGATACGTTTCAACGTTATTATTTTACCAGAAAAAATCAGCCACCATTATCAGAATCAGAATTTAATATGGCGCTTGATACTTCAAAGAACGTATTTTGTGCCGTAAAAGATTGGGGTATAGGGTATTTTGATGGAACTGAATTTCAATTGTTAAGAACTAAAAATCTTTCTAAAAAAGCGGTCATAAAAATGGAATTCTCACCAACGGGTGAATTACTTGTTTTGTTTGAGAATAATGAACTTTATACTTTGTCACTTGAAAATAAAAACAACAAGAAAACAGTTTCAAAAGTAAGATTGATTTCAAAAAACGTTAAAACCTTTGGAATGGTTTCCAAAGAGAAAATTTGTATAGTCACAGCAACAGGAAGTGCTATTTTACACTCTTTATCGGATAAAAAAAATCAGATTCTTCCAGAAAAAAATGTTGAAAATTGTATTGGACATGTTCCTGAAGGACTTGTTCTTTCCAGCAAGTCAGGCTATTTTATTATCGACAGCAATGGAGAAAATACTAACAAATCATGGTTGAAATACCTGAAGAATCAGAAGGTTACAACCTTAATTCAAGGAAGTGAAAATGTGCTTTGGACAGGAACTGATGGTGATGGAATCTTTAAAATGTATCCACTTAAAAAGGCATTTAATTTAATTTCTAAAGTACAAATTCCTGAACTTGATGGCGGTATTGTTAGAGCATTTCTGGAAGTAGAAGGCAATTCTTTTTGGGTTGGAACCAAAGGCAAGGGATTATTTCGCTTTTCTTCTGATTTTTATCTGAATGCTGAAAAACTATTACAGTATTCAACTTTTAATGAAAGCAATAGCATTATTAATAATGCCGTATATGCTTTATGTAAAGGAAAGGAAGATCTAATTTTCATAGGTACAGATGGTAATGGGATTACTGTTTTTGATTTAAAAAAATCAAGACTTATTAATTGGTCGGAAATTTTAGGGAATGAGAAATGTGACTATTTTAAGTCAACATACACCATTTATCAGGATGAAAAAGGATTTGTTTGGCTAGGAACCAATGGCTATGGAATGGTTCGTTGTAAAATTGAGCGTTCAGGCGAAAAATTAAAAGTAACTGAATTCAAAAAATATGTTGCAGCCAATAACGGTGAAAAAGCATTAAGCAGTAATATTATTTTTTCAATAATTCCGAAGAATCAAAATCAGCTCTGGATTGGAACCCGACTAGGAGGTTTGAATCTTTTTGACAAAGAATCGGGTCAATTTCGCACCTATAAAAATATAAAGAATGATCCTAAAAGTCTATCCAATAATGACATATTGTGTTTACAGACGGATTCCAAAAATAGACTTTGGATAGGTACCAGCTTTGGGTTGAATTTGTTGGAAGTTTTAAAAAGTGACGGAAAAGCGGTATTTAAAAGCTTTACCGTTAAACAGGGACTTCCTAATAATACTATTCACGGAATTGTTTCGGATAAAAAATCCAATCTCTGGATAAGTACGAATTTTGGCTTATCCAATTTTATACTTAATGGATCAAAATTCATTAATTACACAAAAAACGAAGGCCTTCAAAATAATGAATTTGCCGATGGCGCTTTTTACCAAGATGCACAATCAGATTATATTTTTATGGGAGGAATAAAAGGATTTAATTATTTTTTGCCTCAAAAAATAAAGGAATCATCCATCATTCCAGATATTCTCATTAATAAAATCAGCGGACAAAATCAAGCGATTCCGTATTATCAGGGATTGGTGATCGCGCCTAATTCAAATACGAATCCGTCGATTGTTTTAAAACACAATCAAAACTTTTTTGACATTGAATTGTCAGCTTTGACTTATATTAATAATGAAAAATGCCAATATGCCTATCAATTGATGAATTTTGATACGAATTGGAATTTCATTAACAATCGAAGAACGATTTCCTTTACCAACGTTCCTAAGGGAAACTATTCCTTGTGGATAAAATGGTCCAACAGTGATGGCGTTTGGAGCAAACCCGTTCATGCAATTGATATCCGAATCAAGCCAGTGTTTTGGCAATCTAATCTTGCTATTGTAATTTATACTGTATTGGCAGCCCTTTTTATACTGTTTGTACTCAGTTATTACAAGAAACGTCAATCTTTGAGCCAAAATATACTATTCCGAAAAAGAGAAGAAGAACTTCATGAAAACCGACTTACATTTTTTACTAATGTTGCCCATGAATTTCAAACTCCTTTAACTTTGATTGTCGGGCCTGTTCAAAAACTATCTGAGACAGCAAATCTCACCGAAAGAAATCAGAAGTTCATACAGATGATTCAGCGCAATTCTTCAAGATTATTGTTTCTAACGCAGCAATTATTGGAATTCAGAAAAGCCGAATATGATTATTTAGAAGTTACGGCAAGAGCATTTGATCTTGTAAACTTGGTCGAACAAATTGCCGAATTGTTTGACGAATGGGCATTAGATAAAAATATTGACTATAATCTCGACATCCCTTCAACATTGCCGGGATGGCTTGACAAGGATAAAATTGAAAAAATAGTATTTAACCTGATGTCAAATGCTTTTAAATATACTCCAGAAAATGGAAAAATTGATCTCAAGTTTCACATTCAGGATGAGGATCCAAAAAGATTAAACATAACCATCATAAACACAGGTAAAGGGATTCCAAAACAGAAATTAGATTCTTTATTTGATCGGTTTTTCCTTTCTGACCCAAATGCAGGAGCTGAAAATGATATGTTTAGAACAGGTATTGGACTGGCCTATATTAAAAAACTGGTTACCGTATTGCGAGGGGAAATTCTGGTTTCAAGCATTCCTGATAAAGCGACCACCTTTACTATTCTGGTTCCTTGCAGCAAAGAGGCGTTTTCTGAAAAAGAATTAGACGTAGAAGTAAGTCCGGTTTTGATTTCGCATCATCTTAAGAATATCCTTGAAGAAATCCCTGGCAAGGACGATGCTATTCCAAATAAAATTTCATCCCTTGAAGGACTTGAAGACAGTAGGAAAACAGTTTTAATAGTCGAAGATGAGAAAGAAATTCATTTATTCCTGAATGATTTATTAAATGAAAAATATAAAATTATTACAGCTTTTAATGGTGTAGAAGCTGTAGCGATTCTTGAAAAGGAAATCCCTGATATTATCATTAGTGATGTCATGATGCCTTTGATGGATGGGGTAGACCTTTGTAAAAAAATCAAAACAGATATTAAGACCTGTCATATTCCTTTTATTATGCTTACCGCAAAAGATTCGGTTATTCATAGAATTGAAGGTTTGGAAAGCGGTGCGAATTCCTATATCCCGAAACCATTTTATCCCGATCACTTATTAATAAGGATGCAAAAATTGCTGGAAGAAAAAGAGTTAATTTTAAAGCACTTTACCCAAGATACGCTGACCGAAAATCTATCAACGCTTCCCATAAATAATGAAGAAAAAGATTTTGTAAAAAGAGTAATTGAATTGATCCGTAAAAATATTGATAATGAAAATCTTCAAAGTTTATTTATTGAGAAAGAATTGGGCATCAGCAACTCGCAATTGTACCGAAAAATCAAACAGATTTTCGGTTTTACTCCGGGTGATTTAATTCGAACCATACGATTAAAATATGCGGCTGAACTTTTGCGTAAGAATGTATTGACGGTTTCTGAGGTGTGTTACCAATCCGGATTTAACAACCGTTCCTATTTTTACCGTGAGTTTAAAAAAATATACAATACCACTCCTAAAAATTATCAGCTTAAGTACAAAATTAAATAGTAAGTATCTTTTAAAATCCTGAAAATCAGCATCTTTAATCCAGGTGTACACTTTTGATGAAATAGTGTACACCTTTTTTTATGCTCTGGAATTACTTTTATGAACTGATTTTTAAGTCAAAAAAAACCATTAATGCATTTAATTAACCTAATTTTTATTAACATGAAAAAAATCAATCAATTTATTAACCAATTTAACACTTCCTCCTGATGAGAAAAAATGTAATTTATAATATGGTCTTATTATGGACAATAGTATCAGGGAGTGTAATGTACGCTCAAACTGTGAAAGGGGTAGTTTCGGATAGCAGTGGTCCATTGCCACAAGTAAATGTAGCTGTCAAGGGAACGGCTATAAATACAGCTACTGATTTTGATGGAAATTACACCATTAATAATGTTGATTCAAATGCTGTTTTAGTTTTCAGCTATATAGGATTTTTAACCAAAGAAATTGCAGTTAAAGGAAACACTGTAATAAATGTTGTATTAGTTGAAGATTCACAAAAATTAGAAGAAGTAGTTGTCGTAGGATATACCAGTCAAAAGAAAGCTTCCATAACGGGAGCAGTTAGCACGGTTGATTTGGCAGACCTTTCAAAAACAAGAGTGGTAGATGTTGCTCAAGCCTTGCAAGGACAAGTTGCCGGTGTTTTTGTAGCTGCCAATACAGGTGCCCCTGGTGATGGTATAAAATTGCGTATTAGAGGTGAAGGTACTCTTGGTAAGAATGACGTTCTCTATGTTATCGATGGTGTACCTACCCGTGATATTTCGTTCCTTAATCAATCAGATATTAAATCGATGTCGGTATTAAAGGATGCAGCGGCAGGAGCTATTTATGGTTCCAGAGCAGCTAGTGGAGTTGTTTTAATTACAACTAAAAGTGGACTAAAAGGCAGATCAAGTTTTGATGTTGATATGTACTCCGGAATTCACTTTGCCACCAATCTTCCAAAAATGTTGAACACGGATCAATACTTAACCGTTAAAGATCAAGCTTGGCATAATACTGCTGGAAATGCAGCATCGGCTATTAGTCCTTATGCAGCTGACAGAAGCAGAACTGATTTGGCTAACACGGATTGGCAGGATGAGTTATTTACTACAGGTATATCAAAAAACTTCCAGGTTTCGGCAAGCGGTGGTTCTGAAAATGTACAGTATTTAATTTCCGGAGGTTATTTTGGACATGACGGTATTGTAGTGGAAGATAATGATCAATTCGAACGTTTTAATTTCAGATCAAATGTTAATGCAGACATTTCAGATCGTTTTAAAGTGGGAACCAATCTTCAAATTAGCTACGCGAAACAAGATAAATTATCTTCTAGTGGAGATGTACCGGGAGTTATTCGTCATGCATTGATTCGTCCACCGGTTTTAGGTGTTTATAAAGATGTTTCAGATCCAACTTATACTGAAAGCAATCCGTATACAGATTTACCTTTTTACACGGGTCCAAATGATGGCTGGAGTAAAATTTACGAATACACTTCAAATCCAATAGCTATTGTTCACTTTACAGATGACAAAAGAAACACATTTCAAACTTTTGGAAATTTATACGGCGAATATGCTTTGTTGAGAGATAAAACGCTAAAATTCAAAAGTAATTTAGGTGTAGACATCAAATTTTCTCATAACAAAAATTTTGCTTCAAACTTTGGAGATGCCAATATCAATGATCCTTCCAATCAATATTATGGTTTGGGAAGAAACAACAGACCTAATGGTTTAGATGAAAATAGAGGTCAGGAAATGACATTTACTTTTACCAATACATTGAATTATATTAAAACGTTCAAAGAATTGCATAGCATAAACGCATTGCTTGGAATGGAAAATATCAGTAGCAAAGCGGCAGCAATGGGTGGCAGCAGACAAAATTTTGACAATACCACAGATCCTTTCAGATACCTGGATTATGGAAGTACAACTAATGCGTACAGTTCAGGATCAGCCAGCAACTGGAGTTTGTTATCTTATTTTGCTTCTGGAACCTATGGATATGACAACAAATATTTTGCATCAGCAACAATGAGAGCAGATGCTTCTTCACGATTTGGACCGAATAATAAATGGGGATATTTTCCATCTGTTTCTGCGGGCTGGGTAGTATCTCAGGAAGATTTTATGAAAAAATCAGATTGGATCTCTAATTTGAAATTGAGAGCAAGTTGGGGTGAAGCCGGAAATCAGGAATTACCAAATAATGCTTACGAAACATTGGTGTCTTCTACTGGAGGAGTTGTAAATGTAGTTCGTTATGGTAATCCAGATTTGAAATGGGAAACTACTACGCAAACTAACTTTGGAGTTGATTTAGGAATCTTGAATAATAAATTGAGTTTTACAGCGGATTATTTTACAAAAACTACTGATGATATCTTATTAACCGTGGGCTTACCTGCAGTATCAGTAGGAGTTATAGAAAGAACTTTTGTAAATGCTGGTGAAGTCAACAATAAAGGACTTGAATTTGGTGTGAATTTTCAAAATAATGATAATGAGTTTAAATACGGTATAAATGCAAACATTGCTACCCTAACAAACAGAGTGAACAAACTTCATGAATTTGTAAAAAACATCACTGACGATTTTACACATACAAAAACAGAAACAGGGCAACCGATAAGCTCGTATTATGGCTATCAATTTGATGGTATTTATCAAAATTCAGCGGAAGTTAGTACGCATTTATTTTCAAATGCTAATGCAACTCAACCTGGGGACATTAAGTTTAAAGATTTAAACAGTGATGGACAGATAAATGCTGATGACAGAACTTTTATTGGAAATCCAATTCCAAAAGTTACTTACGGAGTCAATTTTAATGCGAGTTACAAAAACTTTGATATCTCTTTCTTATTGCAAGGAGTAGAAGGGGTAGACCGTTACAATGATTTGAAACAAATCTTAAATTATGATAGCCGTCCGTTCAATTCTACAACAGCCGTATTGGATAGCTGGAATGGTGAAGGAACAAGTAATACAACTCCTCGCGTTACTTTTAACAATAATGGTGGTGGTAATGTTTCTAGTGTTTTTGTGGAAGATGCTTCTTATTTGAGATTGAAAAATTTAGAAATTGGGTATACTTTTAATAAAACGGTTCTTGGTATAAAAGACATGCGTTTGTATGCGTCAGGTCAAAATTTATTTACGATAACTGACTATACAGGCTTGGATCCGGAATCTACTTCACTGATTGACAAAGGAACATATCCTCAATCTCAGTCGTTTATTTTTGGAGTAAGAGTTAAACTTTAAATAAAAAATTAAAAAATATAAATTATGAAAAATTTATTTAAAACCGGTATTCTAATGTGCCTGATGGTATTGGTAAGTTGTGAAGATGAGCTTACACAAGAGCCTATCGGATTAACGACTTTGGACCAGGCAAACAGCACTCCAACATTAAATACAGTAGAAAGTTCAGTAAACTCTTCTTATGAATTGCTATCAAACCGATTGAACATATTGGCACAATGGGATTGGGGCGGAGGTCTTGTTTTTCAAAATGATTATATCATGCAGGATATCGCATCGGATGATATGGAGAAAAAATGGGCTTCAGATGGTGATCAGCCATGGATCGATGAAATCAACAATTTCAGTTATACTTCAACCAACGGTGGTCCAAACGGATTATGGAAATATAATTATGAAGGGATTAAAAGACTAAATATCGCGATTGAATTATTAACAAAATCGGATATAGAAGCTATTACAGGAATTACTACTGCCAGAAAGAACCAATTGTTGGGTGAGGCTTATTTCTTAAGATCGTACTACTATTTCTCTTTGGTTACTAATTTTGGTGATGTACCCTTAATTTTAGCGCCAGTAAAAACATATCAGGAAGCTTTTGATGTTGCAGTGAGAGCTGATAAAACATTGGTTTGGGACAGACTTAAAGCAGATTTAGTTTTAGCAAAAGGATTAATGCCAAACAGCAAATATTCTTCTACCAGTGAAAAGTGGAGAGTTTCTAAAGGTGCTGTGATAGCACTTCAGGCAAAAGCTGCTTTGTACACTGAAAAATGGTCAGAAGTAATCACTTTAGTAGATGAGTTAGCGCCACTTGGCTATAGCTTAAATGCTAATTATTTCGATAACTTCAGTACTTCCAAAGAGTATATCGATAATGAAGTTATATTTTCTTACGACCATCAGTCCAATACAACTCCAAGAAGAGGCAATGGAATTTGTGCTCCTTTAGGATGGGGATTTTTTGCTCCAAGCACCGATTTCTTAAACTCATTTGAACCAAATGATCCAAGAAAATTTTACACAGTAGATGCAGCGAATCAGAATGTAAATAAAATGCTGGGAACTCTGGATGGCGGCAATAAAGGAAATGATGATGCGGTTACCAATAAAGTATACATGCGTTACGCAGATGCCTTACTTTGGAAAGCTGAAGCACTAAATGAAACGGGAGATTATCCTGGAGCAATTGCTATTATCAACATCATAAGAGCCAGAGCAAGAACTACAGTAACAGCTACAGGCGGAACTGCACCAGTTGGAACTTTGTTAGACAGAATAGCATCTACAGATAAAGCGACTGTAAAAGGGTGGTTAATTTCAGAAAGAAGAGCAGAACTTGGTTTTGAAAATCAAAGAATGCTGGATTTAAAAAGATGGGGAATTGCAAAAGCAGTATTGACAGCTCATGGAAAAAATTTCCAAGACAAACACCTATTGTATCCAATCCCTCAATCAGAAATTGATGCATCAGCAGGGACTTTGACACAAAATTCAGGGTATTAAGTTTTAATTAAAAAGTGGTTTGTTTTAATTAATATCCCTTGAGAAGTAGCAGTTACATAAAAAAATTGCTACTTCTCTATTTTTATATTTTGAATTGATTTCTGATGATTAAAAGTAAAATCTAAACTCACAACGCATACACATGAATTCGATAAATCTATATCAATTTTTTAAGTCTAATAAGAATTCACAACTATTCTATATATCTATAAATAAATAGAATAGTTGTGAATTTTATGAATAAATTTACTGTTAAACTACTCATTTTCGTATGTCAGAAATAGATTTGGATTTAAAAAAATAAAACTAAAAAACTAAAAATAGAATAGCATGAAAGATATTGCAAAACGTTTTACACAAAATCCATTATTGTCCCCAGCAGATTTACCTGCCAGTAGAGAGGGTTTACAAATTACGTGTCTTCTCAATCCGGGTGTATTTCAATTTGAAGGAAAAACATGGTTGATTGTTCGTGTAGCTGAAAGGCCGGAACAAAAAGAAAATAGTATTTCTTTTCCTATTTTAACGGAAACAGGGGCTATTAAAATTATAGAAATTCCTATGGATGACCCTGAATTAGATGCAAGTGATGCCAGGGTAATTAATTATAAAGGAGTTGATTATTTAACTACTTTATCTCACCTGAGATTATTGTGCAGTGAAGACGGACACCATTTTTATGAACCGGAGAATTATCCGCTTTTAGTTGGTGAAGGAATGCTGGAAACGTTTGGAGTGGAAGATTGCAGGGTAACTTTACTTGAAAATAAATATTACCTTACCTATACAGCTGTTTCTGACAATGGAGTGGGAGTGGGTTTACGCACTACAACCGATTGGATAAATTTTGAATCGCATGGAATGATGTTGCCTCCACACAATAAGGATTGTGCCATTTTTGATGAAAAAATCAACGGTTTGTATTACGCTTTACACCGTCCAAGCAGTGTTGATATTGGTGGAAATTATATTTGGATCACTTCCTCTCCGGATGGGCTTCACTGGGGAAATCACCATTGTATCATTAAAACCAGAGCCGGTTTATGGGATAGCAAAAGAGTGGGTGCCGGAGCCGCTCCCATAAAAACAGAAAAAGGCTGGTTGTCTATATATCATGGAGCCAATGCAGCACATCAATATTGTTTAGGTGCTTTTTTAATGGATTTAGAAAATCCTACAAAAGTAATTGCACGAACAGAAGAACCTATTATGATACCTACCGCAACCTATGAGTTGACTGGTTTTTTTGGGAACGTAGTTTTTACTAACGGGCATGTGGTACATCCTGATGGTGACAGCGTTACCATCTATTACGGTGCATCGGATGAGTTTGTTTGTGGTGCTGAGTTTTCTATCAAAGACATTTATTCACTTTTAAAATTTAACTAATGTTCAAGAAACTAAAAACCGAAATTGGTCATTTTAAAAGTCAGACTCACAATTTTCAAATATTAGTGCTTACGAATCTGGTTTATGCCATCGTTTTGCCTGTGATAGATATTTTTGTGGCTGCTTATGTGATGCGAAGTTCCAATGATCCTGTTAAGGTGGTTATCTATCAACTGACAATTTATGCAGGAATTCCACTTACTTTTTTATTAAATGGATTTTTATTGAAACATTTTAATATCAGAAAATTATATTCGGCAGGAATGATGCTGAGCGGCGTTTCCATGATGATCATGATGTCATTGAAAACACTTGACTTGGTGGGAATTGGATTTGCCGGAATTACGATGGGACTGTCTTTTGGTTTTTATTGGTCAAACCGAGATTATTTGGCATTAGCCATTACTAATGATACGAATCGAAATTATTATTATGGTTTGGAAACTTTTTTCTACACCATTATAGCCGTTGTCATTCCGATTACTATCGGTTGGTTTATCGAATCAAGTGGAGATGAAGCACAAATACATACAGCCTATCTAATCATTACCGGAATAGTATTTTTAGTGACTGTTTTCGCCTCTATAGTTTGTTTCAGAGGAACATTCCAAAACCCGGAACAAAAAAAATATGTGTTTTTTAAATTTCATCAATTATGGTATAAATTACTGTCATTGTCAGTCTTGAAAGGGCTGGTTCAGGGATTTCTGGTAACGGCACCCGCCATGCTGATTATGTTATTGATAGGGAAGGAAGGAGCATTAGGAACTGCTCAATCCATAGGAGCTATAATCGCAGCGGTAATTATGTATGTTTTAGGAAGGATTTCAAAACCTTCTGACCGAATAAAAATATTTACAGCGGGACTCGTTTTATTTGCTTTAGGAGCAGTAGTCAATGGGTTGTTATTCAATCAAACCGGTGTAATCATATTTATTTTATTGTTGCTGATTGCAAAACCGCTGATGGATTTGGCGTATTTTCCAATTCAATTTAAAGTAATCGATATTGTTTCGAAAATAGAGAAAAGAGGCGAATTTACTTATATCTTGAACCATGAAGCAGGTTTGTTTGCGGGTCGATTTTTAGGAGCAGGAACATTCTTAGTTTTGGCTTATGCTATTTCTACTGAAATTGCGTTGCGTTACGCTATTGTAATTGTTGCTATATTGCAGTTGAGTTCAATTTTTGTAGCCAAAAAAATTATAGCAGAAGGAAAATTACTTTCTCCTGATGAACCCGTAATTGATAGCAAAGTGCTTAACGAAGTTGCTGAAAAAATGGTGTAATACCGATTAAAAAAATAGAGTTACAATTAAATCAAAATAAGAAATGAATACTATTTTCAAAATCACTTTCGCTGGTTTGTTTTTTATCTTTTTCGGAAGTAACACAACAGCTCAGGTAACACAACAAAAGATAGCTCGTGTGGATCAGATGCCAAACCTGCCAAAGCCATTTCAAATCATCGATTATAAAAAAATGGCTGTCAGTTTTGATAGTACCGTATATGATTTCAATGCCAAAGGTAAATATTGGCCTATGGTATGGATCGACAGCAGCAAAAAGAATTTTCCTCAAGACGTTGTAGGGATTTACACTGCAGTGGCCGATGTAAGACAAGGGAAAAATAACAAAGGGATGTTCCATGAAGCATTGGCTACAATGGGAGCGACATTAGGAGCGAGTTTAGTAGGAATAGACAAAAGCAAGCAACAAAATTTGAATTATGTTGGTATGCTGAAAAATTATTTTAATACCGAAACAGGTTGGGATATTATGATGAATAATACGTGCCCGGAAGTCGCTTTATTGGGCGGTGGTTATGGTCGTGACTGGTGGTACGATGTGTATCCGAATCTCTTGTTTTATGCCGTTTATGATAAATATCCTAACGAACCCGGTTTCGATGGTATCGCTAAAAGTATCGCCGAAAAATTCTTTAAGGCCGATTCTATTTTGAATGGGAATTATGACTATTCCTATTTTGATTACGGCAAAATGAAACCCATGAAAAATAATATTTGTGCGCAGCCCGATGCAGCGGCGGGACATGCCTGGGTTTTATATGCAGCGTATAAAAAGTTTGGAGACCCAAGATATTTAAAAGGAGCCAAAAGTGCTTTATCCGCGCTACAATCACAACCTATAAATCCAACGTATGAATTATTAATGCCGTTTGGTGCTTATTTAGCGGCAAGAATAAATGCAGAAGAAGAGACGCAATACGACACGGATAAAATGTTGGGTTGGACTTTCGACGGAACTGCAATTTGTCGTGAAGGCTGGGGAGTATTGGTTGGTAACTGGAATGGAATTGATATTTCAGGAACAGTTGGCAGTACGGTAGATCATGGTGGATATGGCTTTTTGATGAATACCTATGATATGGCTTGGCCGTTGGTTCCAATGGTTCGCTACAATCAATCTTACGCAACGGCAATTGGTAAATGGATGTTGAATGCAGCTAATGCATCGCGTTTTTTTTATCCGCAGTACATGCCGGATGAGCACGAAACGATTCCGCATCTTGCTGAGGTTAGCAAAGGAGTAATTGGATATGAGGGGATCATTCGTCAATCGAGTTATAAAGCGTATGAAAATTTAAAAGGACCTGTGGCACAAGGAGACGGACCGCTTTGGGTACTGGGTCAAAATCCTGAGGAATCTCAATTTAGTGTTTATGGCAGTGGGCATGTTGGTATTTTTGGAAGTATTATCCGTGCAACCAATGTTACGGGGATTTTACAATTGAATTTACTGGCAACTGATTTTTATAGTGATAAAGCTTATCCTTCTTTTTTATATTATAACCCTTATACCACTAAGAAAAAAGTTTCAATACAAACAGAGCAAGGAAAAAAAGTGGATTTGTATAATACAGTTTCTGGACGTTTTGTTGCCCGTAACGTTTCTTCTTCGGCTAAAATAAAAATTGCACCAGAAAGTGCAGCGGTAATTGTTTGTGTTCCATCAGGCGGTAAAATAAACTATGAAGGTTCTAAAATGCTGGTGAACGGTATTGTTGTAGATTATAACTTTCAACAGAAAAAATAAAAGGATTTGCTTATGAAATCGAATCTGTTAATCGTTGCGCTACTTTCTTTCATTATGTTTAATACTAGTTTAGTAGTGGCACAAAATACGCAGTACTCACAAAATTGGTGGAAAGAATCGGTGTTTTACCAAATCTATATGCCCAGTTATGCAGACAGCAATGGCGATGGATATGGCGATTTTAAAGGAATGACCAATAAGCTGGATTATTTGAAAGGGCTAGGTATAAAAGGAATTTGGCTCACGCCATTTCTAACTTCTCCAAAAGTAGATAACGGCTACGATATTGCTAATTATTACGAGGTCGATCCCACCTATGGTAGTAAAGCTGATTTCAATACTTTCTTGAACGAAGCCCATAAAAGAGGAATCAAAGTGATTATGGATATGGTGCTGAATCATACTTCTACGGAATGCAAGTGGTTTCAGGAATCTCAGAAATCAATAGATAATCCGTACCGTGATTATTACATCTGGAAAGATAAACCGAACAATTGGGAATCTTTTTTTGGAGGAACTGCATGGGAAAAAGACTCTTTGACGAATCAATATTACTATCATAAATTTGATAAAAAAATGGCGGATCTCAACTGGTCTAACCCTAAAGTGGTTGTTGAGGTTCAAAAAGTACTTCGGTTTTGGTTGGAAAGCGGTGTCGATGGATTTCGACTGGATGTGATTAATTTTTTAACCACCGATGGAATTACAGCTGATAATCCGATAAAAGGTGGACAGCAAGTACATAGCAACGACATCGATCAAAAAGGTGTGAAAAATGCCATGCGAATGATAAAATCGACCGTCAGCGAGTATGACAACCGTTTCATTGTTGGCGAAATAGGAAGCGACAAAATTGAGGTTTTAAAGCAATACCAATCACAGGATTTACTGGATGTTGTTTTTAATTTCAACTTTGGAAGCATCAAAACATTTTCTTCGAAACGTATTTTTGATGAGTTGCAAAGCATGGAAAAAAATAGGAGCAATTACCCAACGTTGTTTTTTGGAAGTCACGATATGCCAAGAATGATTGACCGATTAGCCGATGGGAATCCTGATAAAGCACTGGCCTTGGCAGCTTTGATGCTTACGGCAAAAGGAGTTCCTTTTGTTTATTACGGAGAAGAAATTGGAATGCACAATATCATCGCGAAAAACGTGGAAGAGATGGTCGATATTCAGGGAAAAACTCATTATCAATTGGCTTTGGGCAAAGGTAAAAGTCCCGATGAAGCACTTTTGGAAGGAAATGAGCACAACCGAGACAAATCCCGAAGTCCAATGCAATGGAATGGAAATGCTTTTGCTGGCTTTTCAACTGAAAAAACATGGATTAAAACCAATTCGGATTACAAACAAATCAATGTTCAGGATTTAGCGAAAAAAGAAAATTCTATTCTTCATCGCTATCAAAAGCTGATAGCCTTACGCAATACTGAAAAAGTCCTGCAGTATGGAAAATACGACAGGCTAGAGCATAAAGATGGACAAATTTTGTTTACCCGGTCTTTTGAAGGACATAAAATTACCGTGGTAATTAACTTTGGTTCGGTAAAGAAAGTAAGCCTTCCAAAAGGAGCAAAAATCCTAATGGGAAAAGCAAAACTGGAAGCAAATGACTTTATCATTTACAGCAACTAAAATATACAGAAATACAATCAATCGAATATTTTTTACTTTTTAAAACAAATAAAAATGAATCTTACTATCGCTACTACTTTAGACAAGAGCGCTGTTTTTGAGCAAATTGCTGCAGCATTAAAAAAAGAAAATTTCACAGTCGTTAAACAAGATGAAACTCGACCATGGGGAGGTTTTTTTGTAATTGATGAAAGTCAGGCGCCTGCTTTTGCCGCTAAATTTTTTCCTCAGCTTGAAATGGAAACGATTAAAATTACCAATAAGTTAAGCCCGAAAATATTGGTGGTGGCACCTCACAAACGTTTGTCATGGCAATATCACTTTCGCCGAGCAGAAATATGGAAAATACTTGCCGGTGTAGTAGGTGTTAAAACCAGTGCCACAGATGAAGAGGGAGAAATTCAGGAACTTACACCTGACACTTTTATCCAAATGGACGAAGGCGAACGTCATCGCTTAATAGGTCTGGATTCATGGGGAATAGTAGCCGAGATTTGGCAACATACAGACCCTGAAAACCCTTCTGATGAAGAGGATATTGTTCGTTTACAGGATGACTTTGGCAGATAAATAAAAGTATTGTTTTTTACTTTTGGATCACACTAAATTTTTAAAATAGAAACATTGTTTGAGGAGTACCTTTATTCCTGAACAATGTTTTTTTTTGGGGGAATAAGCACTTTTTTACAATTAGAATTTTATGTTTATTTAGTTTATTGTGTTTTTTTAACACAATGAATAAATTGAATTCAATTAAAAAGGTATTAAATTTCGACTTTTAAAATAATTTCGCTTTTAAATGCAAATTAAGTACATTTACTTAATTACAAGTAGTTTCTATTTGTGAATAAAATTAGCTTCTTAATAATTTAGAATTTCTTTGAAATCGTTATGATTCAAAAACACAAGAATAAATTCGTATGAAAAAAATGTCGAAAATTGATAGCCTCAGGATTGATGAACTTTCTGCTACTCCAAAGTACCAACAGTTAGTCAATGCAGTTTTGAATGCCATAAAGCAAGGTATTCTTAAAAAAGGGGATGCCATGCCGTCGATCAATGAGTTGAGTTTTCAATACGAAATATCCAGGGTTACGATAGAAAAAGGATATAATAAACTACGTAAAATGGGCATTTTAGAAGCTTTTCATGGAAAAGGTTATTTTATTGCCAATACGGATATCTCCCAGGATTTAAAAATATTCTTGATGTTCAATAAATTGAGCGCTCATAAGAAAATTATTTACGATGCTTTTGTGGAGACGTTGGGCGAAAAAGCAGCTATTGATTTTTATATTTATAATAATGATTATGGTTTGTTCAAAAAATTGTTAAACCAACAAAAAAGTGTGTATACCCATTATGTTATCATTCCCCATTTTATTGAAAAGGCGGAAGGATACCAGTTATTGATTGAAGAAATACCAAAAGAAAAATTAATTATCGTAGGTAAAAAGATTGAAGGAATTACAGGGAATTATGGTGCCGTTTACGAGAATTTTGAAGAGGATATTTACAATGCGCTCAGCAAAGCATTAGAACTTTTAAGTAAATACCACACTTTAAAATTGATTTTTCCGGAAAATAGCTATTTCTCGGAGGAGATTATCAAAGGGTTTAAAAACTTCTGTTATAGCTATGCTTTTAACTATAAAATAGTACATGATCTTAACCGTGAAGAAGTAAATGAAGGGGAAGTTTATATTAATTTAATGGAAGAAGATTTGGTGAAAATCCTTGATAAAATTATAACCTTAAATTTAACTGTAGGGGAACAAGTTGGGGTCATCTCCTATAACGAAACGCCTCTCAAAAAATTTATCATGAATGGACTCACCACAATCTCAACTGATTTTGAGGCTATGGGCAAAACGGCTGCGCAATTGGTGTTAAACGCGTCAAAAGAACATATCGAAAATCCGTTTGAATTGATTCTTAGGGGATCTTTATAAAACAATAAATATGACTATCCGTAAATAATACTAAAAAAATTTAGCCACAAATTTCACGAATTTGTCACTAATTTTTATCCTTAAAAGAAAAATGAAACACCAATTCGTGAAATTTGTGGAAATTCTATCTAACTCTTTTCAAATGGTTGGTATTAAGAATTCGAAATAGGACTACGGCACTATAAAATCTGCGGAATCTGCGTGCTAAAAATTTTTCACGCAGATTTTTGCAGATTCAGCAGATTAGTGTTGTGAAAAATCTGTTTTTTATCAGTATTTCGCTTTAGCGAACCTATTTCATCTGCTTACGGTTAACAACGCTTTTCTGAGTTAGCAACTATTTGTCAAAGTACTCAACTTTCTTTAAATTCGTGGCTAAAAAAATAATTATAGTCCGCTAAGCGGACAGTCATAAACAATAATAATGGAATTACGTAAATTAAAATCATTTTTGGTAGTTGCTAAAGAATTACATTTTGGTAAAGCTGCCGAAAAACTCAATATTACTCAACCAGCCTTAACCCACCAAATTCAACAATTAGAAAGCGAGTTGGGCTTTGAACTTTTTGACAAAGCAAAACGGGTAAATAATAGAAAAGTTGAATTGACCGAAGCAGGTGCTTATTTAATGAAAGAAGTAAGCCGTGTAATAGATTTGCTGGACAGAACGCTAAAAAGCGCCAAGATCAATAGTGAAAAAAGTAAACAATTAAAGTTAGGTATACCTAAAATGTCTCCCACAAATGAGGTTATAGCCGTCTTGCAAAAGCTACAACTGAAGTTTCCTGATACCACTTTCAAAATAATAGAATGTTCGACAGTAATATCAGTTCAAGAAGCGCTGTTTAAAGGAAATATCGATATTGGGATTACTACCTTACCACTTGTTTTTAAAGGGTTGGATTATCAGGTTTTCCAGAATGAATTTCTTAATGTCATTATGCCTAAAAATCATCCATTGGCTAAATACCAAAAAATTAAGATTGAACAACTTCGTAATGACAAATGGGTAGAGTTAACTAAAGACTTATGTCCCGCAATTTTGGAGGATGTAGAAGTATATTGCCGAAATGTAGGTTTCTCCAGAGATGCAAATATTGTTCAGGAAGTGTCCAATGTAGAATTGTTGGTAGGATTGGTGAATGTCGGAATTGGAATTGCTGTTTTTCCATCACACTTTCCAACAAATTTAGAAGGAATTGTTTCTAAAGAATTAGTTTTTTCTGATAACACCCGATTGGAAGTTACCAAAATATTGGCATACAAAGAAACACTAGATGACGAATACCAGCAAACAATAAAAAATGTTTGGTAAATATTCTTTTTGCAAATAAAAGCCTCGTAATAAAAGTTTTGAGGGATTTAAAAATACGTTTGCTAAAATTTTATTTTTAAATCAATTGACTTTAAATAAATATTAGTTTTGCTTTTTTATTTTAAAAAACACACATGCTAACGTATTGAATATTAACTTTTTTATTTATTTTTTTTAAACCAACTCTTCTTCTCAAGATGAGTTGGTTTTTTATTTCTAATTTTTAGATTAATTATTTCCAATAAATAAATTTTATTAGAAATAATAAAAAAAGTAATCAAAATCCGGTTTGCGATAACGATTGAGTAGGACAGTTAAGTTTTTGATATTTCTTTAATTTACAAAAAAGAACATCAGTAGTATTTATATCTTTAAATGAGAACACTTTTTCAGTATTAAAAAAGGGAAACTTTAATAGCAATCTGTGATTGGTTTTAATAGGTACTTCAGTAAAATTTAAAATAAATTTCAATCTACATAAATTAAAAATATGAAAAAAAATTCGGGATTAATAGCAGCATTTTCTTTGATGCTTGCCTGTAGCTCTAGTTATGCTCAAAATAAGAGTGATAACTTATTAAAAGAGTTTGCTACACCTCCAAATTCTGCAAAGCCTCGTGTATGGTGGCATTGGATGAATGGTAATATCTCTAAAGACGGAATCGCTAAAGATCTTTTGTGGATGAATAGAATAGGTATAGGAGGTTTTATGAATTTTGATGCAGCTTTAGCAACTCCACAAATTGTAGAAAAGAGATTGACCTATATGACACCTCAGTGGAAGGATGCTTTTCAGTTTACCACAAAATTAGCCGATTCCTTAAAACTGGAAATGGCGATTGCTGGTTCACCGGGATGGAGTGAAAGTGGCGGACCATGGGTTGCCCCTAAAGATGGAATGAAAAAATTGGTTTGGAGTGAAATCCGTGTAAAAGGCGGAAAAAAATTCATCGGGGTTTTACCAAAAGCGCCTACTAAAACAGGACCATTCCAGAACATTCCTTTCTTTGAAGCAATGCTTATGGGAGAACCGGTAGCAGCTCCAGCTGATTATTATGAAGACATCAGTCTTATGGCTTATAAATTACCGGATGCAGAAATTAATTTAAGCGATTTAAAACCAAAGATTACCTCAAGTGGTGGGAATTTTACAAGTAGCCAACTTACAGACGGAGACTTAGGAACGACTATTTTGCTGCCTTCTACAAAAAACGATGAAAGCGCCTGGATACAATTTGCTTTTGAAAAACCACAAACGTTCAAAGGAATAACTGTAGTTGGAGGAGGAGATAAAGGACCTTTTGGACTTTTTGGAGATAAAGCGGATACACGTTCTCTTGAATTTAGTGATGATGGAATTCATTTCAAAAAAGTGATTTTTATTCCGGCAGGAGGATTGGTACAGCAAACTATTAATTTTTCAGCAACAACCGCAAAATATTTCAGGGTTACGTTTAAAAATCCTCCGCCTATTTTTAGTTTTGCAGCGATGATGGGGTCAAATGAAGCTCCAAAACTTTCGCCAGGGACTGATGTTGCCGAAATTGTTTTGCATAGCGCCACAAAAATTGATCGATTTGAAGAGAAAGCGGCTTTTGCGGCTGTTACAAATATCGATGTAAAGGGTACTCCAAATACTTTGGATGTTATTGCACCAGAAAATAGTATTGATTTATCAGATAAAATGAATGCAGATGGGACATTAAACTGGACGCCACCAGCAGGAAATTGGAAGATTATTCGTTTTGGTTTTTCTTTATTAGGAATTACTAATCATCCGGCTTCACCGGAAGCAACAGGTTTGGAGGTAGATAAATTAGATCCGGTAGCCATAAAAGCGTATTTTGAAAATTATTTGGATCAATACCAAAATGCTACAGGCGGATTGATGGGAGATAAAGGCGGTTTGCAATATATTGTAACGGACAGTTGGGAAGCAGGAGCGCAAAATTGGACACAAAATTTACCCGCTGAGTTTTTAAAACGAAGAGGATATAGTTTATTACCTTGGATGCCTACACTAACTGGTCAGATTATTAAAAGCTCAGAAGCTAGTGAAAAATTCTTATGGGATTATCGTAAAACATTGAGTGAAATGTTATCTGAATACCATTACGATCAATTAACGACTTTGTTACACGAACGCGGAATGAAACGCTATTCTGAATCCCATGAAAATGGTCGTGCGTTAATTGCAGATGGAATGGAAGTAAAACGTACTGCCGATATTCCTATGGGTGCCATGTGGACACCAGGTGCAATAGGCGGAGATGGTAAGACGTATAATGTTGATATCCGTGAATCCGCTTCTGTGGCGCATATTTATGGACAAAATTTAGTGGCTGCCGAATCGCTTACTGCTATTGGTAATGCATTTGCCTTTTCGCCGGAGCGTTTGAAGCCAACTGCCGATATGGAATTAGCCAGCGGATTGAACCGATTTGTAATTCATACTTCGGTACACCAACCATCAGATGAGCATGTTCCCGGTCTTGGACTTGGACCATTCGGTCAATGGTTTACGCGTCATGAAACTTGGGCGGAACAAGCTAAATCTTGGACAGATTATCTATCCAGAAGTTCTTATATGTTGCAACAAGGTAAATTTGTAGCAGACATTATCTACTATTATGGAGAAGACAATAATATCACTTCCCTTTTTGGAAAAAAATTGCCAAATGTTCCCGAAGGGTACACTTATGATTTTGTCAACGCCGATGCACTTTTAAATGTGCTTTCTGTGAAAAACGGGCAAATAATTACGCCAAGCGGAATGCATTATAAAGTTTTGGCATTGGATGACAATAGCCGACAAATGACATTAAAAGTGGCTAATAAAATTAGTGAATTAGTTAAAGCAGGAGCAATTGTTGTTGGGCCAAAACCAATTGGAACGCCAAGTTTAACGGATGATAAAACAGCATTTAATGCCGTAATAAATGAATTATGGGGTGCTGATAACACGGTGAAATCTATTGGTAACGGAAAAGTATATACAGGAGAAAGTATCGAAAAAGTGTTAACAGTTTTAGCAGTTAAACCAGATTTTGAATATACTAAACCACAGGCCGATACCCAATTATTATATGTACACCGTGAATTACCGGAGCAGGAGTTGTATTGGGTAAACAACCGCAACGACAGGACCGAAAATATTGAAGCAACTTTCAGAGTTTCTGGAAAAACGGTTGAAATTTGGCATCCTGAAACAGGAAAAACAGAACCTGCTTCATATTCTTTTGAAGAGGGTCGTACCAAAGTAGCTTTGCATTTAGAACCAAATGATGCTGTATTTGTAGTATTCAAAGAAAATACTACTAAAACTGCAAAAATTTTG
The DNA here is from genome assembly GCF_048158545.1 of Flavobacterium melibiosi. NCBI lineage: Bacteria > Pseudomonadati > Bacteroidota > Flavobacteriia > Flavobacteriales > Flavobacteriaceae > Flavobacterium > Flavobacterium melibiosi. Next base: position 385,020 of record NZ_JBLNKU010000002.1, on the reverse strand, counting down.
CCGGCAGTAACGGAAACAAAATTAACAGCAATAGAAGGAAACTGGAACTTGAGTTTTCAAAAAGAAAGGGGAGCACCTTCGAATATTACGATTGATAAACTGACTTCTTGGACAGAAAATTCAGATGCTGGCGTGAAGTATTTTTCAGGGACTGGAACCTATTCGAAAACAATTGATGCTCCAAAAAGCTGGTTTAAAAAAGCGGGGCAATTATGGATTGATCTAGGGGATGTAAAAAATATTGCGGAAGTAATTGTTAATGGAAAATCAATAGGAATTGTTTGGAAAAAACCATTCAGAGTAGATGTAACTGGTATTTTGAAACCAGGAAAAAACACTTTGGAAATAAAAGTGACGAATCTGTGGGTAAATAGACTTATCGGTGATGCACAAAAAGATATTGTTAAAAAAATCACCTATACAACTATGCCATTTTATAAAGCGGACGCTCCATTGTTACCATCAGGATTATTGAGTACAGTGACCGTTTTATCAGTGAAATAAAAAAGTATTTCTTTCGAATGATTTGAAATAATTAGAATTTAATTTTAAAGAGGTGGAACCAAAAAACAACAGTTTGGTTTCACCTTTTTTTTGATTTTAGAACTTTAATAATTCTTAAAAGTATAAAATATTGTTTTTATACTATAGCTGGTAATTCTAAATCAACGCGTTAATCCTTCTTTTGTTCTTATAATCCGATACATAGCAGGTGTTTTACCGGTTTTTTGTTTGAATTGTTTGGAAAAAAAACTGGCGGATTCAAAATTAAGCTCGAAAGCAATTTCCTTAACTGGTTTTGAATTGTCTGATAACATAATTTTTGCTTGTTCAATTCGAAGTTGGAGCAAATATTGCTTTGGGGAAATACCAGTGTAATTTTTAAAAGCTTTGCGAAACCAAGCATAACTAACATTCAGTTCTTCTGCTACATTTTCCATTCTGACATTTTGATTTACAATTTTGCGCAGCATCACTTGTGATTTTGTAATAATATTTTCGGTATGGTCACTCGGTTTTTGGTCCAGCTGTTTTACTTTGTACTGAATTAAGCCCAGAAGATGCAGTACCATACCAGAAATGTAAAACTGATAGCCCATTTTTTCCGTTTTTGCTTTTTCAATGATTTCAGAAAAGAGGGATATAATTCGTTCACTCATACCAACCTGCAATACGGGAGTAAAACGATTAATGAATTTCCGGATTTCCATATTTTTGATGATTGTACCTTTACATCCTACCCAAAATTCATCCCATCCAGTATCTGGATCAGGTTTAAAGCGGTGCCATTCTCCAGGGAAAAGCAAGATAATAGTTCCTTCACTGACTTTAATTTTTTTACAGGAGGCTGATTCAAAATGGCCGCTTCCTTTTGAAATATAGATAAGTTGATACTCATCTAATACACGCCCATTATTCCAATTAAAATAATGGTGCAAAGGATGATTTTTTGACGGATAGGGTTCATCTTTTTTAATGCTATTGGCTCCGGCATTCAATACAGAAAGACCCCAACTAAGATCATCAGGGCTTACGGGTAAATACTTTTGATAATTTTCCATACGCAAAGATAATAAAATATCAAAAAGTACTATCATAATATCAATATACCCTATAAACATGGTGTTTATAATAAATATATTTGGTGCAGTTAATTAAGTATTTGCTGTATTATGTATAAAGAAGACTAGCGAAAGTTGAATTATCACAAGTCTATAGTGAATGAATTAACATCACGAATATTTTAAATTAATCTATAATAAATTAAACTGATGAAAAAAAAATCGGGAATAATAGCCGTATGTTCTTTAACGCTGATTTGTATCAGTAGTTATGCGCAAAATAAAATTGATTCTGTAAAAGTTGATTGGAACAAGACAGTATCAATATCTAAAACTACTCCTACTTTACAGGTAGTAGAAAATCCAATGGTTCGAAAAGGATCACCAATTCATGAGCAAACCTTTAAAGCATTAAAAGATTTGGGTGCTGATTATGTTCGTTATGTTCCGTGGTTTCCTTATCCTAAAATGGCTGTAGCAGAATTAAAACCACCAACAAAAGATAAAACTTTTTGGGATTTTTCACTTTTGGATAGCACTATGGAATCAATCATGGAGGCAACGAAAGGGCATCCTGTGGTAATCAATTTCAGTACGACTCCAGCCTGGATGTGGAAAACTAGTTCAGAAGTAAAATATCCGGAAGATCCATTTCAAACCTCTTGGAATTATAATCAAGGGACAGAACTTAGGGATCCAAGTATGAAGGAGTTATCTGGTTACTTTGCCAGATTATTGAGTTGGTATACTAAAGGAGGATTTACTGATGAGTTGGGTGTGTTTCATAAGTCGGAACATTTTTACAAAATATCGCATTGGGAAGTACTAAATGAGCCAGACTTTGAGCATAATATTTCACCACAGTTATACACTAAAATGTATGACGCTATTGTTACTGAGCTTAAGAAAGTTTCTCCTGAAACAAAATTTGTAGGTATTTCAGTAGCCCAAACTAATAATCCAGAATATTTTGAATACTTTCTAAATCCAAAAAATCATAAACCAGGTGTTCCTTTAGAAGGTATTTCTTATCACCATTATTCTATGCCTTCAGTGGAAGGACAATCAATAAATGAATATCAATATACATTTTTTGATAAAGCAGATGCCTTTTTGAATAAAGCACGCTATATAGAAAGTATAAGAAAACGTCTTGCCCCAAATACCTTTACCATGATTAACGAAATAGGTGTTATTCTGCGCTCACCAATGGAATCAGGGCCTATTCCAAATGAGTATTGGAATTTGGCGGGTGCTATGTATGCCCATATTTTTGTCGAATTGGCAAAGATTGGAATTGATGTGGCGGGCGAATCTCAATTAGTTGGTTATCCTACTCAGTTTCCAGATGTAAGTATGATGAATTGGGAAAATGGAAAACCAAATGCAAGGTATTGGGTACTGAAATTGCTTGTGGATAATTTTGGACCTGGTGATAAATTGGTTACTACTTCTTTTACAGGAAAAGGGATGCTGGGAGAGTCAATAACTTCACAGGCCATTATTACAAAAAAAGGAAAAAGAATTTTACTTATTAATAAGGTAAATAAAGAAACGCAAATTGTCCTGCCAGTTGAAGCAAAAGGCGGTTTAGTGCATTATGTAGATTTGACTACTGGTGAAAATCCACCAGCAGAGTCTCAGTTAATGGATAATAAAGTTACACTTAAACCATTTTCTGTAGCAGTTGTAGAGGTAAAATAAGTAGTTTTTGATGCATTAGATTTGATACCTTTAATTGTAAAAGAATTAATGCGTAGTCATAAATTTTCAAAATCAATTATTCTTCAATTAGATCTCTTTAATTGAAGAATAATTTATTTGTTATTAAATTTTTAGTTCTAATCTAAATGACATTGAATTCTAAAAATGGAAATAAAGTAATTATAATGAAGAAATAGTAATGAAAAATAACGGAATGAAAATAGGCCTTTTTGGTATTGGACTGGATACGTATTGGCCACAGTTTGATGGATTAAAAGAACGTTTGGAAGGGTATGTTTTACAAGTACAAAATAAGCTGGAAGAAATAAACCCAAATGTTGTTAATGCAGGGTTGGTAGACACTATAGACAAGGCATTTGATGCTGGCAAATTATTTAAGACAGAAGATGTAGACATCATTTTTTTATATGTTACTACGTATGCATTATCTTCAACAGTTTTACCGGTTGTGCAACGTGCAAAAGTCCCGGTAATCATCCTTAATTTGGTGCCGGAAGCAGCTATAGATTATAGTTCTTTTAATGCGATGAGTGACCGTACCAAAATGACTGGAGAATGGCTAGCATATTGTTCTGCCTGTCCTGTTCCTGAAATTGCGAATGTATTCAAAAGAACAGGGGTTAAGTTTCATCAAATAACTGGGATGTTGCATAATGATCCAGAATGTTGGAATGAGATCATTCAATGGGTAGAAGCAGCTAAAGTAGCGCACACCATGTTTTATAATCGTATGGGTTGTATGGGACATTACTACAGCGGAATGTTAGATATTTATACCGATTTGACACAACAATATGCTCATTTTGGGGGCCATATTGAATTATTGGAAGTGGAAGAATTAGTCTCACATAGGAAAAATGTTACAGAAGAAGAAGCGCAACTAAGAGTTACGTTATTCCAACAGACTTTTGATGTTCAATCAGATTGTACCGCAGAAGACTTACTAAATTCTGCGATTACTTCGGTGGCATTAGATAAGTTGGTTGAACAACATCAGTTGGGTTCGATGGCTTATTATTACAAAGGGACTGGTAATATTGAAAACGAAAATGCAATTGCTTCAATCATCTTGGGGAATTCACTATTAACAGCAAATGGTATTCCTGTTGCAGGTGAATATGAAATAAAAAATGCGCAAGCCATGAAGATTATGGACGGTTTTGGTGCCGGAGGATCTTTTACTGAATATTATGCTATGGATTTTGCAGCGGATGTAGTATTGATGGGACACGATGGGCCAGGTCATATTGCAATTGCCGAAGGTAAAACGAAAGTTCGTCCACTGGGTGTTTATCATGGAAAAGTGGGTAGTGGTTTGTCTGTTGAAATGTCGGTTAAGAATGGTCCAGTGACATTACTTTCGGTAGTAGAATCAGATAATGGAAAATTACTGTTGCTAGTTGCTGAAGGAGAATCTGTAGCGGGTCCTATATTACAAATCGGGAATACGAACAGCCGCTATAAATTTTCAATCGGAGCGCGAAAATTTGTGAACGATTGGAATAGTCATGGCCCTGCGCACCATTGTGCGGTAGGTGTAGGTAATATCAGTTCAAAAATTGAAAAATTAGGACAATTACTGAATATGGAAGTAGTGAAAGTATGTTAATTATATAAAATTTTATTAGGAATCTAAAGTAATTGTTGTGTAGATTTCATTGCTAAAATAAAAGGTTTAATAAAAATATATTAAAAAAAAAGCAAAGTAAGGTTATGTGAAACATACCTTCTTTGAAATAAAAATCAAGTGAATATGAAACGTCGTGATTTCCTTAAGTTGAGTGGTTCTGCAGGACTGATTACACTCATAACGCCTACAGGTATAGTGCATGCTTTTACTCCGCAGTTTATTTCTGGTCTTGAAAATAGTTTCATCAATCCACCTGCTGCTGCCAGACCTTATACCATGTGGTTTTGGATGAATGGTCAAGTAACAAAGCAAGGGATTACTATGGATCTTGAAGCTATGAAGAGAGTAGGGATAGGAGGGGTTTTTAACTTTGATGCCGGTACAGGTATTCCTAAAGGACCATTGGAATATTTGAGTGAGGATTGGGTTGATATGAAAAAGTTTGCTATCGGGGAAGCGGAACGTTTAGGTATGGCATACACTATGCATAACTGCCCGGGTTGGTCATCCAGTGGTGGTCCATGGATAACTCCAGATATTTCAATGCAAGTAGTCACTTGGAGTGAATCTTATGTTTCTGGAGGAAAAATAATTAATAGACTGTTGCCAAAGCCTTCTCACAAATTAGATTATTATAAGGACGTGGCAGTGATTGCTTATCCATCCTTACAAGGAGAAGGAGCGATTGAAGAATTGGTGAAAAAAGTCAGTGATGCTAATGGAACTATTGATTTGAAAAAATTAACAGGCAATAGTGAGTCTGTAATTATAAAACCAACAAAAAATGAAGCTTGGTTATTATTTGAATTTAACAATTCTTATGAAGCGGGCTCCATCTCATTTTTGACTGCTTCAGTGGGTTATGATTCATCGAGCACGAAAGCGGAAGAACCTATTCTGCTTGAAGTTTCAGAGGATGGTTTGATTTTTAGTTTAGTTACTAAAATTAAATCAGGTAGTGACGATCCGCTTGCGCCAAAAGGCAGTGCTCACATGATTACTGCTGAATTTCCTGCTATCAGCGGAAAATACTTTCGATTAAGAACTACGGAGACAAGAAGTTACGGACAAATCAATTTCTCTGGATTAAAGAAATTTACTGACTGGGAAAAACGAGCCAATTTTGTTTATAATGGAACAGGAAAACGAGCTATTAATGACCCAGGAATAAACATGATTCCTAGTGATAAGGTAATTGATATCACTACCAATGTATCAGATGACGGTATTTTAAATTGGAAAGCACCAAAAGGAAAATGGACGATTCTTCGTATTGGTCATACCACAAACGGTGAAGTGAACAGAGCTGCACCAGATTCGGGAATTGGTCTCGAATGTGATAAGTACAGTAAAAAGGCAATTGATTTTCATTTCAGTAAAATGATGGATATTTTGTTACCTGTAATTGGGCCAATGGTAAAAACAGGAAAAATGGGACTGGAAATTGATAGTTTTGAAGTGGGAATGCAAAACTGGACTCCGGGATTTGAAACATCATTTGAAAAAGCCAATGGTTACAGCCTTTTAAAATATCTTCCTGCAATCACAGGTAGGATTGTTGACAGTGTAGATATTACCGAAAGATTTCTTTGGGATTTCAGACGCACGCAAGGGGACATGATTGCAGATAATTATTATGGGCGATTTGATGAATTGTGCAATAATAACGGAATAATTTCTTTCATACAACCCTATGATCGTGGCCCAATGGAAGAAATGCAAATAGGTTCCCGTGCTGATTCTAATATGGGTGAATTCTGGAACGGGCTTTCTGCTATTTTTCAGAATAACCAAACGATGCGAAGAACGATTAAATTGTCTGCTTCAGTGGCTCACGTAAATGGTCAAAGTATCGTTGGCGCAGAATCATTTACATCCGAGCCGGGCTCTGCACGCTGGCAAGAATATCCTTTTCACATGAAAGCAGTTGGTGACAAAGCTTTTACGCAAGGGGTAAACAGAATGATTATACACCGGTTTGCACATCAACCTCATCCAACAGCATTTCCAGGAATGACAATGGGACCTTGGGGGATTCATTTTGACCGAACTAACACTTGGTGGGAACAAGGCAAAGCATGGCTGGGTTATTTATGGCGTTGCCAAGCCTTATTGCAACAAGGTCTTTTAGTAGCGGATTTAATTTATTTTTCAGGTGAAGATGCGGGTGTTTATACTACTGTAAATCGGGAAGCATTAAATCCTGTTCCTCCTTTTGGATATGATTATGATTTGATAAATGCAGAAACTATTGAAAAACGAGTAAAAATAGTAAACAGCAGGATTGTACTGCCTGATGGGATGAATTATCAATTATTTGTATTACAGGACTATAAAACGATAACATTGCCATTTTTAAAAAAGCTTCTTGATTTAGTAAACCAAGGAATGATTATGGTAGGAGCAAGACCTGAAAGAACACCCGGACTTCGTGATTATAATGGAATAGAGGATGAGTTTCAAAATGTTTGTGATACAATTTGGGGTAAGAAAGGAGAGAAGATAATAGATCGTATTGTTGGAAAAGGGCGCGTTTTTTGGGGGCAACCCATAAAACAGATTTTAGAAATAGTTAATTTAAATCCTGATTTTGAAGTATCGTCTCAAAGTGGTGATGCTCCTATAATTTACATTCATCGTGTAATTGATGATTCTCAAGTTTATTTTATAGCAAACCAAAGAAGAACGACAGAAGATATTGTTTGTACATTACGAGTAAATGGTAGAATTCCAGAATTATGGGATGCAAAAACGGGAACGATAACGGCTCTTTCTGTTTATCAATTTATTGATGGGCATATTCGAGTGCCATTAACATTAGACCCGTATGGGTCTGTATTTTTAATATTTCGTTCGGAAGCAACAGGAAATAGTATAGTATCTGTTGTTAAAGAAAATGTAGAGGTTATAGGAACATCCATATTCCCATCCGTTCAACGTAAATTGTACAAAGAAGTTACGGATAATTTTACGATTAGCTTTTGGGTAAAACCCGAATTAGATATTATGTTGGGGACTAAGAATTACATGGAATATGTTAAAGATCCTTGGACCGATTATCATGCTATTTATCCAACTTCTGGTAAGAATCTTTATGGTGAAGGACACGCAACAGTTGGACTAACGGTAGGTAGAAACGGAGTTTCGGTATGGGAACATGGTAGTGAGAATCCAGTTATGGTTCTTAGTGCGCCAGTAGGTATTTCTGGTTGGAGTCATTTAGCTCTTGTTTATAAAGATGGAATTCCTACAGTTTACGTGAACGGAGTTATGATTAATAAAGGAGTTCGGCAGGGTAAAAATATTCATCCAGGTATTGGACAATCCTTTTTAAATGAAGGTGGACAATATTATAACGGTGATATGACACCACCACAATTATTTACCAAAGATTTAAACGAAAATAAAATAAAAGAATTAGCTTCTGTTTTACCAGATACAAGTTCTAAATGGAATAGAATTGTTGAACCTACAAATCAAGTAAATTCGGGTTTATTATTCTGGAAAAATGGAAAGTATCAGCTTACAAATAACGGAAATAAAAAATCCGAGGTTTCGATTTCAGGTATCGGGACTCCTCATACAATCTCAGGGGTATGGGATGTTTACTTTCCTTCAAAAATGGGAGCTCCTGAAAAAATTTCGTTACCTAAATTAAGTTCTCTTCACAACCATTCGATAGATGGGGTGAGATATTTTTCAGGCACTGCAACTTATAAAAATACATTTAGTATTGCTTCCAGTGAAATTTCAAGAGAGAAGCGATTTTTTCTTGATTTAGGAAGGGTTGAAGTATTAGCTGAGGTTATTGTGAATGGAAAAAATTTAGGTGTTCTTTGGAGCCGTCCCTATTTGGTTGATATTACAAATGCTATAAAAGTGGGGGTAAATAATTTAGAAGTGAAGATTACAAATCTTTGGCCAAATCGACTAATCGGTGATGATTTTGTTGAAGATAGTAATAAATTCAAGATTGCTGACAAAGGAGATAATTTTGCGGTCCTAACCACTGGTGCTATTGAAACATTGCCAGACTGGTACAAAGAAGGAAAACCAAAGCCAGATGATGGTCGTATCACTTTTACAACTTGGAAACATCATACGAAAGATTCTCCTTTATTAGAATCTGGATTGATAGGACCGGTAGTTATTAGAACTGGAATTATGAAGACTGTTTAAAAGATAATTATTTTAAACCAACTCCCAAGAGGTGAAATCAAAACGAAAAGTTTGGTTTCACCTTTTTTTTGGTTTTATAAATTAAAATCCTTTTTGTTGACTTTTTTTAAGAGTATTATTTTAACATTTCGGACTATAAAACTCGTGGATTGATCTCTAAAAGAAAAAAATATCCTTTTAGATATAATTAAGATCAATTTTTTTTGTAAAAACACACAAACTCCCTCGTTTATGTGTTTTAAGTAAAGAATCAGGGGATTTAAGTATAAGATTGTGAACTGCTTAAAATATTTTTTTAAATAGTTTAAATGCTTAAAGTACCCCTTTTTTCTGTACAATCGTTATCTTCCATACCTATTATGATTAATAAAATTTATTAGTTTAATAAATAAAAAGAATCAAAATAACGATTTCTATTACGATTGCGCAGGACAGTTGTTAGAAAGTGTATTGTTAAATTTGAATTATACAAAACATAAAATTATGTTAAGTATAAAAAAATCCAAGAATAAATAAATACTAACTAAAAAAAACCAGAAAATGAAGAAGTTTTTACAACAACATCGAGTTGCCCTGTTCCTGATTAAGGCATTGGTGTTGTATTTGGGATTCTGTACCCAAGCGATGGCGCAACAAATTATTCAGGGAAAAGTAACAGATGAAAATAACCAACCTATTGTAGGTGCAAATGTTTTGGTGAAAGGAACTAATAAAGGAACCAATACTGATATTGATGGTTCATTTAAAATTGAAGCAGGAGATAAAGCTACATTAGAATTTACATTTTTGGGGTATGTGGTCAAAAATGTAGCCGTAGGAAATCAAAGCACTATTAATGTAGCAATGGAACCTGATAACAAAGTCTTAAACGAGGTAGTTGTAGTAGGATACGGTAGTCAAACTAAGAAGAAATCATTAGGTTCTGTACAGACCTTAAGTGCTAAAGAAATGAAAGACATTCCGGTAGCTCAGATTACTCAAAAATTGCAAGGAAAATTAGCAGGTGTACAAATCAACCAAACTACTGGGAAGCCAGGAGGAGGTATGGCTATTAGAATTCGTGGTCAAGCTTCTCTTCTCGCAGGAAGTGATCCGTTGTACGTAGTGGATGGTTTTCCTATTGTAGGAGACATCAGTGGTATTAATCCAGATGAGATTGAAAATCTTTCCGTTTTAAAAGATGCGGCTTCGACTTCTTTATACGGTTCCAGAGCAGCTAACGGTGTGGTTTTAATAACTACGAAACAAGCTAAGAAAAATCAAACAACGACTAGTTTTAACATCTTTACAGGAACACAAACGGCTCCTCAACAAGGTCGTCCTGATTTAATGAATGCTGTTGAATTTGCTCAGTTTCAAAAAGAATATTATGAAGATTTGGGTCAGCCAGTACCGGCTAAATTTCAAAATCCTTCTCAATATGAAGGAAAATCAACCGATTGGTACAATGCATTATTGAGAACTGCACCGATGCAAAGTTATAACTTTACAATCGCATCCAATAAAGATAAATTGAGTACTGCTGCTGTTCTTGGAATTTTTAATCAAGATGGTATAATGATTAACTCTAACTTCAAACGCTACTCTTTGCGTATCAATTCAGAATATGAAGTATCTGATAAAGTTAAAATAGGTTTCAATATCGCTCCAAGTTATTCTATCAATAATACGCCAAGTTCAGACGGGGCTTTTTATGCAGGGTATTTAGGTGCTGTTCCGGGTGGTTTGTTTAATAATGCTATGTTAACATGGCCTACAGCTTCATATGTAAATGAAGATGGTACATTGCCTTTGTCAGTTGACGGTGCTTTTTCAACACCAAACTGGTACCGTTCGGCCAAAGAGATTACAAACGAAACAAAAACAAGCAGAGTAATTTCAAATGCTAAAGTACAATATGAACCAATTCCAGGTTTAGTATTAAAATCAACATTCAATGTAGATTTAGGAAATTCTTTATTTAAAAATTTCAATCCATCGACTGCCTCAACTTTATTTGCAACGATGCCTCCAATTGTGGCTAGTGCGGTTAATGTTGATACTAAATACATGTCGTGGTTGAATGAAAATACAGCAAATTATGCAAAAAGTTTTGGAGATCATAATCTAGAAGTATTAGTGGGTTACACCAATCAAAACTTTCGTTTAGATTTATCTCAAATCAGAGCTACAAACTTCCCTGACGATCGCATTCAAACTATTCAGTCTGCTTTGAATATTGATCGTACCCAAACATTTACGGATGCACAAGAATGGGCATTGACCTCTTTATTGTCTCGTATAAATTATGACTATAAAGGAAAATACTTATTAACGGCTGCTATTCGTCGTGATGGTTCTTCTCGTTTTGGTTCAGATAACCGTTGGGGTAATTTCCCTTCAGTTGGAGCAGGTTGGATTATTTCAGAAGAAGATTTTGCTAAAAAAATACCTGTAATCTCTTTTGCAAAATTGAAAGCTAGTTATGGTATTATTGGGAATAATAATATTGGGAATTATACACAATATGCTTTAATTAATAATTCATCAAATTCAGTGTTTGGTAATACAGTTGCCAGTGGTGCTGCAGTATCTTCATTGGGTAACTCAAACTTAGGTTGGGAGACTACAAGTCAACTGGATTTAGGTATAGATTTAGGATTATTTGACGAACGCATTCGTTTAGGATATGATTTTTATACTAAAAACACAACTAATTTATTGTATAACGTTGCAGTGCCACAAGAATCAGGATTTACAAATTTCAATGACAACGTAGGTGAAATTAAATTCTGGGGACATGAGTTAAGTTTAAATACTAAAAACTTGACGGGTGAATTCAAATGGACCACTAACTTAAACATTTCATTCAGCCAAAACAAAGTATTGGCTTTAGCAGATGGTATTGATCGTATCTACGGTGGGTTTGGAAATATTTCTGGAACGATTACTCAAGTAGGTCAACCATTAGGACAATTCTACGGTTTGATTCAAGATGGTGTTTATGATAATACAGCAGAATTTGACGCTTCTCCAAAAGCAGCCGATTCTCGAGTTGGAACAGTAAAATACAAAGATGTAAATGGGGATGGAGTAATTACTTTTGGTGGTGATAATGATGACCGTACTGTTATTGGGAATCCATTTCCAAAAGCATTACTTGGTATGACAAATACATTTAATTACAAAAATTTCGATTTATCAATTGTATGTTCTGGTTCTTTTGGAAATGATATAATGGTATTGACGGATCAAGGTACTACTAACTTGGATGGTGTATTCAATGTATTGAAAGATGTTAAAAACCGTTGGCGTTCAGAAGCTAATCCTGGTGATGGGCGTTATGGAACAACTACTGTTGCTACTTATATGGAACGTGATTGGGCAAGTACCCATTTCATGAGTGATGGTTCTTATTTAGCTATTAAAAATGTTACTTTAGGATATAACATTCCTACAAATGGTAAATTTTTCAAAACAGCTCGTGTTTACGGTTCTGTACAACAATTGTACACTTTTACAAATTACAGAGGGTCTAATCCAGAAGTAAGTTCATCTGCAAATGGTGTTGGAGGAAGCACGCTTAATTTAGGAATGGATTGGGGAACCTATCCAGTACCAAGAACACTTACATTCGGTATAAATGTTGGATTCTAATAACCTAAACTAAAACTATATGCCTGAGGCTTTAAGTATTTTTTACAAGATTTATTTCAAGTGTAAACTGCATAATAACTTAAAGCCTAGGTTTAAATAATTAAAAAATTAAAATATCATGAAAAAGATACTAATTACTGCATTATCATTGAGCTTGTTTCTAAGTTCTTGCAATTCCGATTTCTTAGAATTGCCTTCTGAAACGTCTCTAAGTACTGCTACTTTTTACAAAACAGAAGCTGATTTTCAACAGGCTATCAATGGTGCCTATGCTCCTTTAAGAACTTTGTATAATGGAGCAGCAGGTCAAGGAGCTTGGGTTATGGGTGAAATGCGTTCCGATAATACCCGTTACATATATAGTATAGGTTACCGAGGCGCGCCAGATCCTGAAAATATTTCAGATTTTTCTAACCTGCCTAATAATACTGCTTCTACAGCTAAATATGTTACTGATTTTCAAATTATTGCAAGAGCTAATCAAGTGTTAGCACCAATAGATGATGTAGATTTTGCAGAAGCATCTAAAAATAACATCAAAGGACAAGCACTTTTTTTACGCGCCTTAGCTTATTTTGATTTGGTTCAATATTATGGTAAAGTACCTTTGCATTTAACTCCGGTTACAACGAGAGAAGAAGCTGCATTACCACTTTCAGAAGTGGCTGCTGTTTATGCTCAAATTATTACAGATGCAACTCAAGCGGCTACATTATTGCCAAAAAAATCTGTACAGGAACCAGGTAGAGCAACTTCTGGAGCTGCTAAAACATTATTAGGAAATGTGTACGCGGTTCAGAAAGACTGGGCTAATGCAGAAACTGTTCTAAAAGAAGTAATTGACTCAGGTGAGTACGCTCTTTTAGGAGATTATGCATCTGCATTTTCAGTAAACAACAAAAATAATTCAGAATCAGTTTTTGAAGTACAATACAAAGAAGGAACTGAAGGGTATGCCGGTAGTTTTATCTATGAGATGTTACCAATGCCAATGCCAGCGGCACAAGTTGCTTCAATTACAGGTGCTTCTAATGCACAGGCGCTTAATATTGAAGCCTTTAATATTCCTACTCCAGAAATAGTAGCAGCTTATGAGCCAGGTGATTTAAGAAAAAGTATATCTATTGCAACAACAACTTTAAGCGATGGTATAACATATCCTTACATCAAAAAATTGTTACAACCACATGCTACAGCTGGAATCACAGGTACTAACTGGCCTGTTTACCGTTATGCAGAAGTACTTTTATTGTATGCTGAAGCATTAAATGAACAAGGGAAAAGTGTATCTCATTATTTAAATGACACCCGTAATCGTGCAGGTTTAGCTAATTCAACAGCAGTTGGTCAAGCTAATTTACGTACTGCAATTTTAGCAGAAAGACGTGTGGAATTAGCGTTTGAAAACAAGCGTTGGTTAGATTTAGTACGTACAGGAAATGCCGAAAGTGTAATGGCAGCTTATGGTGCAAGAATGAAAGCAAATCCACAAACGTATTATTATCCAGCAGGAATAAACCCATCACCGGCAGCATTTGCAAAAATTGATTTGTTGTTTCCTTTGCCAGCAAGTGAGTCATTGTTATCACCTAATTTTTAAATTGTTTGTTTGTTTTAATTAGTATTAACCAGGTATGGCATATTGTCTTACCTGGTTTTTTTAGGTAACTTTCAATTCTTAATTAATTTTTAAAATGAAAAAAATATATTTCTCTATTGTAATGGTAAGTTGTCTATTGCTAAGTGGAACTCTTATTGCACAAGATGTTTATCAAAAACAAAGAGCAGGATGGCTTGATATTGCCGAAGCAACAAAACCTAAATTGATTGAAACCATAAAACGACCTATTGGTATTGTTTCGGTTGTAAAAGATGAAAAAGCCTATCAAGGTTGGAAAGTAGTTCCAAAACAACCAATGGACAGTTTGTACACTCGTTCGATGAAAAAACAATCTGGTGTAGTGTTGGATTTTGGAGAACACCTTACTGGATTTGTTACGTTCAAAGTTGAAGATATGGAGAGAGCTGCTGATGCTGCTTTACGATTAAAATTCACTTTTGCAGAAGTTCCTGCTGAAGCGGCTCTGCCTTTTGATCCGTACAATGGTCAACTGAGCCGTGCCTGGTTGCAAGACGAAATCGTTACTGTATCTGAAGTTCCTACTACTATCACAATTCCACGCAGAGTAGCGTTTCGTTATGTGAAAATTGAAGTATTAGGAAGTTCGGTATATTCTGATTTTAAAGTTTCGGATATTTCCGTAAATGCGACTACATCGGTAAAAGAACCAGCGGCACCTTTGGCAGCAACAACTCCGAAAATGATAAGAAAAATTGACCAAGTTGGGTTGAATACGCTCAAAGAATGTATGCAAACCGTTTACGAAGATGGTCCGAAAAGAGACAGACGTCTTTGGATAGGTGATTTATACTTGGAGTCATTAGCCAATATTTACTCTTTCAAAAATCATAATCTTACGAAACATTGTTTGTATATGTTGGCAGGATTAAGTTATGAAGATGGTGTTGCGCCTTCCAATGTTTTTGAACGCCCAACACCGCATCCGCAAATCAATCCTCTTTTTGATTATGCCCTTATTTACAATGTGGCACTGAAAGAATATTTTGTAGCTACGGGAGATAAACAAACTGCATTAGACCTTTGGCAGGTGGCTAAAAAACAAATCGAAATTCCTAAAAAATACATTGGAGCAGATGGGATGTTGGATTATGAAGGTGCCGATAAAGACTGGTGGTTGTTTTTTGACTGGAGAGATGGGTTGGATAAACAAGCAGGATTACAAGGAGTTGTAATTTGGGCCTACAAAAATACGTACGAACTGGCTAAAATGCTAGGAAAAGAAAATGAAGTAGCTGAATTGCCTGCTCTTATCGAAAAAATGACAAAAGCGGCGCACAAAAATTTATACGATGCCAAAAGCGGATTATTTGTTAGCGGAAAAGACAAGCAAATTTCCTATTGCTCACAAGCTTGGATGGTTTTGAGTGGTGTTGCCTCAAAAGCAGAAGGAGCGAAAGCATTAAAAGCATTGTCAACGACTCAAAATGTGGTGTATCCGGGAACGCCTTATTTATATCACTATGTAATTGAAGCGATGATACAAGTGGGGATGAAAAAAGAGGCTAAAGATATCATTACGAATTATTGGGGTGATATGGTCAATAAGGGAGCTGACACGTTCTGGGAAGTATATGACCCAAAGAATGATTTCCTTTCCCCATACAATGCTTTTTTGGTCAACAGTTATTGCCATGCCTGGAGTTGTACCCCGGTTTATTTTATCAGAAAATATCCTGAAATATTTCAAAAATAGAAGAAAAACATTGTTGTAATTAATCTATTATATTTTAAAAAAAATGAAAAAACACATTTTGCTTTTACTGTTCACCTGCTTCACTATGATCGCTTTTGGACAAACAGAACTTCGCAACCTTACGGTTGAAAATTTATCCAATCCGATTGGGATTGGAGTTAAAACACCGCGTTTTAGTTGGAAATTAGTTTCCAGTAAAAGAAATGTAAAGCAAGCTGCTTACGAAATTCAAGTTAAAGAAGGAAAAAATACCGTTTGGGCATCCGGAAAAGTAGCTTCGGAAGCCTCCATCTTTACTAAATATGCGGGTTCACCATTAGTGTCTAATGCCAAATACATTTGGCAAGTACGCGTTTGGGATAACCAAGGCAAGACTTCTAAATGGGCAACTGCTTCGTTTGGAACCGCTTTGCTTCATTCGAATGAATGGAAAGCAACTTGGATTGGATCTGGTTTAAAAAGTGATACCGTGAATGGTGTTGTACCCATGTTCAGAAAATCATTTTTAGCCAATAAAAAAATTGCCTCCGCTAAAGTGTATGTAACTTCAAGAGGGTTGTATGAGGTTCAAATCAACGGAAAAAGAATGGGAGATTCCTACTTATCTCCAGGTTGGACCAGTTATGATAAGCACTTGCAATACCAGACGTATGATGTTTCTAATTTACTTTCAGAAGGAAAAAATGCGATTGGAGTATTGTTAGGAAGTGGTTGGTATCGCTCACGGTTGGGTTGGGAAAACAAACAAAATATTTATGGAAAAGAAACAGGATTGCTGTTTCAAATGGTCATCAAATATGCTGACGGAACAACTGAAACAGTAGTTTCTGATACTTCTTGGAAAGCGAGCAATAGCCACATTACTTATTCTGAAATTTATAACGGCGAAGTTCAAGATGCGCGTTTAGAACAAAAAAACTATAGTGTTGCTAGTTTTGATGATAGCAAATGGAGCACTGTTGTCAGCAAAGATTTTCCAACAAATTATATTACGGCTGCTATCAATGAACCGATTCGCAAACACGAAAATTTAAAACCAATAGCTGTTTTGACTTCTCCAAAAGGGGAAACAATTTTGGACTTTGGTCAAAATTTAGCAGGTTGGGTAAAAGTAAGTGTTCAAGGAAAAGCTGGAGATATCATCAAACTTTCTCATGTAGAAATGTTAGACAAAAAAGGAACTCCTTATTTTGAAAACTTACGTTCTGCCAAAGCACAAGCTATTTATACGCTTAGTGGCAATGGAATTGAAACTTTCGAACCTCATTTTACCACTTTTGGTTTCCGTTATGTAAAAGTGGAAGGGATTACCGGAAAAATAAATCCAGATGATTTTACGGCTATTGCCTTGTATTCTGACATTAAAAAAACAGGTGCTTTTGAAACTTCAAATGCATACATAAACAAATTACAATCCAATATTCGATGGAGCCAAAGAGGGAATTTCTTAGATGTGCCTACGGATTGTCCACAACGGGACGAACGTTTAGGCTGGACCGGTGATGCAGAAGTGTTTTCAAGAACAGCAGCCTATAATTTTAATGTAGATCAGTTTTTTGCCAAATGGCTAATTGATGTTGCGGCTGACCAAAAAGAAAATGGAGCAGTGCCATTTGTTAT
Source organism: Flavobacterium melibiosi (assembly GCF_048158545.1). Classification (NCBI taxonomy): domain Bacteria; kingdom Pseudomonadati; phylum Bacteroidota; class Flavobacteriia; order Flavobacteriales; family Flavobacteriaceae; genus Flavobacterium; species Flavobacterium melibiosi. The sequence goes on along the minus strand of NZ_JBLNKU010000002.1, from coordinate 367,333 downwards.
TCCAAATGCTTTGAAAGGATCTTTTTTTGATATGCCCGTTGGAGCTGCCGGATGGTCTGATGCCAGCATTATAATTCCGTACAATATGTATGTGAGTTTTGGTGACAAAGAAGTTGTTGAAAGACAATATCCAAGTATGAAAGCCTATTTGAATTATGTGCGTGGAGCAGCCAAAAATGATTTGTGGAATACCGGTTTTCAGTTTGCAGATTGGTTGAGTTATAGAGTAGATGATTCAAAAGGAATGATTGGAATGAAATCAGCCATTACAGATAACTATTTGGTAGCCCAATGTTTTTATGCTTACAATACTGAAATCATGATAAAAGCAGCTACTTTATTAGGTAAAACTGATGAAGTACAGGAATACCAATCCCTTTTGGAACGCGTCAAAAAAGCATTTCAAACCGAATATATGACGGCATCAGGCAAGTTAATTTCAGAAACACAAACGGCCTATATTTTAGCCTTGCAATTTGATATGTTGCCTGAAAACTTAAGAGCGCAAGCAGTAGAGCGTTTGGTGAAAAATATCGAAGGTTATGAATACCATTTGACTACAGGATTTTTAGGAACACCTTTTTTAAATCCAGTTTTGACTCGTTTTGGACGAAATGATGTGGCCTACAAATTGTTGCTTCAAGATACGTATCCTTCTTGGTTGTATCCAATAAAAGCGCATGGAGCGACTACAATTTGGGAACGTTGGGATTCTATGAAACCAGACGGTACTTTTCAAGATCCAAGCATGACCTCCTTTAATCATTACGCGTATGGCGCTGTGGGCGATTGGATGTACAGAACCATCGCAGGTATTGATACTAAAGAAGCCGAAGGTGCAGGGTATAAATCGATCATCATTAAACCTGAAATAGGTGGAAATTTGACTTATGCTAAAGGAAGTTTAGAAACGAATTATGGTTTAGTTTCTTCTTCTTGGAGAATAGAAAACAACAAATTTATTCTTGACGTGGAGGTTCCTGCAAACACTAATGCTACTATCGAATTTCCAACAAATAAAATAGAAACCATAAAAGAAAATAAAGCGGTTCTAAATGCCAAAACTAAAACTGTTGGTTCAGGAAAGTATCACTTTGAAATGGAATTGTAACGGTCTTTTTTTAATCTAAAGTAAATCTGTTTTAATAACGAATGTGTTTTCTTGTAAAAAACTATAAGGCAATATAATAGCTGTTATTTAAATCGTTTTTAAAGTAAATATATCATTAAAAAATAGTAAAAAAAGGTGTTTTTATAAGGACTGTATAGGACTGTTTTGTTTTAGATATTCCCTTATTTTACAACACCAGAATCATTAACCATAAATTATAATATTAAATGGAAGCATTACTCGGAATTCTTTTTCACTCGATAGGAGGTTTCTCTTCAGGAAGTTTTTATATGTCCTTCAAAAAAGTAAAAGGTTGGGCTTGGGAAAGCTACTGGATTGTAGGTGGATTTTTCTCTTGGCTAATAGTTCCGCCAATAGCAGCTTATTTAACCATTCCTGGTTTTGCTGAAATTATTAGTGCTGCTGCACCAACTGTAAAAGCATTTACCTATTCTATGGGATTGATTTGGGGAATAGGAGGTCTTACGTATGGTCTTGGTGTTCGTTATTTAGGAATGTCATTAGGGAATTCCATTGTATTGGGTTTCTCATCTGCTTTTGGTGCATTAGTGCCTTCTATTTATTATAATTTTTATCCTGTTGCAGGGAAAACTTCTTTTACCGATATGCTTTCTAACACTGGAGGCCAACTCGTTTTGTTAGGTGTTTTGGTTTGTCTTATAGGTATTGCTATTTCTGGAAAAGCAGGAATACTTAAAGAAGCGGATTTCTCAGATAGTAAACAAAACAGTGATCAAGAGTTTAGCTTAGTCAAAGGACTCATCATAGCCGTCATTTCTGGAATCCTTAGTTCGTTCTTCAATTTCGGAATAGAAGGAGGAAAGCCAATGGCAGACGAAGCAGTAAGACAAGGTTTTAATCCTTTATTCCAAAATAATGTAACTTATGTAGTTTTGCTTTGGGGTGGATTGACAACTAACTTTATTTGGTGCATGTACCTTAATTTTAAAAATAAAACTTTTGGAGATTATACAAATACTAAAACTCCAATAGCTAAAAACACTTTGTTCTCAGCCATAGCAGGTACGATGTGGTTTTTACAATTCTTCTTTTATGGAATGGGTGAAAGCAAGTTGGGTAACGGAGCCAGTTCTTGGATTTTACACATGGCAACTATTATTCTAACGGCTAACTTTTGGGGATTTTATCTCAAAGAATGGTATGGTGTGTCCAAAAAAACTTTCAGAACATTCCTCTGGGGTATTGGTCTGATCCTAGCTTCAATTGTATTGGTTGGAATTGGAAATTCGCTTTAATAATCAAAAAATTAGATACTTTTTAATCACTTTTAATATAACACTATGTCAAATATAAATACAAATAACATGACTTTTCAGCACGTAAGCTACCTTTGGGATGAAGCAAAAGCTAAGGAATTAGCAGGAGATGAAGTAGCACTTTTCATATATCGTTCTAATTTATTAGGAGCCGATTTGAGACTAACGAACTATGGTGGTGGAAACACTTCCGTAAAAATCACTGATAAAGACCCATTAACAGGAGCTGATTCTGAAGTAATGTGGATCAAAGGTTCTGGTGGAGACATTGGAACATTAACAAAATCAGGTTGTGCGGCACTTTATTTAGAAAGACTTCGCAATTTGGAGAACGTATACAGAGGCATCGAATTTGAAGACGAAATGGTGGAATTATTCAATCACTGTATTTTTGACTTAGCGTCAAAAGCGCCTTCTATAGATACGCCATTACACGGTTTCTTGCCTTTCAAACACATTGACCACTTGCATCCGGATGCGGCTATTGCTATTGCAGCAGCAAAAGACGGAGCAAAAATTACTGAAGAATTATTCAACGGAGAAATCGGTTGGGTGGGATGGCAACGTCCAGGTTTCGACTTGGGATTGCAAATGCGTGCTTGTCTTCAAGAAGCTGAAGCAAAAGGAAAAAAATTAAAAGGAGTAATGTTGGGTTCTCATGGTTTGTTTACTTGGGGAGACACTTCATATGAAAGTTATGTCAACACACTTGAAGTAACTGAAAAATGTGCTGCCTATTTAGAAAGCAACTACGGGAAAAAACGTCCAGTTTTTGGAAGTCAAAAAATAGAAAGTCTTGCTGTTGAAGCACGTCAGTTGAAAGCGGCTAAAGTTGCACCGATATTACGTGGTTTCTGTTCATCAGAACGTAAAATGATTGGTCATTATACAGATGATTCCAGAGTGTTGGAATTCATCAATTCGAATGATTTGGAGAAATTAGCTCCTCTTGGAACTTCTTGTCCAGACCATTTCTTGCGTACAAAAATCAGTCCTTTGGTTTTGGAATTAGATCCAAACGAAGATTTATCGGATGTAGAAGCGATCAAAGCAAAATTAACTCCTGCTTTTGAAGCGTATCGTGCGATGTATGCGGACTATTACAATACGTGTAAGAAATCGAATTCACCAGCGATGCGTGACCCAAATCCTGTTGTGATTTTATATCCAGGAGTTGGTATGTTTACTTTCGCAAAAGATAAAACAATGGCGCGTTTAGCATCAGAATATTATATCAATGCAGTAAACGTGATGAAAGGAGCGGAAGCAGTTTCAGAATATACTTCATTGCCGCGTCAAGAAGCTTTCGATATCGAATATTGGTTATTGGAAGAAGCGAAACTGCAACGTATGCCAAAACCAAAAGCCTTGTCTGGAAGAATCGCTTTGATTACCGGTTCTGCAGGGGGAATTGGAAAAGCTATTGCGAAGCGTTTTGCAGAAGAAGGTGCTTGTGTGGTTATCAACGACATCAATGTGGAACGTTTGGATGGAGCTACTGCTGATTTTATCAAAATTTTTGGTAAAGATGCCGTTTCAAGTGCTTTACTAAACGTAACCGATGAAAAAAGTACTGAAAAAGCTTTAGATGCTGCTTGTTTGGCATTTGGAGGGGTAGATATTGTAGTAAATAATGCCGGAATCAGTATCTCAAAATCGATTGCAGAACACAGTTTAGAAGACTGGGATAAACTATATGATATCTTGGTTAAAGGACAATTTATTGTTTCTAAAGCTGGAATAGAAGTCATGCGTAAACAAGGATTTGGTGGTGATTTAGTGAATATTGTATCTAAAAATGCAGTAGTTGCAGGACCAAATAACCCTGGTTATGGTTCAGCAAAAGCCGCTCAGGCTCACTTAACCCGTTTAATGGCTGCCGAATTAGGTGGTGATAAAATCCGCGTAAATACAGTAAATCCTGATGCAGTAATCTCTGATTCCAATATTTGGTCAGGTGGTTGGGCTGAAGGTCGTGCCAAAGCGTATGGTGTTACAGTAGCGGAATTGCCTGCTTACTATGCGAAACGTACGTTGTTGAATGAAATTATATTGCCGGATGATATTGCTAATGCTTGTTTTGCATTTGTAGGTGGTTTGTTGAATAAATCAACAGGAAATGCCTTGAATGTAGACGGTGGAGTAGCAATGGGCTTTTATAGATAGGTTTTTAGATGTTTGTTTTAACATGTCTGGTTAACATGTTGATTTTTAATTGGTTTTTAGATCGGTTTTTCTAACGTCCGTAAACTGCGGATGTTAGATTTACCTAAATTTGTAAGTAGCAACATACTATGGAAAAAGTAGCTTTCAAAATGCAGCTTCATCAGGGGCAGGTACAGGAATACCAACGCCGACATGATGAAATTTGGCCAGAACTTGTAGCCTTATTAAAAAATACTGGAGTTGCCGATTATTCTATTTTCTTAGACCCAAGCACAAATGCTTTGTTTGCAGTTTTAAAAATTGAAACCCCAGCTTTGTTATACGAATTATCAAAGCATCCCGTCATCCAAAAATGGTGGAAATACATGAGTGATATAATGGAGACAAATCCTGATTATTCCCCTTTAAGCACTCCTTTAAAAGAAGTTTTTTATTTACCTTAAAAAAAATATCATGTTAATTGAATCACACAAAATAGCTTCCCATAATGATGACTTATTAAAGTCTCATAAAAATAAATTGGTTTTCACAGCATCAGAGATTGCTGATACTGAAACGATTATTCAAAAATTAATTGATTTCCAAATTGCAATCCCATCTTGGGCTTTAGGAACAGGAGGAACTCGTTTTGGTCGTTTCCCCGGTGGAGGAGAACCACGTTCTTTGGAAGAAAAAATTGAAGATGTGGGCTTGCTGCATGCTTTAAACAATTCTTCTGGAGCCATTTCACTACATATTCCATGGGATATACCAACGGACTATCAAGCCATCAAAATCTTAGCTGCGCAACACAACTTAAAATTTGATGCGGTAAATTCCAATACCTTTCAAGATCAGGCTGATCAGGCGCATTCTTATAAATTTGGTTCTTTACAAAACGTAAATAAAGCGGTTCGTAAACAAGCTATTGCTCATAATATAGAAGTAATTCAGCAAGGTATTGCTTTGGGTTCTGAATCATTAACGGTTTGGCTTGCTGACGGTTCTTGTTTTCCGGGACAATTGAATTTCCGTAGAGCGTATCAAAATACACTAGAAAGTTTAGAAGAGATTTACGCTGCATTGCCATCAAACTGGAAAATGTATTTAGAATACAAATGTGCGGAACCTAACTTTTATTCTACCACAGTAGCCGATTGGGGACAATCGTATTCTTATGTAAAAAAATTAGGGGACAAAGCCTTCACTTTAGTTGATTTAGGCCATCATCTTCCAAATGCTAATATTGAGCAAATTGTAGCTTTATTATTAATGGAAGAAAAATTAGGTGGTTTCCACTTCAATGATTCGAAATATGGGGATGATGATTTAACGGCTGGTGCATTAAAACCATACCAATTATTTTTGATTTTCAATGAATTGGTAGAGGGAATGGATGCCAGAGGAATGAATCATGCTAAAGATTTAGGTTGGATGATTGATGCTTCGCATAACGTAAAAGATCCGATGGAAGATTTATTGCAATCGGTAGAAGCGATTATGGTTGCTTATGCACAAGCACTTTCAGTTGACAGAAAAGCATTAGAAATTGCTCAAAATGAAAATGATGTTGTTACGGCACAAGAGATTTTACAAAATGCTTTCCGCACGGATGTTCGCGCCTTAGTTGCCGAAGCACGTTTGCGTTCAGGAGCTGCATTGAATCCGGTTGGATTATACCGTGATCTTGCAGTAAGAAACGGTCTTATCAAGGAGAGAGGATTTAAAACAGTAGCAACGGGCTTGTAAAAACCAATCAAAAATGAATGTAGTAGCGATTTTTGATATTGGCAAAACAAACAAAAAAGTCTTTCTGTTTAATGAAAACTATCAAATTGTTTGGGAAAGGTCGGTGATTCTTGCTGAAACAGTGGATGAAGATGGTTTTCCTTGCGAAGATATAGCAGAGCTCAGAAACTGGATTGTTTTTCGGTTGTCTGAAATGCAGGCATTAAAAGAATATGTTTTAAAAGCGATCAATTTTAGTACTTACGGAGCGAGTTTTGTTTATGTGGATAAAGAAGGAAACGCTTTAACACCATTGTATAATTATCTAAAACCATATCCCGAAGCGCTAAAAAAGAAGTTTTATGAAAAATACAAAGGAGAAGAAGCTTTTGCTTTAAAAACGGCTTCTCCTGTTTTAGGTAGTTTAAATTCCGGGATGCAAATTTACCGCTTGAAAGAGGAAAATCCGGACTTATTTGCGAAAGTGAAGTATTGTTTGCATTTGCCACAATATTTAAGTTCTCTTTTAACTGGGGAATATTTTGCAGATATTACCAGTATTGGTTGTCATACCAATCTTTGGAATTTTAAGAAGATGAAGTATCACAAATGGATAAAAAAAGAAAATATAGCAGATAAAATTCCTAGTATTCATGATGCAGGAGATATTATAAATATAGTAGGAGATATATCGGTTGGAGTAGGATTACACGATAGTTCTTCCGCGATTATTCCTTACATGATCAATTTTACGGAGCCTTTCGTTTTGTTGTCAACCGGTACTTGGAGCATTTCCATGAACCCGTTCAATGATACACCATTGACTTTTGATGAAATGCAGTATGACTGTTTGTGTTATTTGCAATACAAAGAAAAACCTGTCAAGGCAGCTCGTTTGTTTGCCGGTAATGAACATGAAGTTCAAACCAAAAAGTTAGCGAGTCATTTTGGAGTACCATTGGATACTTATAAAGAGGTAGTTTTTAATAAAGATATCATTTCTAAATTGAGAGAGATTAACCTTAAAAGGTATTCTTCCAGTGAGGATAAATATAAAATCCTTCGTGAATCTCCTTTTGAAAGGAGACATCTTAGTGATTTTAAAAATTACGAAATTGCGTATCATCAATTGATGTTAGATATAATTGCACAGCAAATTCTTTCCACCCAATTAGTGATTCATAACAGTCCCGTTAAGAAATTATTTGTGGATGGCGGTTTTAGTAAAAATGCTGTTTTTATGAATTTGCTGGCGGAAGCTTTCCCAGAAATGGAAGTATATGCTGCTTCTATGGCACAGGCCAGCGCTTTAGGTGCAGCCTTGGCGATTCATAAAAACTGGAATCCAAAACCGATTCAAAATGATTTGATTGATTTAAAATTTTACAAACATTAATATGAAATGAGTACAGCATCGATTTGATATAAACCTCAATGATGCTTGCGAATTACATATGACCAATAAAAAAAATAAATAACTGCATATGAAAATTGGACTTTTTATACCGTGTTATGTGGACCAATTTTACCCAAAAGTGGCTATTGCAACCTATGAATTATTACAAAAATTAGGTTGTGATGTTCGTTTTCCAATGCAGCAAACCTGTTGTGGACAACCGATGGCTAACAGCGGATACGCCCATTTGACAAAAGGTTGTGATACTAATTTTATTGCCAATTTTGCCGAGTTTGATTATATTGTTTGTCCTTCTGGGAGTTGTGTATTGCATGTCAAAGAACATTTGCATGATGAAAACAATGAAGCATTAGCCTCTCAGATGAGAAAGCGAGTTTTTGAGTTAACCGAGTTTATCACCGATATTTTGAAAATTGACATGATTCCCGGAAATTTTCCTCACAAAGTAGGGATGCATCAAAGTTGCCACGGACAACGTGGGCTGAAGCTTTCGCAAATGAGTGAGTTGAATGCGCCATTTTTCTCTAAACCGGAACAATTATTAAGTAAAATAAAAGGAATAAATATGGTTTCACTAAGCAGAAAAGATGAATGTTGTGGATTTGGTGGTACTTTTTGTGTAACCGAAGAAGCTATTTCTGTAAAAATGGGACAAGACCGTATAAAAGACCATGAAGACCATCACGTAGAATACATTACTGGCGGCGATATGTCTTGTTTAATGCACTTAGAAGGCATTTTAAAAAGACAAAAAAGCGCGATAAAAATTATTCACATTGCGGAAATATTAAACGCTACTATATGAAAAGTAATTTAGAACATAGCGAAGCCGCAGCGATTTTTAATAAAGATGTTAAACGAGTAGATTGGCATGACGAAACGCTTTGGTTTGTTCGTGAAAAACGAGATAAAGCGGCTTTTCAGATTCCGGAGTGGGAATTACTGAGAGAAACGGCTTCACAAATAAAAAACAATGTGCTTTCGAATATTCATGATTATTTACTTGAATTTGAATCGAATGCACAGAAAAACGGAATTATTGTTCATTGGGCTGCGGATGCCGATGAGCACAATAAAATAGTCCATTCCATAATGGAAAAACATGGCGTGAAGCAGATGGTTAAATCTAAATCCATGCTTACCGAAGAATGTCATTTGAATGAATATTTATCCGAAAAAGGAATTGATGTAATCGATTCAGATTTAGGAGAACGTATTGTTCAACTTAGAAAAGAACCGCCAAGTCATATTGTTTTACCTGCTATTCACCTTAAAAAAGAAGATGTAAGTGAAACGTTCCACGAACACCTTGGAACAGAAAAAGGAAACAATGACCCACAATATTTAACTGAAGCAGCACGATTGCACCTTAGAGATACTTTCCTTACGAGAAAAGTGGCATTGACGGGAGTGAATTTTGCCATTGCCGAAACGGGCGAAATTGTAGTTTGTACTAATGAAGGGAATGCTGATATGGGCGTACATCTTGCTGATGTACATATTGCCTGTATGGGTTTTGAAAAAATAATTCCACAGCGTAAACATTTGAGTGTTTTCCTTCGATTATTGGCAAGAAGTGCAACGGGACAACCGATTACCACTTTTTCCAGTCATTTTAAAACACCCAGAGACGGGAAAGAAATGCATATTGTTATTGTCGATAATGGCAGAACTACCCAATTAGGCAGAGAAGACTTTAGAAATTCATTGAAATGTATTCGTTGTGGGGCTTGTATGAATACCTGTCCGGTTTACAGACGAAGTGGAGGACACAGTTATCATAATGCGGTGGCGGGACCTATTGGTTCTATATTAGCGCCCAATTTGGATATGAGCAAAAATGCCGATTTGCCTTTTGCCAGTACACTTTGTGGTTCTTGCACTAATGTTTGTCCCGTAAAAATTGATATTCACGACCAATTGTATAAATGGCGTCAGGTTTTAGTAAAAGAAGGACATTCTCCATTGGGAAAAACTGTCGCAATGAAAGGAATGGCAACCGTTCTGGCAAATCCTATGGTTTTTGATTTAGCCGGAAAAGCAGGACGATTTGTGATGAAAAACATACCCATTTTAGTCAATAATAGTCTTAATCCTTGGTACAAACAAAGAGAAATGCCTGCGCCACCGTCAGCATCATTTAGAGAATGGTACAAGAAAAACGGAAAAGAATCTAAAGACAAAAAAAATGAGTAGCAGAACCACTATTTTAGAAAAAATAAAACAAAATCAACCGGCAGCAACCAGTGAATTACCTGATTTAGGTACTTTAGGATTGGAATCTTTTGAGATACTCGATAAATATAAAGCGGTATTGCAAGGTATTGGTGGAGACTTTGTGGAAGTTTCTACTTATGAAGCTATAATTTCGTTTGTCAAAAAAAACTATGCTACCGAAAAAAGAATGATTACGACGATTCCGGAACTTGCTGAAATTGCAGCGACTGATTGGTTTAACGATGATCCACATACTTTGGAAAATGTAGAATTGACTTTGATTAAAGCTCATTTTGGTGTTGCTGAAAATTCTGCATTATGGGTAACAGATGATTTGTTGGGACAACGCGTATCTACATTTATTCCTCAATATTTGGCCATTGTAGTACATAAAAAAGACATTGTGGCAACGATGCATCAAGCTTATGACCGTATTGGAAATCAAGAGTATGGCTTTGGGACTTTTATAGCGGGACCTTCAAAAACCGCAGATATTGAGCAGTCATTAGTTTTAGGTGCTCATGGAGCAAGAGGATTGACGGTGTTTCTTATGGATTGAGTTTTTGTTTTTTCAATGATGCAATCAATCTAATCAGAAGGAATTAGAATAAATTTTTAATGGATTTACAATACGAATTCTGTCCAAAATAAAAATAGTACCCTTTTACTGAAAATTCATAATGGAAGAAAGTAACAAAACCTTAGGAGAATTTATTATCGAAAATTAAAAAGATTTTCAATATTCATCAGGCGAATTATCTCGAATTTTTAACTCTATCAGAGGATTGTTCGTAATTTCTCTATCTAATAGGCCAAACAATCTGCCGGGTCATTCCTATTTTAAGATAGTGACACGACATTCCTCGTAAAGAAAGAGATAAAAAGAATTTACGGTATCAGGAAAATATTTATATGATTTCATCAATTCGTGTTTTTTATTAATCAATTTGGATGTCTTATAAAGAGTAAAGTTATTCGTATAAAAACAATCTGTTATTTCTTAAAACTAATTTCATCCAGTCCTATAGTGTATTCCAAACGTTGATTGTCATTGCTATCCCAAATTTCCATTTTTATTTTTGGGATTTTATTTTTCCAGTCTATGGTTAATAAGCCAAAATGGTTTTCCATAATTGGGCCTTCAATTCTGTTTTTGTTGGGTGTCGCAAAATGCCAGGTTGAGGAAAGTCCGCTGGATGTAAAGTCGTAAATTGGATATAGACTGGGTTCGGTAAGTTTAGAGATTTCGGCATAATGAACGTCTCCCGTTAAAAATAAAACGCCATTTGCTTTCGTTTTTTTGATGAGATTTAAGAACCTTTTTTGCTCCAGCGGAAAATTAGCCCAGCCTTCGTAACCATTGTACTCAATTCCAAACTGCGACCCTGAACCAATCAATCGGATATCAGCGGGTTTCTTTAATTCTTCTTCCAGCCATTTCCACTGCGCCGCTCCTAAATACGTAGAGTCGGGCTCTTGTAGTGGCGCATAGTCCAAGCTGTAGAAATACCTTTTGTCATTAGCAACTTCACCGTTGTATTTCTTGTAATTATCTCTGAAAGTACGGTTGTCCAATAAGATAATCTGTACTTTTTTCTCTTTGTTTTTATACATATATGATGTGTATACACCTTCGTGTTTTCGTCTTTCGGAATTTTCAGGTTCATTAAAAAATTTCAAGAATAGTTCTTTCGATACTGCTTTTTTAGGATAATGCCTGCCCGCATCATTTTGACCGTAATCGTGATCGTCCCAAGTAGCAATAATGGGTACGTTACTTTTTAAATTTTGAAAAGTAGGCTTAGCTGCTAATCGATCGTATTTGGCTTGCAGCGTATTCATATTGTCAGTGTCTCCGTAAATGTTGTCGCCAAGGAACACGAATAAATCGGGTTTGTGTTTTACAACAACATCAAAAATGGGTAACCTGTTACTTTGGTTCGAACAAGATCCAAAGGCTATTTTTGAAATATTTTTTTGCGTATAAGCATTCCATGAAAGTAGTAATACAACCAATAAAAAGAATGGAATTTTAAGAAAATTATTTTGAATCATTTTTTATTTTTTTTGTTTATAATTCCTCCGTAAAAGTCAATCTATTCCCAAAAGGATCAATTGCTTCCATACAAATCACATTGGAACTCCAAGGAGCTTTGTCTAAACTGGGTCTGTTGAATTTGTAGTTTTTAGCCAGGATTTTTTCGTGATAAGCTGCAAGATTATTGGAGCCCTCAATATGAATTCGAGCTCCAGGACTACAATCGCCATGATGTTCTGTTAAGTGAATAACAATGCCATTAAGTGATATTTGTATATAAATAGGGGAGTTGTTCGGTTTGTTTTCCCAATCGATTTTAAAACCTAGCCAATCAATATAAAATGCTTTGGCTTTATCATAATCAAAAATTCTAAAAATTGGTCTTGCAACGGCCATGATTTCTTATAAATAAATTCGTATTTCCAAATGTAGTCAAATTAATGATTTGGAAATCTATTTATATTTTGGAAACTCAAAAGCATAGCTCTTCCCAAGAAGAAATAGTAATCCATGAACCATAGGCTCGGGAAGAAAGTTTAGTTTGTCTAAATAAAAGTCATATGTTTTGTTGCAATAATTAGTGATTAAAAAAGGAGAAGAATTAGAAGTTATATAAATGTCCGTTATCCTTTTATTGTCCGTTATAGCATTTTCATTAAAACACGAAAAGTTTACTTTTTGATTTTCATTTTTTAGGTTGACTAAATCAAAAATGGATAAAGGAATCGTTGGATTTATAGGATAGAAAAGTAGCGACTTGGAAACATCAATGATAAACCATTTTTGTAATTCTTTGGAATACACTTCGTTAAATGCATGTCCACCTTTGAGACTGGGGTCATTCGAGATTACTTTCAGTCCCCATTCTTTTACTCTTAAATTATTAATCACACAAAAATTATTGAAAACTTGAGAAAAATCACTGCAAACGCCTCCTTCACCATTCATCATTTTTCTTAAAGCCATTTCTGAAGATTTCCCTAATCCCGGTCCTCCTTTTATGTTATTTCTAAGCCAAATGGCGATCTGTTTCGCTTTGTCAATATCACTTAATTCGGTTTTTATTTTTTCGAAAATTAAAGGATTTAATTCAAAAAATATTTCAGGAATATCGGACGTTTTATTTATGTTGTTGTAGCAAAAATCTTCTACACGATTAATAGTTGCATTTTTAGATAATAATCTAAATCGTACCTCGTATAGTAATGGATGCCTTCTTAAATACCAGATTAAAGATCTACTCATTGTTTAATAATTAATCATGTTAGGGACAATTAAAATAAAAAAATGCTGCTTTTAAATGATTTTTTGTAATTGTAAATGATAGTAGTTAAGTAGGTAAATCAAATATACTAAAATTAACTATTTAATAAATATTTTTTTTGGATAACCGTTAAACGGCAAATAAAAAGCCCCAAGTGGGACTTTATTGAATTTGTTTGAAAATAAAATTTAAAGTGTATTAATAATTTCTAAAATAAGTCTTTTTATGTTCGATTCTAATTTATTTCATCGGAAAATTAGCTTCGAAAGTCTTAAATCTGGTGTCTAAATCTTTAAGCAATTGCTTTTTTACGGAAGCCTCTTTTATAAAACTATAATTGATGCTGTTGTACACAAATTGCTTGATATCTGAGTAGGAAACGTCTTTGTATCTTTTGGCTAACAAAACATATTGTTCGGTCATATTGGTACGTAAAATCCCTGCATCATCGGTGCTGATTACTATGGGAACGCCAAAATCTTTATACAAAGTCAACGGATGACGGCTTTCTTTCACTTTCAAAATGAATTCGTTACTCACTAAGTTAATTTCGATAGGAATTGTCTTTTTAGCCATGTAGCGCAATAAATTATACGAATCTTTCTCGTATGCCATAGCTACTCCGTGACCGATACGATTGGCTCCTGCAGTATAAACGGCTGCGCCAATGTGCCAAGTAAGTTCTTCCGGTTGTACTAAACCCAGCGTCAGCTCACCGGCATGCATCGTGTATTTCACATTTGGATAACGGGAATGACAATATTTGAACATGACCATGTGCAACCAATAATCTTTCATCGAGGTTTCACCATCTTCGGGAGAAACAATGTTAACTCCAGCCATCAGTGGACTGCTATCTGCCGAAATGAATGCAATTATCAGATTTTTAAATAAATCTACCGGTTCCATGAAACGCAAGACAAAATTTTGATACCGCATCGTAAATTGTTTATCATCAATTTTAAGGTCCTTGTGAAGCTTAGCTACAAAATTGGTATTGAACGCTGTGGCGTAGGATTCAGCATCTTTTTTTAGTAATGAATTGTAAATGGAATCCAACGATTTTTGGATGGCTTTTTCATCTTTTGCCAAAGCTAATTTTCTCAATCTGGAATTGAATTTCGTCAAATCATCCGTATTCATTGCAGTTGGAATCGTAGATAATTGCGTTTCGATATAACCGACATTTTCTGAAATAGCTCTGTTTTTTAGTTCCAATAATCCTTGTCCAAAATTCCCTTTGATGGCCGGTTCAAACTTCATAAAGGATTCAAAGAATAACTTATCTGATGGGTAATCCACATGATTATAGTCTTTTACAGACCATTTTTGCATGATTTTTTGCTTGTAAACGGCTAATGTTCCGTTACTTTTTAATGTCGAAAATTGTTCCCAGTTCCCAGTTGATGGTTTTTCTTTTAAAACATCCATCGTTTCGGTATTGAGATAAAAATCATCAGCAATAGCACGTTCCAGTAATGGCTCAGCGTAAATAGAACCGGAATAGTGGTGGTGTAAATCGCCACCTTTTGGCATGTGTGAAAAGAAAGCTGTTAAGGCGGCTTCATTATTTCTAATCTTTTCAAAGTAGTCATTGGTGGATTGTGAATAACCAATATTCAAGAAAAGAGTAAAGAGTAAAGAATAAAGTAATTTCATATTGTAAATTGTTTGTATTGCGACCTGCGCTAAATCGTCAAAAATAAATTTTAATGGATTCAGGAAAATGAATTTAGCTGCAAACTAATACAGTTTAATAAATTTCAACCAAAGAGATATTTTTTTCAAATTTAAGCAATTCCGTTTTCTATTTTATGCGTCGAATAAAAAGTTTTACTTTTGCCATTCTGATAAAAAAGTATTTTGCTTTTTTCTAAATTTCTATACTTTGATTTAGTCTTTTTCACCGATTTATTTATACAATTTTGTATTGCAGCTATTGACTCTTTCGAGGTTTTAATTTTATAAATCCTGACACTAACATTTGGTGTACCTATTTAAACAAACCATGAAGAACTATTTTGATTTTAAGCAAGCTGTAAATTATAAGACGGAAATTTTAGCGGGTTTAACCGTGGCGATGACCATGATTCCGGAATCACTTTCTTTTGCGATATTAGCTGGATTCCCGCCATTAGTAGGTTTATATGCTGCTTTTATAATGGGTTTGGTTACTGCAATATTAGGTGGCAGACCCGGAATGGTTTCGGGGGGAGCAGGAGCAACCGTGATTGTTTTAATCGCTTTAATGAAATCAAATGGGGTAGAATATGTTTTTGCAGCAGTTGCTTTAGCGGGGATTTTACAAATTTTAGTAGGCGTTTTTAAACTCGGAAAATTTATTCGTTTAGTGCCACAACCCGTAATGTTTGGATTTGTGAATGGATTAGCAGTTGTTATTTTCATGTCACAATTGGAACAATTCAAAACCATTGTCAACGGTCAAAGCGTCTGGCTTTCTGGCAGTCCCATGTTGGTTATGCTGGGTTTAGTTGCGTTGACAATTGGAATTGTATTGATTTTTCCAAAAGTGACTAAAGCAGTTCCAGCGTCATTAGTTGCCATTATTGTGGTGTTTGCATTGGTTTTTTTCTTTGGCATCGAAACCAAAACAGTACGCGATATCGCTTCAGTAAGTGGTGGTTTTCCGCCATTTCATATCCCTAATATTCCCATAAATTTCGAAACGTTGCAAATTATATTTCCGTATGCTTTAATCATGGCTTCGGTTGGATTGACAGAAGGTTTATTGACGTTGAATTTAGTGGATGAAATTACGGAAACAAAAGGAAATGGAAACAGGGAATGCATCGCACAAGGAAGCGCGAATATTTTGAATGGTTTTTTCTTCGGGATGGGCGGTTGTCCTATGATTGCTCAAACTTTAGTGAATCTTTCGGCTGGTTCCAGAGCGCGATTGTCGGGAATTATTGCTGCGTTAACCATACTTGGAATTATTTTATTTGGTGCACCAATAATTGAACAACTACCTATGGCGGCTTTGGTTGGCGTTATGATTATGGTGGCAATTGGAACCTTTGAATGGGCTAGTTTTAGAATCATCAATAAAATGCCGAAACACGATATTTTTGTTGGAGTATTGGTTGCATTGATAACTATTGTATTGCATAATTTGGCTTTAGCCGTTTTAATTGGAGTAATTATTTCTGCTTTGGTCTTTGCTTGGGAAAGCGCTAAAAGAATTCGAGCCAAGAAATATATTGATGAAAAAGGAGTGAAGCATTATGAAATATACGGTCCTTTATTTTTTGGATCAACAACTGCTTTTTCAGAGAAATTTGATGTTTCGAATGATCCAAACGAAGTCATTATTGATTTTAAAGAAAGTAAAATCACTGATATGAGTGCGATTGATGCCGTCAATAAAATCACGGAGCGGTACGCAAAGCTCAATAAAAAGGTCCATTTACGACATTTAAGTGCTGATTGTAGAACGTTATTGAAAAATGCCGATACCGTAATTGAAGTAAATATTCTGGAAGATCCTACTTATAAAATTGTAGTCGATTAGTTTTTAGGATTTGTTTTTATTCCGTTATTTTTTAGACTTGTTTAAGTTGTCCTCCATTCTCGCTTGAATAATTTTCTTTAAAAGTGCTTCAGGAATTGGTTTTTCGGGAGTAAAACGGATGGTTCCACTGGCTAAACTGAAATCTTTTAATTCATCTTTAAATTGCTCAACAGTAGTTGCATTCCAAGGATAAAAACTACAATGATTTTTAAATGCAGCAAAGCTACATAACATGCCATGAAATTTGTAGGAAGGCATTTTATAACTAATAAACTCTTCAGCTTCTGGTGCTACTTTTTTAATGATTTTTCGCAGTTTTTCTAAAGCAACTCTTTGTTGTTTTGGTAGCTTAACTAAATAGTTGTCAACATCATTACCTTTACTATTGTCAGTGAAATTAGTCATAGCGATTTTGATTTTGATTTATTTTTTCATTCTTAAATTAGTTTTCGAATCGATAAGTAAAAGCCATTATAGTCTAATTTGAATTTAAAAAAATCGATTTTTAAGTTTAGATAATTCCAATTATCAATAGAACAGCAAATAGGATAAGCATAAAAGTCACTATATTCTGAATGGTTGTTATGGTAACTTTTTTTAATAATTTATTACCAAAATAAGCTCCAATAAATGCTGAAAGTGTTGCTAGAGTCAGTAAAGTGTAATCAAATTGGCTTTGATTATTCAGTATTTGTTTGGAATAAACTGTTAGTCTGGAAATGTCTACTAAACAAGCGATTACTACGCCGGTTGCAATGAATGATTGTTTAGATAAATTTGCTCTTATCAAAAAAGCAGCTCTCAAAGCACCTTGATTCCCGGAAAGACCACCAAAAAAACCACTCAAAATTCCTCCTACAGGAAGGTATTTCTTGTCAAATTGTAAGTTGACAAAACTTGGAACCACCTCAAATAGAGAGAAAAATAACAGCACAATTCCAATAATCAGTTTTATTGGCATAATTTCAAAAGTGTGATTTCCTATTTGATAATCCGTTAATGGTTGCATATCTGTCAATAAGGAAAGTAGATAAGCGCCAAGAAAGGCAAAAATTATTGCAGGAATACCAAAACGTAAAACAACATTTAGATTAGCGCTTTTACCCAATAAAAATAATTTAAAAAGATTATTTAGAAAATGAACTATTGCGGTAAGTAAAATAGCCATTTCAATAGGGAAAAATAGCCCAAATACAGGAACAAGCAGCGTTCCAAGCCCAAATCCGGAAAATAATGTCAAACCGGAACCTATTAATGCAGCGAGACAAATGATGATGTACTCCATTTTATTTTAGATTTAAAATAAGAAAGCTACAGGAAAGGTTGCGTTTCGTTTTCGGAGTAATTCAAATCGGTATGGAAGGTTTCTTTTAATTTCCAAAGTGCCAAAATTGAAATTATCGATAATAGTGTTCCAATAATCATAGCAGATTTCAAGATGTCTCCATCAAAAATAGTGTCTCTGAAAAAGCCATAAATGATAATAATCAGTGGCAACGAACCCCGAACAAAATTAGGGACAGTTGTAGTCACGGTTGCACGAATATTGGTTCCAAATTGTTCCGCTGCAATAGTGACAAACAATACCCAATACCCTACAGAGAATCCCATGATAAAACAAAGTGTATAGAAAGTGGATGCTGAAATTCCAAATGCATTTAGGAACATAAAAACCATTATCAGATTGAAAATCAGAAACAAGTACATCACTTTTTTTCTACTTTTTAGCCACTGACTTAATAAACCGCTGGCAATATCTCCAAAAACTAATCCGCCGTAACACCAAGCGATGGCTTTTCCTGCAGCAATCGTTTCAAAACCCTGAACACCTAATGCTTTGGCAAATTCCGGGGAGAAAGTTATTAATACGCCTACCAAAAACCACAACGGAATTCCGATAAGAATGCATTGTATGTATTTTGAAAAGCGTTTTTTATTGGTAAATAAAGAAAGGAAATCGCCTTTCTTTTCTTCGCTTTCTTGTACTTTTTTGAACATGCCTGATTCAGAAATGCTGATTCGTAAAAACAATAAAAGAAGTCCTAAAACGCCTCCGGCATAATAACACAAACGCCAATCTTGAAAAATCTGATAGACTAAATAAGCCACCACAGCACCAGAAACACCTACAGATGCTACAATCATCGTTCCGTAGCCGCGTTTTTCTTTGGGCAAAGATTCAGTTACCAAAGTAATTCCGGCGCCTAATTCTCCAGCAAGACCAATTCCTGCTATCAATCTCCAGAATGCGTATCCATCAACTGTGGTCACCATTCCATTGGCAATATTAGCTACAGAATAAATTAAGATGGAACCAAATAAAACAGAAATCCGTCCTTTTTTATCACCTAAAATTCCCCAAAGAATACCTCCAAAAAGCATCCCGAACATTTGCATACTAATCAAATATTCCCCTTGATTCCGAATGGCATCACCGGTTATTCCTAAATCTTTTAGACTATCGGTGCGAACGATGCCAAAAAGCAATAAATCATAAATGTCTACAAAATAACCCAGCGCGGCTACAATTACGGCAGCGTTCAGAATTCGGACTGGTTTATCTGTTTCGGAGGATAAAGTATTACTCATTAGTGTTGAATTATAAGTCGCATCAATAAGTCGGTTTGTTCCTCATTTCCTAATGTGAAAACATGTTTGTCAAATTCGACAAATCCATTTTTAGTATAAAATCGAAGTGCTCTGTGATTTTCTTCCCAGACACCAAGCCAAATATAATCAACGCCAGTATGTTGTGCAATTTTTTTTACTTCGTCAAGTAATAGTTGCCCCACATTTTTTCCGTGAAAAGCTTGTGAAACATAAATTCGATGTACTTCTAAAGCATTTTTAGTAATAGTTTCGGTTTGGGCATCACCGAAGTTTATTTTCAAATAACCAAGGATTTCATTGCCTGAAGTAGCGAGATAAAACTGTGAATCAGCATTGTTTATTTCTGAAGTCAATTGCTCTGAATTGAAACTTTCCTTCACATAATTTTCAATATTTTCAGGTGTATTTACAGCTGCGAAAGTTTCTATAAAAGTTTGCTTGCTTATATTTTGTATTGCTTCAAGGTCGGTTAGTGTAGCTTTTCTAATTTTAATTGAACTCATAATTATTAAAAGGAGTGTTTGGTTTATTTTAAAACTCAAAAATACACAAATAATTTTGGTAACAATTTCCATTTTCTATTATACTATTAAATAAATCAATCCATGGATTCCTACTTTCTTGTTTTCAATTTGTACTTTTGAAACAATTAATAAATAGAACTTGAAAGAGTATAGTGTATGAAAATTGTTATATCGCCAGCCAAATCCTTAAACTTTGAAAAAGAGTTGCCCACTAAACTTCACACAGAGCCCCGGTTTCTAAAAGAATCGCGACAAGTTCACAAAGTTTTGAAACAAAAAAAGCCTTCGGATTTATCTGATTTAATGAGTATTTCGGATAAACTCGCTGATTTGAACTGGAAACGCAACCAGGGATGGAAAACACCGTTCACTATTGAAAATGCCCGTCCAGCTGTTTTTGCTTTTGACGGAGATGTATATACCGGATTAGATGCGTATTCGATTCCAATAGAAAAATTAGAAACCTTACAAGAAAGTTTAAGAATATTATCTGGTTTGTATGGATTATTAAAACCATTGGATTTGATACAAGCGTATCGATTAGAAATGGGAACAAAACTGCCTATTGGCGAAAGCAAAAATTTATATGAATTTTGGAAATCAACGGTTACAAAAGCATTAAATAAAGAGCTTGAAAAAGGCGAATTGTTCATCAATTTAGCCAGTACAGAATATTTTTCAGTGATTGATGTCAAAGCATTGAAAGTTCCTGTAATCACGCCAGAATTCAAAGATTATAAAAATGGAAAGTTAAAAATAATCAGTTTTTTTGCTAAGAAGGCAAGGGGAATGATGGTGCGCTATATTATTGATACCGATGCAAAGACAATTGATGATTTGAAAGGTTTCAATTATGAAGGTTATCAGTTTGACGCTAATTTATCAAAAGGAAATCATTTGGTATTCACTCGATAAAATGATTTCAGATTGTTGATTAACGATTTTTGATTGCAGAAGTTTTAAACCTCTTAAAGTAGATATCTCGTATTTATCAACACGAAATCTAAAATCTAAAATCGTTAATCTGCAATCAAAAATCTAATGCATGGCATCTGCAGGATTGATTTTGTTCTTTCCTTTTTTAATAAAAAAGATTATGGGAATACAAAATAGGAACATAACGCCGAGGTAAAGAAAAATATCCATATACGATAAAACGGTGCTTTGTCTCATTACAGAATAATCAATGACCTGATACGCTTTTTTCAAAGATTCGTTGGCGGTAAATCCTTTTGACATAAAACCCTTTTGCAACATCAAAACGCGTTGTTGAACTTCTAATCTGCTTCCGTCTAAATGAGAAACCAAATTCACTCTATGTTCTTGACTAAATCTTGTGATGAAAGTAGTGATAATGGCAATACCAAAGGAACCTCCCAATTGTCGCATCATTCCTGTAAAGGCTGCCCCTTCGCCAATATCTTTCCCTTTTAAGGTGGAAAGAGACAATGTTGTTATTGGTACAAAAAGCAATCCTAATCCAATTCCTCTTAAAATTAATCCCCAATAAAGATGCTCAACACCCGTATTTGGTGTCATGCTATTGTGCATCATAAGAGCAAAGAAAAAGAAAATTAAAAACCCAAGACCTACCATGTATCCTTGAGGAACACCTTTCTGAATTAATTTACCAATAATTGGCATCATGATAGCCGTGGTGATGGAACCCGGAATAAGCAATAAACCAGCATCAGTGGCGGTCCATCCTAAAATCGATTGGGTATAAATTGGAATAATTAAAGTGGAACCATAAAGTCCAAATCCTAAAATAAAACACATTAGTACTCCAATTCTTAGATTACCATCTTTTAAAACACTCAAATTGACAATAGGATGTTTATAAGTCAACTCTCTCCAGATAAACAATACCAAACCAAAAACAGATATGACGGTCAGTATTGTAATTATTTTGTTATTGAACCAATCGTCTTGCTGTCCGTGTTCTAAGACATATTGTAATGAACCAATGAATACTGTTAACAGAAAAATTCCCAGCCAATCGACCTGTTTGGCTTTTAGCTTTTCGCCATATTTAGGACTTCTTACAAAACTCAAAGCCAAAATAGTTGCTATGATACCAAGAGGAATATTGATGTAAAAAATATAAGGCCAAGAAAAATGATCAACAAGATAACCACCTAATGGTGGCCCCAAAGTAGGTCCCACAATTACACCCATTCCATAAATCGCCTGAGCCATACCTCGTTTTGCAACTGGATAACTCTCCGTAATGATAGTTTGCGCCGTAACTAATAAAGCGCCACCACCCAGACCTTGAATAAATCGGAAAGCGATAAGTTCCCATATATTATTGGCATTACCGCATAAAAAGGAAGCAACGGTAAAAATAATAATGGAAGTCACAAAATAATTTCGTCTTCCAAATTGTTGTGAAAGCCAACTCGTCATTGGGATTACAATGACATTTGCAATAGCATAAGCGGTAATTACCCAAGCGACATCATTTAATGTGGCACCCAGGCTTCCTCTCATATTGGTCAGTGCTACATTGACAATAGTGGTATCCACGATTTCGAGCAGCGCACATAGTACTGCTGTAATCGTAATAAGAACCCGTCGATAGCCATATTCTACTAAATCATCTTCTACTTTTACTTGTGCCATTTTAGTTTAAATGTACGTCAACATCAACATTCATTCCCGGTCGTAATAATTTTATTTTTTCGACATCATTAGAGGTGTTCAGGCTTATTTTTACTGGTAATCTTTGAATGGTTTTTACAAAATTTCCAGTTGCATTATCCGGAGGCAGGATAGAAAAACGAGAACCGGTTGCAGGAGAAAATGAAGTGATGGAACCTTCAAAATCATAATCAGGATAAGCATCTACTTTGATGGTTACTTTTTGTCCAATGACCATTTTGTTTAATTGTGTTTCTTTGAAATTTGCAATGATCCAAGCATTAGAATTATTGATAATATAAAAAAGTGATTGTCCCGGTTGTACCAATTGCCCTGGTTGGATATCAATTTTTGAAACCTGGCCATCAATCGCTGCTGTTACTGCAGTATAGGATAAATTTAATTTTGCAGCTTCAAGCATCGCTTCCGCTTTTTTGATATTGGCAGCAGCCACTTCTGTTTGTTTGCCTGAAACTTTCGATTTGGCCACAATAACTGATTTTTGATAAGCAGTTGCTTTTTCCTGTTGCTGTAAAATACGAATTTGACTTTCCGCTTCTTGTTTTGCAGCTAAAGCTTGCTCATATTGTTGTTTGGTAATCGAATGGTTTTTAAATAAATTTTCATAACGATTATAATCACTGGTAATTCTGCCTAATCTAATTTTTGCGGTTTCGATATTTCCACCAGCCGATTGCACGTTAGCATCAGAAACAGAAATATTAGCCAAAGCACTACCTATATCCGCTTTTGAAACTTCAAAATTACCTTCTGCAGCCATTAATGACGCCATTGCTTCGTCAATTTTTAATTGATAATCCCTTTTATCGATAGTAAACAATGTATCGCCTTTCTTTACAAAATCATTGTCTTTTATATATACTTTATCCACATATCCGGAAACTTTAGGGATAATAGGATTCATATTTTTCTCAATTTGGGCATCATCTGTTTCTTCATGCGATAGCGAGTGTATGTATTTATAAGTTCCATAAGTTCCGCCTAATACAACCAAAGCCACTAGGATAATAATGAATTTTGTATTTGTTTTTTTCTTTTCCATGTGATTGCTGATTATATTTTTGAAAGATTGAAAGATTGGGATAATTGTCCGGTAACAGAAAGCAATTCGTAGTATTTCTGAATAATATTTGCTTTTGCTAATGCCTTATTGATTCTTGAGCCCAGTTGCTCTACATCGGCTTCCAGTAAATCATTGGTGTCAGAAAGTCCGTTGTCGTACTTGTCTTTAATGATTCTATAATTTTCAGTTGATTGTTCTAATGCCTGACCGTAAACTGCATTTTGTTTTAATGCCAAATCGTAGTCTTCAATCGCTTTTTGAACTTGAATTTTAATGTAATCGGTAAGTATTGCCTGAGAATTTTGTATTTCTAATGATTTACTTTCGGCTAGTTTAACCAGAGTTCCGTTCTTAAGTATGGCACTTAAATCATAAGAAACACCAACTCCAATGTTCATTGCATTTTGAACCGTAATTACATTTTTTAAGTCTAATGCAGTATAGCCACCAATAAGTGCGATAGCTGGATAATAGGCACTTTTTGCCATTTTAATATTGGCTTGATTTGCTTTTTCCTGAAACCGAATTGCTTCTAAATCTTTACGATTTTGCAATGCCGGCTCTTCATTAACAGGGATATTATCCATTTGAAAGTTAGCAAAATCACTTTCTCGAACTTCTAATTTTGTTTCAACCGGTAATTTCAACAATGTAACTAAATAGAAATTTACAATGTTTAAATTAGTGGCCGCTTCATCTATAGATAATTGAATTTTAGAAACTTGTAACTGCGATTTCAACAAATCATTTCTTGGAATTATTCCGTTTTTTTCCATTTCACTAAAATCAATGGCACGCTGCTGTGCACTTTTTTGATTTTCTTTTAGCAGTTCAATAGTTTTTTGTGCTTTGTATAAATTAGCGTAGTTATTAATCACTTTCATAGCAATTTCCTCCTTTGTTTGAGAAGCTGTTGCTGTTTCAGCCTGGTACATATTTTCGTAAATGGTAATGCTGTTTTGTATTTTGAAACCTGCAAAAACCGGTACGCTGGCATTGACTTGACCAAGCATCAATTGATCTACAACTGGAAGTGGCTCGGAGTCATTACTTTTATTTATTTTCAAATTGACCGATGCTTTTGCCAATCTTTGATATTGTCCGGAAACTTTTAGATCAGGATATTGATTGTTTTTTATCGAACGCAATTCATATTTTTTAGTTGCTACTTTAGTGTTGGCTAAACTAACTTCATTGCTTTTTGTCCAAGCCAAATGAATGGCTTCATCAAGCGTTAAACTTGTTTTTTCTTGTGCCTCTAAAGATGAAATCCCGATAAAGAAAATCCCAAAGAGCATTAATTGACTAACTTTCATATATCAGAAGTGCTTTTATAGTTTGTTGAATGTGCTTTGTCAAATTGGTTTTGATGTAATTGTTGTATAAATCTTCGGTCTTCAAGTTTAATAAATTTTCGAAGAAAGGTTTATTCATGTGAAAATGAAAGAAAGTGCCTAGAATTGTAGGTGTGATAAGCGGAATAATAACGTCTTTTCTGAAAATACCTTTTCTCTGACCTTCCTCAATAATGATTTCAAGGGATTTTAGATTTCCTTTTTTTAATTCAGAAAAAGCTTGAAGATTTTGTTCTCTTTTTTTGGACGTGAACTCAAAATGTAGAATTCTGTAAATTCCTCGGTTGCTATTGATTCTATTGATGTACAGTTCAATCAGCTTATTGATTTTGTCAATAGGTTCCAGATCTTCCTGCAATAAATTTTCTAATTGATTTTTAAGATCAGAAGTTCTGTAAACTATAAGCGATTCCAGTAATCGTTCTTTGGAACCAAAATAATACGAAACCATGGCAATATTGATTTTTGCCACTTTTGCTATGTTTCGAATGGAAGTACCGTCAAATCCTTTCTCTGCAAAAAGTGTTTCTGCAACTTCGAGAATTTGAATTTGTTTGTCGTTAAAATTACTTTTCAATGGAATCAAATTTTTCAATAAACAAAACTAAACAAGTGTTTAATTTAAACAACTGTTTAGTTTTTGTTTAACATAATTTTAACATTATAAATTGAACCAGAATAAAGTTTATAACAACACTAATCTTCTTCTGAAATTGTGAATATCTATTTTAGGAATGATGCTTTTTTTTTCCTTTTAAATCTATCTTTGACATCCTTTTAAAAAAAAAGAAATGAGCACAATTTGGTACGAATGCAAAGTAAAATATAGAAAAACGGATGAAACTGGCGGACAAAAGATTACGACAGAGCCATACTTGGTAGATGCATTATCCTATACGGAAGCAGAAAGCAGAATCAATGAAGAAATGTCGGCATATATCAGTGAAGAATTTAAAATCACGAATATAAAAGTGGCTAATTATGCCGAGATTCATCCTTTCGAAAATGCGGATCGTTGGTTTAGATCTAAAGTTTCATTATTGGCGTATGACGAAGAAAGCGGCAAAGAACGTAAATCGAATATGTATTTATTAGTGCAAGCTAACGATGTCAAAGAGGCATATGATAACACCACCAGTGTAATGAAAGGCACGATGGGCGACTATAGCATACCTGCAATTTCGGAATCTCCTATTATGGATGTTTTTCCTTATTTCAGTGGGGAAGAAGCGGAACTGGAACAATTAGAAAGATTCAATGCGCTCAAAGGGTCTAAACCGGAAGCTGCAGTAGAAATGGTGGATCACATGGAATTTGAAACGGCTCCAGAAGAAGAAGCTGTAGTTTAAGATAAGTTGTTTTAAAAACAAACTAACCGCAAATTCGCAAATTATAGAAACAGTTGTTAACTATTTTTATTTGCGAATTTGCGATTTTCTAATTTTAACCTTAAGTTTTTTCATAATTTCAATTAGTCCTGTTTCGCTAAGACTTTTTCGTATGCTTTTCTGGAGCTTCCTCTAAAATATACCTCGCCACAATACGTATAACCCGAACTTTCAAAAATTTTCATCATGGCTATGTTGTCAAAATTGGTATCTGCTTTTATGCTGTAAATGTTGTTGCTTACCGCAAAATCTTCTATGTATCTGAGAATCATTTTAGCCAAGCCTTTACCTAAATACTTTTCAGAAATGGCTACGCGGTGCAGTACTACAAAATCACCATTCGTTAGCCAGTTTCCTTCAATTTTCTCATAGGCAGGTTCGTCATTGATTAGTACCGCACTATAACCTATGATGGTTTCTCCTGTAACCAAAACAAATCCTTCCCCTTTTTCAATATCTTTTTGTACAACTTCTGGATTTGGATATCCGTCTTGCCATTGATTACTGCTGTCTTCTTTTCTTCGTAGGATAGCTTGTTGTAAAATTTCCCATATTGGAGCTATTTCAGATAGTTCCGCTTTTCTAAAGTGATAATTCATTATTGTAATTTGAGTTTTTTCGGTTAATGAGTTTGCTTTAAAAGTACAAAACAAACTTTAAATTTTGCACAATCCATATTTTAGAATGTATTTATTTTTAGCAGATTAATTTGTGGAGCAGAAGTGTTTGTTGCATGTGCTGCGCAAATGTCTCTGACTTTGCGTAATTTTCAGCATCTGTTTAAATTAGTAGTGTCATTAAAGTCTCTGACTTTTGAATACTATTTATTTTTTAGAAGAACATGTTGTGGGCAGAAGTGTTTGTTGTGTATGCTGCGCAAATGTCTCTGACTTTGCGCAATTTTCAGCATTTGTTTAAATTAGTAGTGTCATTAAAGTCTCTGACTTTTGAATACTATTTTCAATCTTGCTTTCCAAATGATATGTTGTGTATGCTGCGCAAATGTCTCTGACTTTGCGCTAATTAAAAATAACCTTAAATACTGTAAACATTTATAAGTCTCCAGATTTTTGCACTATTTCATTGTTGATTGTATTTTACAAAAGCATTAGAATCTAAAACATCAATAATTGGATTATCTGCTTTTTCTATTTTTAATAATCCAGCATCGTTTATGTAATTGCTTGCGCTGGAATAAATATATTGTGAAGCCTTTTCAACTAAATCGGCTCTTACTGGATTTAGATGTATATAATCTAATTTAGACCACATAAATTTATTGGTATAAATTTCTTCGGGATGATTTCCATATTGCCAAAATTGATAGTTTTTGTTTCTTGTATGCTTTTCTGCAGCTAATTTGAAGCGTTCTAGCATCCATTCTTTTCGGCTTTCCGGTACGACTTGGATTTTCTCTAAAATATTTTTTGAGGTAAATTTTTTAAAATCTCTTATCAAATCTGATAATTTACCATCTTGAGATTGAATGATTAAGTGAATGTGATTACTCATTATGACGTAACCATACAAAATCATTCCTTTGTTTTTTATGCAGTAATCCAAAGACTCTATTATACTATCTCTATAAGTTTGCCTGGTAAAAACATCTATCCAATCTACAACTGTTGCCGTTATATAATGTGGTAAAGTCTGGTCCCGAATTACATAGCCTTCTTTCATTTTTGACGTATTTTTAATATAAAAATAACGATTTTAATGACTTGTTGGTGTATTTAAATTTAAGATGATGAAAGTCAGAGACTTTAGGGCGTTTTGTTTTAATTACAGGTTTAAGAAATTGCGCAAAGTCAGAGACATTTGCGCAGCGTTCACGATAACGTTATGTACTCTTCGAAGAGCAGGTTTATTTATCTTTTAGAAGAACACCTTGCGGAGCCTGGGCCTGGTATTTTGCGGAGCGAGATATTAATGTTTATATCCTAATGTTAATGAAAACACTTTGTTTTTGATATTTGAACTACTCATAGGTTCATTATTGATATTAGCTAAACCAAGATTGTAACGAAAATTCACAGATAAATTTTTTGACACATCATAGACGGCTCCAAAATTTAAACCTAAATCAATTGATTTAAGATAATTTTTTATGTCATATTCTGATGTAGATGTATTTAATGATGGCAATGCTCTATCTGAACTATATTTTGCTTTTGCCCTTAATAAGAACCCTATTTGCGGTCCAACCTCAATACTCAGTTTATCTATAATGTAATATTTAGCCATTACGGGTAGATTTAAATAGGATAAGTTCCATTTTCCATCATAAGAATACAGAAAAACTGAAGAAGCATCAAACACAGGTATCTTCATTTTGTTTCCTTGCGTAGAAAATAATAATTCAGGTTGAATTGCAAATTTATCAGTAATTTTTATCTCGGTAAAAATGCCTGCATTAAAACCAATTAAAGGCGAACTATCAGGAAAGTAACCTGTTAAATTTGCAACATTTAACCCTGCTTTTGCTCCAAAGTTGACTTTTTGTGCATTTGTTAAGGCAAATACAAATACTGTTACCGCAGTTAAAATATATTTTTTCATCGGGTTTCTTATTAATTTAAAATGTGAAAATGGCGATAAATTCTATCTCTGTTGTTTTTATCTCATATCAAATATATAAAAATAATCTTATAAAAAATTAAATTTAATTATTGTTTGACCATAAAAAAAATGGCTTTTAAAATTTATTTAAACGCCGTTTTTTTTATATAAAAAGAAGTTTTTTATCGAATTACTTTTACGAATTCTTCAATTTTTTCGTGCTGAGGGAAGTCTTCGGACTTCGTACACATTGCTATATGCCGTTCTAACTTTAGCAATCTTTATTTCCTTGTGTTTGTTAATCATTGGAACGGCTACGAAGTCGAGAGACTTTGCAGAGTAGGTTTAAGAAATTGCGAAAAGTCAGAGACGTTTGCGCAGCATTTGCGAGAAATTTATTTATTTACAAGGACACTTCGTCTTTACTTTTTAGAAGAACATGTTGTGGAGCAGAGTATTTAAATTTAAGATAATGAAAGTCAGGGATTTTAGGGCGTTTTGTTTTAATTACAGGTTTAAGAAATTGCGCAAAGGTCAGAGACATTTGCGCAGCGTTTACGATAACGTTATGTACTCTTCGAAGAGCTTGGTTATTTTCTAATTACTTCTGATGACTGTCTGGCTGTCAAATGCCAACCAATTTCAGACCTAATCCATACATTGGTAAATCTCCTAGGTATCCATTCTTCTAGGTTCGTTGTCAAATTAGTAGGCTGTTGTAATTCTTTGCCCATTACAATAGCAATGTTTTGATTGAAAGTGATTTTTTCAATAATTCTTTCAACTTTAGGGAACTTATGACTATTTTTCATAAGTAAAACAATCTTTTCTGGAGTCACAATTTCTCCATTAGGATTGTTTACCACGTAGTCCTTCGACCATATTTTTAATAATGAAGTCGTGTCACCCTTATCAAGCAATTCTGTCCAATGCTTTTCCAATCTTCTGATTTCTTGCTCATCATTTGATTGTGCAAAGGTAAGCGTAGTTGCAAAAATGAAACTGATCAAGAATAAATTAAAAGTTTTCATAAATCAAATATTTTAGTTTAGTATAACAATTTTTCACGTATAGATTGACTTTTGAAAGTGACGCACAACTCGTTTATACCTGCAATAAAATGGCTCCAATCCACCCAATTTAGGTTGGCTTTGTCCATAAAAAAGTTTTTGCTATTTTTAAATATATAAATATATTACAAATTATTTATAATATGTGAACATAAAAAAAAAACGGCGTTTAAAGTTCATTTAAACGCCGTTTGACTTATATAAAAAAAAGTTGTTTATCGAATCGCTTTCACAAACGCTTCAATTTTTCCAGTTCCGTGTTCGGTTAAATGGGTGATGAAAGCACTACCTATAATCGCTCCTTTGGCAAATTGAGTGGCTTGATTGAAGGTTTCGGCATTGTTGATTCCAAATCCAATTACTTGAGGGTTTTTTAGATTCATTCCTGCAATGCGTTTGAAATACTCTTCTTGGACACTTCCAAAACCAGATTGCGAACCCGTAACACTGGCAGAACTTACCATATAAATAAATCCATCAGAAACGCTGTCAATAAAATGGATGCGTTCGTCAGAAGTTTGTGGCGTAATTAAGAATATATTTTTCAATCCGTATTTTTCGAAAGTTGCTTTGTATTCATCCGCATATACATCAACTGGAAGATCAGGAATGATTAATCCATCGATACCAATCTCCGCACATTTCTTACAGAAATTCTCCACTCCGTATTGCAACATTGGGTTGAAATAACCCATAATCACTAATGGAATAGAAACTGTTTTGCGGATATCCTTTAATTGGTCAAACAAAACTTGAGTTGTCATTCCGTTATGCAATGCTTGAGTGGAACTCGCTTGAATCGTAGGTCCATCGGCCAATGGATCGCTAAACGGCAACCCTATTTCAATCATATCGATACCGCTTTTTTCTAAATCCTGAATGATTTGTACGGTATCATTTAAGTTAGGATATCCCGCAGAGAAATAAATGGAAAGTATCTTTTTGTCTTCTTGTAATTTTTGATTTATTCTGTTCATTGTTTTGTTTTTTGTCCTAATAGGTTTTTAAAAGCTGTTAGGTATATTAGTAAGTTTTTATTTAATTATCTGACTTGCCCAATTATCATTTTGATTTTCCACAAGTAATAATCCAGAATCTGAATCATTCATTTGAGCAACCAATTCTCCTTTATTATTCCAAAAAGCACTTTTTCCGCCAGAAAGATATCCCCAAGATTCACCACTAAAGTTTGACATCAAAACATTCATTTGATGTTTTTGAGCATAGCTTTGCAAATCTAGATAAGCATTTGGGATTCCGTTTGGCGTAAAGAAAATGCTGGCGATATATATATCAGTTGCTCTGTTGCAAGCATTTTCAGGATGCAAAGGATTATCAATATCGGCACAAATGGCAAACGAAATTATTTGATTTTCTATTGATAGCATCGGATTATAATCGAAAGAATATTGAAAAAAATCATCTTCGCCTTCATGCAAAAACTGCTTCGTATAAATGGAAACCGAATTATCGGGAGAAATAATAAATTCTCCAATAAACAAATCTGAATCGATTTGAATTGGAGCTCCGGCGATAATTGTAATATTATTTTCGCTCGCTAATTTTTTTAAATGATCCAGTCGTGAATCGTTTTTTTTGAAAGCCAATTTTTGAGCATCTTCTCTTTCGTAACCTGTAATAGACATTTCTGGAAAAGCAATTAAATTAGCTCCTTTTTGCACGGCCAATAATATAAGACGATAATGGTCGGCTAAATTAGCTTCGATATCTCCTCGTACTGGTTTTGTTTGTGCGGCTGCTAAAATCGTTTTCATTTCTATTATTTATTCCTGCAAGGTTTTCAAAACCTTGTAGGTGTATGTTTTTATATTTACAATTATTAATTTTCCATATAAATCCATGCAACTATTCCGGATTTCAATGTTATTTGAACTCTTTTATACACATTAGATTCGAATTGATCTGCTTTAGTCAGATCTTCACTGGAAACAGTAAAAACAATACCATTTATTTCATCCGAAGGATTTTCGCTTGGTGTTGCTACAAAATAATCTGCCATTCCAAATTCTTCTTCTATTTTTAGATCTTTTAGTTTATAGCCTTTGAGTTGGTCTAGTGTTCCAGTCAATAGCTTGTTAAAAACCTGTATTTGAATTTCTTTAGACTGTAATGTTCCGTAAGAGAATATATGTTCCATAATACTATTTTTTCTCGTTATTTATTTGCGTTAGGGATAGGAACGGCATCCTTTTTTGTGGTTTTTTCTACCACAAAAAAGATATAGTGTACAGCCCGACCCGACTTTTTTTGGGAGGGTAACGCCCAAATTATTCTTCTGTTATAATTTAAAATAATCGATATAGGTATTCAAATCTTTGTCTCCACGACCGGAAAGATTGATGACTACAATATCCTCTGGTTTGAATTTCATTTCGTCCAGAACGGCAAAGGCGTGCGCACTTTCGATAGCAGGAATAAGTCCTTCCATTTTAGATAGTTTTAATCCCCATTGCATGGCTTGATCATCTGTAATCGAGATGAATTGCGCTCTTCCGGTAGCGAATAAATTAGCGTGCATAGGACCTACGCCCGGATAATCCAGTCCTGCCGAAATGGAATACGGCTCGGTGATTTGACCATCAGGAGTTTGCATCAACAAGGTTTTACTTCCGTGAATAACGCCTACTTTCCCTAATGCCGATGTAGCGGCACTTTCGCCTGAATCGACTCCTAATCCCGCTGCTTCGACTGCAATAATTTTCACGTTTTCGTTGTCTAGAAAATGATAATAGGCACCGGCAGCGTTGCTTCCACCACCTACGCAAGCAATCACATAATCAGGGTTTTCACGGCCTTCTTTTTCCAGTAATTGTTCTTTGATTTCCTTAGAAATGACGCTTTGGAAACGCGCCACCATATCCGGATAAGGATGCGGTCCCACGACAGATCCAATGATATAATAGGTGTCAACAGGGTTGTTAATCCAGTCGCGAATGGCTTCGTTAGTGGCATCTTTTAAGGTTCTTGAGCCCGAAAGCGCCGGACGAACTTCAGCACCCAGCATTTTCATACGGGCTACATTTGGCGCCTGACGTTTGATGTCGATTTCTCCCATATACACAATGCATTCCAGTCCCATTAACGCACATACGGTTGCTGTTGCAACGCCATGTTGACCGGCACCGGTTTCGGCAATAATACGTTTTTTGCCCAAGCGTTTGGCTAATAAAATTTGTCCAATCGTGTTATTGACTTTATGTGCGCCGGTATGACACAAATCTTCTCTTTTCAGGTAGATTTTAGTGTTGTATTGTTCTGATAGGCGTTTGGCAAAATAAAGAGGCGTAGGCCGACCTACATAATCTTTTAGTAAGGCGTCAAATTCAGCCTGAAATTCTGGTTCAGCGGTAATTTTTAAATAATTTTGGCGTAATTCTTCCACATTCGGGTATAACATTTCAGGAATGAAGGCGCCTCCAAATTCTCCGTAATAGCCTTTTTCGTTGACGTTGTATGACATAATTTTATTTTTTATTTTGTTTATGCGTAGAGATGCGATAAATCGCGTCTGTACATAATTGTATGTTTTTTAATCCGGGTTCTATTTCAAATTTACTGTTTACATCAATGGCGTAAATGGGTAAATTGGTTTTCGAAATTTCATTTACGGCGCCCATTTCCTCAATTCCGATTCCTCCACTCAAGAAAAAGGGTTTGCTCGACGGATACTTTTCTAATACTTTCCAGTCGAATGTGGTTCCGTTTCCGCCGGGTAATTTTCCTTTGGTATCAAAAAGAAAATAATCACAAACGGCTTCAAATGGTTTCAAAACTTCAAAATCGAATGCATTATCAACAGAGAATACTTTGATGGTTTCAATTGAATTATCTATTTTATTTTTCAAATCCTGACAAAATTCAACAGATTCCTGTCCGTGTAATTGAATGGCTTGCAAATCGTATTTTTGGGCTTTCGCCAAAATAACTTCGGTGCTTTCATTTACAAAAACACCTGTTTTTTTAATCGATTTGGGTAAATCTGGAATCACGCCATCAAAATATCGAGCAGATTTCTCCCAGAATATAAATCCCATATAATCGGGTAGGAGCGAACCTACTTCGAGTATATTATCGGGATATTTCATGCCGCAGATTTTGAGTTTCATAATATGTTTTTTAACTACTAAGTTTATTTTTTGCCACGAAGGCGCAAAGGCGCAAAGTTTAAATTTTACTATTTATTTCAGTCCTTTCAGCGGTCAAAACAATGAAAGGGATTGGATTGTTTTACAATTGATTTATAAATTCCGTTGCTGCTTTACCGGCATTATCCGTTTTCATAAAGTTTTCACCAATTAAAAATCCTTTATATCCGTATGGCTTTAATTCATTAATCGCTTCAACTGATGAAATCCCGCTTTCGGAAACTTTTACAAAATCATACGGGATTTGAGCTGCCAATTGCTTGCTGAAATCTAAACTTACCTCAAATGTTTTTAGGTTTCTATTGTTCACACCAATCATATCTAATGTGGGCATAATCGATTTTTCTAATTCTTCCTGATTGTGAACTTCCAGTAATACTTCTAATCCCAAACTTTTTGCAAATTCAGATAATGATTTGATTTCGTCTCTGGTTAAAACTGCTGCAATTAG
The DNA here is from genome assembly GCF_048158545.1 of Flavobacterium melibiosi. Taxonomy (NCBI): domain Bacteria; kingdom Pseudomonadati; phylum Bacteroidota; class Flavobacteriia; order Flavobacteriales; family Flavobacteriaceae; genus Flavobacterium; species Flavobacterium melibiosi. The sequence continues at coordinate 332,733 of NZ_JBLNKU010000002.1, read as the reverse complement.
CAAAATTAAATCGGCTCCGTGGGCTTTGGCTTCTAATATTTGGTATTCATCAACAATGAATTCTTTTCTCAATAATGGAATGTTGACTGTGGCTCTTGCCAAAAGTAAATCGTCTAACGAACCACCAAAATATTTTCCATCCGTCAATACCGAAATTCCACAAGCACCCGCATTTTCATAACCTTTTGTTACTTCTTCGACAGTAAAACTATAATTGATTTCTGCTTTGGAAGGCGAACGACGTTTGTGTTCTGCAATAATTCCTGATGTGCTGTTTCTTAAATTATCACTCAAAGAAATAGTCTTTTTTTCAAAGAAAACCGAAGCTTCCAATTGCGAAACAGGAATGATGGATTTCTTGAGAATAACTTCTCTTTTTTTGTCAATTATGATTTTATCTAAAATATTCATTATTATTTGTTTAACGTTTTCTTTGTTTAAAGTTTAAAGTTGCTCATCATTTGTAATAATCCATTTCCACAACTTTAAACCTTAAACTATTTTATTTACTCAATTCTTGTAGCGTTTTCAAAGCTACAAGTCCTTTTCCGGACAGCAAACTTTCTTTTGCTATTTGAAATCCTTCTAAAGGAGAACATTTTGTAACGGTCGCAATTGCCATGGCAGCATTGGCACAAACCACATTATTTTGAGCTTCGGTTCCTTTTCCGGAAATAATATCCGTAAACATTTGAGCTGACTCTTCGATGGTTTTTCCACCTTCAATTTCGCTTTGTAACAAAAGTTGAACACCAAAATCTTCCGGATTTAACATTCCTTCCATTGAACTGGTAATCGTTTTTGTAGGTCCTGTCAATGAAACTTCGTCATACCCGTCAAGCGAATGCAAGATGGTGAAATTTACATCGGTATTTTGATACAAATACGCATACATTCTGGCCATTTCTAAATTGAAAACACCGACCAATTGATTTTTTGGAAAGGATGGATTAACCATTGGCCCCAACATATTAAAAAAAGTTTTTACTGCCAATTCTTTTCGGATGGGTCCCACATTTTTCATAGCGGGGTGAAATAGCGGTGCGTGTAAAACACAAATTCCTGCTTTATCGATACATTTTTCCAGAAAATCAGTGTCATTACTGAACTTGATTCCCATTTTTTCCATCACATTACTGGATCCAGAAATAGAAGAAACCCCATAATTTCCGTGTTTTGCCACTTTTATTCCTGCTCCTGCAGCCACAAAAGAAGCCAATGTTGAAATATTGAAAGTATCTTTTCCATCACCACCCGTTCCGCATAAATCGATGGTATTATAGGCTGATAAATCCACACGAATGCACAGTTCTAACAACGCTTCACGAAAGCCCGCAAGCTCTTCGATACTAATGCTTCGCATCATGTAAACGGTAAGAAAAGAAGCAATCTGACTGGTATTATAACTTCCGTTGGAGATATTAACCAATACATTTTTTGCTTCTTCTTTCGAAAGCATTTCATGATTGATTAATCTATTTAATATATTTTTCATTTTTTATTTTGTTTTTGCCACAAAGGCACAAAGGCACAAAGGCACAAAGGCACAAAGGCGCAAAGTTTTAATATTTTTCAGATTTTGGCTCCCCCTCTTTTGGAGGGGGCTGGGGGGATGAACTAACTCTTTACCCAGTTTTCCAATATTTTTTTTCCGTTTGGAGTTAAAACACTTTCTGGATGAAATTGTACACCACGCACATCGTATGTTTTGTGGCGCAACGACATCACCTGCCCATTCTCATCGAATGAAGTCGCTTCCAGAACATCAGGTAAATTGGCGTCAACCACCCAAGAATGATAGCGTCCTACTTCAAATTCATTTCCTAATCCTTCGAATAAAAGTTCATCATCTACTACGGTTTTTACCATCGTTGCTACACCATGATATACTTTATCTAAATTCGAAAGCGTTCCTCCATAAACTTCGCCTATCGCTTGTTGGCCTAAGCATACACCAAAGATACTTTTTGTTGGACCATATTTTCGAATCACGTCTTTCAATAATCCCGCTTCATCTGGAATCCCAGGTCCTGGAGAAAGAAGAATTTTATCGAAAACTGCAATTTCATCAATATCAAATTCATCGTTTCTGTAAACGGTTACTTCGCAATCTAAATCTTCCAGATAATGCACCAAATTATAAGTGAAACTATCGTAATTGTCTATGACTAGTATTTTTTTCATTTTGTTTTCTTTTACCTCACTCCCGGTCCTTCCTCCAAAGGAGAAGGGGACTCTGTGAATAGATTATGTTTTGTAATTACTTGTATAAATGGTTAAGTTGCTCATTCAGAATACTGCGACTGAACACTAAAAACTGAATACTGAACACTACTAAATAGTTTCCGCCAAATCCAAAGCGGCATTCAACGCTCTCAACTTATTATATACTTCCTGCATTTCGCTTTCTTCATCAGAACTGGCTACAATTCCGGCTCCCGCTTGAGAATGCAATTGGTGATTTTTACTCAGAAAAGTCCGAATCATAATGGCGTGATTAAAATTACCTTCAAAATCCATAAAACCGATGGCACCACCATAGAAATTTCTATTCGTTTTTTCATACTCTTCAATCAGTTGCATCGCTCTGTGTTTTGGAGCGCCGCTCAATGTTCCAGCCGGAAAAGTATCGGCTACGACTTGCATCGTTGTTGCGCTTGGGTGCAAATGTCCGGTCACTTTTGAAACTAAATGAATTACGTGCGAGAAAAACTGTACTTCTCTATATTTCTCTACATTGACATTATGACCGTTTCGGCTTAAATCATTTCTGGCTAAATCTACCAGCATCACATGTTCACTATTTTCTTTCTTGTCCTCGGATAATTGTTTCGCAAGAATGGCATCTTTTTCATCATCTCCCGTTCTTTTGAAAGTTCCTGCGATAGGATGAATTTCGGCTTTTCGGTTTTTGACAATGATTTGAGCTTCAGGTGAAGAACCAAATATTTTAAAATCCCCATAATCAAAAAAGAATAAATAAGGGGATGGATTAATGCTTCTCAACGCTCTGTAAACATTAAATTCATCGCCTTTGAAACCTTGGGTAAACCTTCTTGACAAAACCAATTGGAACACATCACCTCTAAAGCAATGTTTTTTGGCTAAAGCCACATTATGTTTGAATTCTTCGTCAGTTAGATTCGAAAATCCTTCTCCTTCTTTAGAGAATTTATAAGAAGCAATATTTCGGGATTGTAATAATTGTTCGATTTCTGAAATGTTATTTCTTCCGTCTAAACTGTGGCAGAAAATATAGGCTTCATTCTTAAAATGATTGATGGCAATTATATTTTGGTACACTGCATAATACACATCGGGAATGGTGTTGCTATTTTCTTTTTTGGCAATAGATACTTTTTCGAAATAACGAACAGCATCGTACGAAATGTAACCGAACAACCCATTATTGATGAATTTGAAATCGTTTTTCTCGGATTTAAACTGACCTGAAAATTCTTGAATTACTGCTGGAATATTGGTATTGGCATCAATATTTATTTTCTCAGAACTCCCGTCAGGAAATGTTTTGTAGATAATTTCATTTTCTATTTTTATAGAGGCAATCGGGTTGCAACAGATATACGAAAAACTGTTGTCATTACCATGATAATCACTACTTTCCAATAATAAACTATTTGGGAATTTATCACGAATTTTGAGATATACGCTAACTGGAGTTATTGTATCGGCAAGGATTTGCTTGTAATTTGTATTTAGTATAAAAGGTTTCAATTTGTATGTTTTTTAGTGTTGTATGATAGTGATAAAATGGGCACAAAAAAAAGGCCTGTCGTGATGACAAGCCTTTTATATTTATAGTTTAATAATACTATAGGAGCTTTGTTCACGACGACTGACGTAAATTATTCCACCACCAAGTATTGTTTATTGTTGTTTTCATCATTTTTTTCTTGTGACAAATATATAAATGAATTTCGATTATTCAAAAATAAAAAACCAAAAAAAATATTAAATTTCATGCTTTTTTGTTAAATAAATTTCGGTTAAAATATTAAATCTACATTTAATTCGAATTCATCGTAAATTGTTTTATCTCCTAAATCATCAAAATAACTACCAGAGCCATATCTTATGTCATATTTTGTTCGGTCTATTTTTAAAGCGGCAGTTGCAGTATTACCTTTTACTATGAAATCAAATTTTACAGGATTAGTAACTCCTTTTATCGTTAAATCTGCAGTAACACTGTACACATTATTGCCTTTATCTCCAATAGTCTTAAAAATCAAGTTGGAAGTGTTATAATCGTCTACACCGAAAAATTCATCCGATTTCAAATGGCCTTCTAATTTTATTTTTGATTTTCCAGTCTGATCCGTATTTGATAATGATTTCATGTCTGCAGTAAAATTTCCTCCTGCCACTTTATTATTCTTGAAAATAATATATCCGTCTTTTAGTTTTATAATTCCTTCATGCTGACCGGTTACTTTTTTTCCGACCCAATTAATTTTACTTTTAGATACATCAATTTTATTGGTTTGTCCTTCAGCTGTAATAAACGTAAAAATTATTATTAGAACGAGACTAATTTTTTTTAAATTTTTCATAATGCTGTTTTTAAGTTAAAAGTCAATGCTGAATAAAAAAACACTAATGAAATTTAGTTATTCACTATCAAAGTTACAAAAATTAATTTCAACTTTAATTAGCTGATAAGCTATATCTTAGTTAATTTTTATAATGATTTTAAGATATGAAATTATTATTAAATGCATTCCTGTAAAACAATATTTAAGAGTGTTTTACAGTCGATTTTTATAACAAATTCATTTAGTTGCAAAAAGAAACCCCAACAGTTTCCTGTTGGGGTTTGCTGATATTTTTGAGAAAATATTAGAATTTCAAAGCAACTGCTAAGTCAAAATCATCAGAAATAGCTTTGTCTCCAATGCTACTGAAGATACTTGCAGAATTATATTTGATATCGTATTTTGTTCTGTCAATTTTTAATGAAGTTGCAGCAGTATTTGATGTGGTTGCAAGATCAAAAGTAATAGGATTTGTTATCCCTTTTATTGTTAAATCACCAGTTACTGTGTAAAGATTAGCTGTTTTTTTAACTACTTTTTTGAAAACTAATGTTGCTGTTGGAAATTTTTCAGTTCCAAAGAAATCTTCTGATTTCAAGTGACCGTTTAATTTTCCTTGGTATTCTCCAGAAAGGTCAGTTGCTGTTAGGGAAGTCATATCAACATTAAAACTACCACCAGCTAATTTTTTTCCTTTAAAGATTAATTTACCATCTTTTAAGTTTACAGTTCCTTCATGCTTTCCAGTTACCTTTTTTCCGACCCAGTTAACAGTACTTTTTGAAGCATCAACTTTTTTAGTTTGTGCTGTTACAGATACAGTAGATAAAACTACTACTAATGCCAATGCAATTGATTTTAAATTTTTCATGTGTTTAAATTTGAATTTGATTAATATTTGATTTTGAATTAATAATTAAAGTGTAATAAATAAGTCTTCGTTTGATTTTCTAACTTTTTTGTAATGTTGTGTTGCGTCTTCTTCATGTCTATAGCCAAGTGTTGCAATTAAGGTAGCATTTAGGCCTAATTCGTCCAAACCTAATATTTCATTAACCTGAGCGGGAACAAAACCTTCCATAGGAGTTGCGTCAATTTTAAGTTCAGCAGCTGCATTCAAAAGATTACCCAAAGCTAAATACGTTTGTTTTGCTGTCCAAATATCTTTTGCTTCCGAAGTTAATGTTGAAATTTTAGATTTCATAAAGTCACCATAACCAGATAAGGCTTCAATTGGTGTACTTCTTGTTTTACTTATGTTTTTCAAAAAACTATCAATAGCGATATCACCAATGTTAGTTTCATTTGCAAAAATGATTAAGTGAGAAGCTTCCACAATTTGAGATTGTCCCCAAGCCGAAGGTTGCAATTTGGCTCTCAATTCAGGACTTTCTACGATAATGATTTTGTAAGGTTGTAAACCATACGAAGAAGAACTTAAACGAATTGCTTCTTTTAATGTATTTAAATCTTCTGTTGTTATTTTTTTTGTTGCATCAAACTTTTTTGTTGCATATCTCCAATTTTGATGGTCTAAGAAAGTATTCATGTTATAGTTCGTATTTATTGATTTCTGTATTTTTCTAATAATTGATTTAATTGGATTATTTCCTCGGTATTTAAATTTTTTGAAAAAAACTGTTCGTGTGCAATTACTTTTGGATCTAATTCTTTCAAAACGTCTAATCCTTTTTGAGTAATCAGGACTTCAATTTTTCGTCTGTTTTCTGGGCAAACTTTTCGAGTCACTAATTCTTTTAGTAATAATTTGTCCACTAGTCTTGTGGTATTACTTGTTTTAGCCAGCATGCGTTCTTGTATCATGCACATGTTTGCCGGATTTCCTTTTTGACCTCTTAATATCCGTAGAACATTATATTGCTCCCCAGATATTTCGTAAGGCTTTAATATTTCATTAAAATTATCTGTAATTACATTTTGTGTGTACAAAACATTCAGGATGATTTTTTTTGAATTATCCATTGGTACAGTTGATTTTAAAATTTCTTCAATTTTCATATTTGAATATGTAATTTGTTGGTACAAATGTAACATATTTTATATTTGTATATACAAATGTTAGTTATTTTTTTGTTAAAATTATTTTAAGTTATGGTTAATGATTTTGTTTTCAAAGTTTTTAAAATGTTAAGTATTTGTAAATCAATGATTTTTTTGTCAATTTTTATATGGAATAAATTTGTTTTTTTTGCTTCATACTATTGAAGTTAAAGTATTTCAATCTTTTTTCATTTCACATTACAATCAAAATGCATACCACAAATAGTCCTGAAGTCAAAAAATAAAGCTCTTAAAAAATTACAGTAGAAAAATTGGTATATGGATTTTTAATAAGTAAACATTTTTTACTTTATTTAAAATTTACTAATGGACAGTAATTTTCGAATATTTTTTCTGAATCCTACTACAAAGATAAATTTGAATTAATTCCTAGGCAGTTACTATTGTCACAATAGAATCATATTATGGTTACAAATGTTTTTAATATTGTAGCTGTTTAGTTTCTAGGTATAATTTATTATATTTAAAACTTATTTGAATTTAAAGAGTATGAATAAAGCCAAACCTACATATGACGATTTACTCAACAAAATAAAAGAGCAGGAATTAGAAATAAATCAATTACTAAAGAAAGAAGAATCATTAGCCAGTTTTAAATTTTTTATTGAAGAGTCTAGCGATCTAGTATGTATTGTTGGAATTGATGCTTTTTTTAAAGAAATTAATCCCGCTTTTTTTGAAATTCTAGGATATTCAAAAGAAGAATTATTTAATAATTCTTTTATCCATCTTTTGCACCCTGATGATCTTGAAAGATCTTTAAAAGAGATTGAAAGCCTTTCTATGGGAACCCCTGCAATGAATTTTGAGAATAGATTTCTAAAAAAGAATGGTGAATTTGTTACCATTCAATGGACTGCTAACAGTATTTCTGCGGAAAATATTTATGCAATTGGAAGGGATATCACAGAGATAAGAAGTACCCAAGAAAAATTAATTAGAAGTGAAAATCTATTGAATCATGCCCAAAAAATTGCAAAAATTGGTGCTTGGGAATTCAATTTAAATACTAAAAAAATAATTTGGTCTGATGAATTGTATGCTATTTTTGAAGTTGAAAAAAAGGCCAATCAAGATTTATTCCAAGAATATTTAAATCATTTTTCTCAAGAGGAAGCAGCGTTTTTTCAAAAACGAATTGATCAATTAATTATTGATAAAATACCTTTTGAAGTTGAACAAAGTGCTATCTTTTTTAATAATAAAATAAAGTGGGTCAATGAAACTGTTTTTCCGCTACTGGATGATACTGGCAATGTATATGCGATTAGGGTGAATACTCAGGATGTTAGTTTAAAAAAACAAATTGAGGATGCTGTTAAAGCCAAAGAAAAAGCAGAACTTGATTATAAGCTAAAAGTAATTGAAGAAGAAAGCAATGCTAAGTTTAAGAATTATATAGAAAATGCACCAGATGGAGTTTTTGTCTTGGATGAACAAGGAAATTACTTAGATGTAAACCATGCTGCGACACTATTGACGGGTTACTCAAAAGAGGAACTATTAACAATGAAGTTTGGTGATTTGTCAGCTCAAGAATCTCTTGAAGATTATTTCAAAGAATTTAGAAATCTTTTGGATAATGGAATAGCAAAAAAAGAAATTAAAGCAATTCATAAAGAGGGCTATGTTAAATGGTGGTCAGTTGAGGCTGTAAAACTCTCAGAAAATCGTTTTTTGGGTTTCGTTAAAGATAGTACTGAGAGTAAAAAAGTAACGGAATCATTACAAGAAGAAAGAGATAAGTTTGCTAAAATTGCGGCAACTTCACCAGGTTTAATTTATTCGATGCGTCAAAATAAAGATGGCTCTTTATGCTATCCTTATGCCAGTAATGCTATTGATGAAATTTATGGTTTTACTTATAAAGAGATTAAGAATGATGCCAATAAAATTTTTGATTTAATTCATCCTGAGGATTTAGATTTTGTATTGCAAAGCATTATGGCAACCAAAACAAAGTTAATTCCTCTTAAAGGGAAATACCGTTATTTTCATCCAAAAAAAGGATTAGTATGGCATGAAATGAACTCTTTGCCGGTGGTTGAACCAGAAAGAACAGTGATTTGTCATGGAATTATAACTGATATAACCGAAAGTATAAGAGCAGAACAAAAGCTCATTAAAGCCAATCGACTCTATTTATTTATTAGCCAGATAAACCAAATGATTGTTCATACCACTGATGAGGAGGCTCTTTTTAGAGAGGCTTGTACTATTGCTGTAGACATAGGTAAGTTTAGGATGGCGTGGATTGGTACAATTGATGAAGATACTAAAAAATTAATTCCTGTAATGATAGCAGGTGAAGATAGTGGGTACCTATCTATAATTAAAAAAATATCAGTTGAGGATATACCGGAAGGAAGAGGTCCAGGTGGCACTTCAATGAGAGAGGGAAGATCCGTTATTTGTAATGATATCGAAAACGATTCCATGATGCAACCTTGGATAAAAGAAGCTTTAGAACGAGGTTATTTTTCATCAATGGCGGTGCCAATAAAAAAATTCGGAAAGGTAATTGGCGCTTTTTCTTTTTATGCCGATGAAAAAAACTTTTTTGATGCTGAGGAAATTGCATTATTGGAAGAGGCAACCAGCGATGTAGCTTTTGCTTTAGAAATTTTAGAAAAAGAGGACTTAAGGAAAAAAGCGGAGCAGTCAGTCTTTGAAAGTGAACAAAGGTATCATTTACTGACTGAAGTATCTCCAGTAGGAATTTTTCAAACTGATGCATCTGGTAATACGACCTATGTTAATCCTCGTTGGTGTCAAATTTCAGGTTTGTCTTTTGTGGAAGCTTTAGGTAACGGTTGGCTCAAAGCGGTTCATAATGATGATAAAGAATCATTATTTAATGGATGGGAGAATGCAACTTATAATAAAGAAATTTCATTATCAGAATATCGTTTTGTTCGTCCTGATGGTACAATCGCCTGGGTGATAGGACAGGCAATACCTGAGAAAAATTCAGAAAACCAGATTATTGGTTATATTGGTACAATTACGGATATTACAGAACGTAAAATTACGGAAGATTTAATTTTAAAGGAAAAACAACTTTCAGAAATAGTAATTAATAATCTACCGGGTATTTTTTATCTCTATGATAAATCCGGAAAATTTTTAAAATGGAACAAAAATTTTGAAGATGTAACGGGTTATAATAAAAAAGAGGTTTCCCAAATGAGTCCACTTGATTTCTTTGATAAAGAGGAAAAGGAAAAAGTTAGAATAAGAATAAAAACTGTATTTAAAAATAAATCAAAACGAGTTGAAAATAAATTGCCGGGAATTGAAATTGAATTTTATACAAAAACAAAAAATAAAATTCCTTATTATATTAATTCACTTGCCATAGAATACGAAGGGAAAGAATGCATTTTAGGAATGGGATTGGATCTTTCTGAAATTAAAAAATCAGAAGAAAAAATCAGGATTGCTAATGAACGATTTGAAATGATATCTGCAGCGACTAATGATGCCGTTTTTGAAGTGAATTTATTGACTGGAGAAAGTTGGAATAATAAAGCATTTATTGACCTTTTAGGTTTTGGTAGCAGTGAATCTAATGGGGTTAATAACAGTGTTATATGGAGATCAAAGCTTCATCCAGATGACAGAGAAAGGGTTGTTGAAAAATTAGAGGATACTTATTTAGGATCAACAAATTTATGGTCAGATGAGTTTCGTTTTCAAAAGAGTGATGGGAGTTATGGTATATTTTACGATAGAGGATTTATTTCTAGAGATGAATCTGGGAAGGCAATTCGTTTGAATGGAGCATTAACAGAAATCACCGAATTAAAAAATATTAAGGAGCAATTAATCAACAGCGAAGAAAAATACAGAAGCCTTATAGAGCAAGCTTCAGATGCTATTTTTATTAATGATGTTTCAGGGAATTTACTCGAAGCAAATGAAAGCGCTTGCGTCATGCTGGGGTATACCAAAGAGGAACTTTGTTCTAAAAATATAACGGATTTATATACAATTGATGAGCTGAAAAACAGACCCATCATGATTCATGAATTGCTGAATGGCGAACAAACATCGATAGAACGTTGTATGCTGCATAAAGACAATTCGTTGATACCGGTTGAAATTTCTGCAAAAATGCTTATTGATCGTCGCATTGTAGCTATAGTAAGAGATATAAGCAAACGTAAAAAAACAGAGAATGACTTCAAGAAAATGCACAAAAAACTAGAAGCTATACTTGGAGCCATTCCGGATTTACTGTTTGAAGTGGATATAATCGGTAAAATTTACAATTACCATTCCCGTCGGGATGATTTGTTAGCGTTGCCACCGGAAGTATTTCTAGGTAAAACATTTTCGGAAGTATTACCACCCGATGTTGCTAATTTGTGTCTATCCGCTATTCGGGAAGCTTTAGAAAATGGGTTCTCCACCGGAAGACAATATTCATTAGAGTTGCAGAGTGGTTTACATTGGTTTGAACTCTCCATTGCACCCATGCAGGAAAGTGTAGATCATGATATGCACTTTATTTGTCTTTCTCGTGATATTACAAGTGCCAAACAATCGGACTATGCGCTGCTGAAAAGTGAGGAAAGATACCGCGGTTTGTTAAATAATCTTGATACAGGTATCGTTGTTCATGCATCGAACACTTCAATTATTGTAAATAATCTAAAAGCATCGGAATTACTGGGGTTAAGTGATAATCAAATGAAAGGGGCAACGGCGATTAGTCCAGCCTGGAATTTTTTGAATGAAGACAATTCCGCAATGCCGATTGAAAAATATCCAGTAAATCAAATATTATCCAGTAAGCAAGCAGTAAAAAATATTACAGTTGGTGTTAATCGACCGGAAACGAGTGATGTCGTTTGGCTTTTAGTTAATGGCTTTCCTGAAATTGATTCCAACGGTGAAATATTTGAAATGGTAATTAGTTTCATTGACATTACCGAACAAAAGGTGATGGAAATGGAACTGATAAAAGCGAAAGAACAAGCCGAAGCTGCAAATAGGGCTAAGACTGATTTTCTTGCGAATATGAGTCATGAGATTAGAACTCCATTGAATGGAATAATTGGTTTTACCCATTTATTGATGAAATCAGATCTTAAGAAAAACCAGGCAGAATATATGGCTACAGTTAATGAATCAGCAACGTCATTAATGGAAATTGTCAATGATGTCTTGGATTTTTCTAAAATAGAATCTGGAAAATTAGAGTTAGATATTGAGGGAATAAATCTATTTAAATTAACAAATCAGGTTATTGATTTATTCAAATACCAAGCCAATCAAAAGAATATAGATTTAACGCTTCAAATAGATAAAAACGTTCCACAATATATTCTTGCCGATTCTGTAAGATTAAAACAAATACTAGTAAATCTATTGAGTAATGCCATAAAGTTCACCAATTTTGGAGAAATACGATTGGATATCAATGAAATATCTCCGGTAGATAGAAAATGGTCAACTATTAAGTTTTCTGTAAAAGATACTGGAGTAGGTATAAAAACAGCCAACAATGAAAAAATATTTAATTCTTTTGTGCAAGAAGATAATTCTACAAATCGAAAATTTGGGGGTACAGGATTAGGTTTGGCTATTTCAAATCAGCTTTTAGCGCTAATGGATAGCAAATTGCAATTAATCAGTAAATACGGAGATGGAAGTGATTTTTTCTTTGTTATTAAATTTAGAAAGTCAAATCATAAAAAAGAGATAGCTTTAGTACCTACTAATGAGATTAAAGAGGATACTATTATTCCTATAGAAACGCTAAGTAATAAAAAGATTTTAATAGTTGAGGATAATAAAATTAATATGCTTTTAGCAAAAACACTAGTGAAAAGAATAGTGTCTAATTGCACTATTTTTGAAGCTAAGGATGGAAATGAGGCTATTGAACAATATGTAAAAGAACAACCAGATGTCATTTTAATGGATATTCAAATGCCAAATAAAAATGGATATGAAGCAACTGACGAAATCAGGAAATTAAAAGATTCTGAAAACGTTCCAATAATAGCAATAACTGCCGGAATAATGGTTGGGGATAAAGAAAAATGTTTTCAAGCAGGAATGAATGATTATTTACCAAAGCCGATTATCCAGACTGATTTAGAAAAAATGTTGCTTAAATGGTTGCATAGAAATTGATTTTATTTTTAAAAGTTTAAAAAAGTGTTTATTAAATTAAACACTTTTTTTGTTTTAGACTAGTATAATAATTCGGTTTGTTTGATGAGTATTGAATTTAATTTATTTGTAAAAAATGTTTATTTTCACTAAATTTAACATTAATTACCCATGAAATCAGTTAGATGTTTAATTAACAACAATAAAGTGGTGGATTTAATGTAGATAAGTTATTTTTCACAGTATTAAATTGAAGTTTATTATTTGAAAAAAGCTCATCAATTGTTAAAAAGCACTTGTTTATTTGCGAAAGAGTGAGCATATTGACGGCTTTTAGTTTTGTAAAAAGCAATTAAGCCCGCAATAACGTATTAATTTAGCCATATGATTATTGCTGAAATAAAAGAAGTAATTGTGCATGAAGAAATACGATTCAACAAAATAAAAGATATAGAAAATTCTAATTTCGTGATGATAAACAAAAATCAAATCAGTCGGGGGGAAGACAAAGTTTTAGATTTGAAAACAGATTCAATCTTGTCTGGAACTGATAATGATGATTTTCCAGTTATTGGTATTGGAGCTTCAGCGGGAGGACTTGAGGCATTAGAATTATTTTTTAAAAATATGCCTAATAATAGCGGTATGGCATTTGTTGTGGTTCAACATCTGGATCCTACACATATTGGAATCATGCCTGAGCTATTACAAAGAATGACACAAATGATGGTGCTACAAGCTACAGACGCACTTAAAGTAAAACCAAATCACATATATGTAATTCCGCCAAATAAAAGTTTATCTATTTTAAAAGGACGATTGCATTTATTTGATCCTGTTGAATCCCGTGGCTTACGCTTACCAGTTGATATTTTTTTTAGATCTTTGGCGTTAGACCGAATGGAAAAAAGTATAGGAATTATTCTTTCCGGAATGGGATCCGATGGCAGTTTAGGCTTAAAATCCATTAAGGAAAGAAATGGGATTGTACTTGTTCAAGAACCCACTTCTGCAAAATTTGATAGTATGCCACGCAATGCAATAGAAGCTGTCATTGCTGATATTGTAGCTCCCGCAGAGGAATTACCGGCTAAACTGGTTGCTTTACTCAAATATTTTCCTGAAATAAACATGGATTCTGAAGTACTTGTTAAAAGTAAAAGTAGTATTGATAAAATTATAATCTTGCTTCGCGAACAGTCGGGGCATGATTTTTCGATGTATAAAAAAAATACTTTAATGCGACGTATTGAAAGGAGAAAAGCAATACATCAAATAGATAAAATACAAACCTACGTCCGTTTTTTACAAGAAAATCCAAAAGAGGTTGAATTACTTTTCAAAGAATTATTAATTGGTGTTACCAGTTTTTTTAGAGATACTGCCGTTTGGGAAAAACTCAAAGAGGAAATTATTCCCAATTTATTGAAAGATCTTCCGGATGAATATACAGTTAGAGCATGGGTTCCAGCTTGTTCAACAGGTGAAGAGGCCTATTCCTTGGCTATAGTTTTTGACGAAGCTTTGGAAAAAATCGGAAAAAAGAAAAATATTAAATTCCAGATTTTTGCCACTGATTTAGATCTTGTAGCGATAGAGAAAGCCAGAAAAGGAGTTTTTTTATCTAACATTATAAAAGACATATCTCCAGAGCGAATCAGTAAGTATTTTTATACTGAAAAAATGGGGTATCGTGTAAATACATCCATTCGCGAAATGATAGTATTTGCCCCCCATAACGTTATAAAAGACCCTCCATTTACAAAGCTAGACTTATTGACTTGCCGAAACATGTTGATATATATGGAGCCACAGTTACAAAATAAATTGATAATGCTATTTAATTATAGTCTTAATCCAGGCGGGATAATGGTATTGGGAACTGCAGAAACCGTTGGAAGCAATATCAAAGGATTTGAAGTAATTGATTCCAAATTAAAAATTTTTAAACGTACTTCAAAATCAGTTGTTCCTGAATTTACTAATTTTCCAAGTTCTTTTTCCCAAATTAAAAGATTAACTACCGATATTATGAAAGAAACTAAGGTTGTAGAAAACATACAAATCCTTGCCGACCAAATTTTACTTCAACGTTTTTCACCTGCAAGTATATTAGTTAATAATAGAGGAGACATTATTTATATTACCGGAAGAACTGGGAAATATCTAGAGCCAGTAGCTGGTAAAGCAAACTGGAATATACATGCAATGGCTCGTGAAGGTTTGAGAAATGAATTGCCTGTTGCTTTCCGTAAAGCATTGCAAAGCTTTGAACCTGTAAAAATTGAAAATGTAAAATTAGTTGAAAACGGGAGTAAATATTTTGTAAATTTAACTCTCCAACAAATCGAAAGTCCAGATGCTTTAAAAGGGATGATTATGCTGGTATTCACTGATGTGCCAGAAAGTGAAGAATCGGATGAAAACACATTAAAACAAAAAAAACAAAGTGTTTCCAGAAAACAAAAAGAACTAGAAGCTGAACTGATTCGTTGTAATGAAGATTTGAACAGTACTCGGGAAGAGATGCAAACCTCCCAAGAGGAACTGAAATCGACTAATGAAGAGCTACAATCAACTAATGAGGAACTGCAGTCCAGTAACGAAGAATTGACTACTTCCAAAGAAGAGTTACAAAGTCTAAATGAAGAATTGCAAACGGTTAATGCAGAACTTCAAAGTAAGTTAGTTGATTTTGAACAGGCAAACAACGACATGAAAAACCTGCTCAATAGCACTGAAATAGCTACTCTTTTTTTGGATAAGGGATTAAATATTCGCAGATTTACAGATCCGGTAACAAAAATATTTAAATTAAGGGCAGCTGATACAGGAAGACCTTTTACCGATTTAGTTTGTGATTTGAAATATCCTGAAATGGAAAGTAATGCGCTTGAAGTTATTAAAACACTCACGCCTATTCAAAAGGAAGTGGAGACAAATGATGGCAGGTATTACTTTGTTAGAATAATGCCCTATCGTACTCTGGATGACCGTATTGATGGAATTGTGATTACTTTTACTGATATTACAGCAGCAAAACAGGCAGAAGAGTCCCTTAAAATGGAGAATCGATACCGTCGTCTCTTTGAATCAGCAAAGGATGGAATTCTGATTCTGAATTCCGAAACAGGGATGATAATGGATGTTAATCCCTATTTGGTTGAAATGTTGGGCTATTCACATGATCAATTTATTGAAAAATCTATTTGGGAAATTGGTTCTTTGAAAGATATAGTTGCCAATAAAGATAAATTTTTAGAACTACAAAAAAAGGAATTTGTTCGATATGAAAATTTACCACTTGAAACGGCAAATGGAAGAAAAATAAATGTAGAGTTTGTAAGTAATGTATATTTAGTAAATGATAAAAAGGTGGTACAATGTATTATTCGTGATATTTCTGATCGCGTAGAGGCTCAAGATGCATTAGTCTTTTCAGAAACACGTTATAATCATCTTTTTAAATCGGTCAAGGATGGAGTTTTATTTCTGGATCCCAAAACAGGAATAATAACTGCCTTAAATCCATTTTTGATAGATTTATTAGGCCTCACCAAAGAAAATTTTATAGGTAAAGAAATTTGGAAAATTATTTTCTTTAAAAATATTATTCCAAATATGGAAAAGTTTGAAGAGTTAAATCAAAAAGAATTTGTTCATTTTCAGCATATCGAAATTGAAACAGCTGATGCGAAAAAAATAAACATTGAGTTTACCAGTACAATGTATTTTATAGGAAACCATAAAGTGATTCAATGCTTTATCCATGAAATCCCGAATCGCTAATTAAATAAGTAATTCAAATTAGAACAGAGCAGATATAATTCCCCAATCATTTCTTTTAAAAAAGACAATATTTAACATAGGCGGAAATTATGAAAAAAACTAAAAATAAATCAGAAGCCATGGTGATTCTTCGGGAAAAAGCGGAGGAATTACAAAAAAATAAGCTCTTAAAGTTAGATTCTAATCTTTCTGAAGCCGATACGCTGAAACTTATTCATGAATTTGAAGTTCATCAAATCGAACTTGAAATGCAAAATGAAGAACTTATTGTTGCAAAAGAAAATGCAGAAATTGCTACTGAAAAGTATGCGGATTTATATGATTTTGCCCCATCTGGCTATTTTACACTTACAAAGACAGGAAAAGTTACAGCACTTAATTTGACAGGATCCCAAATGTTAGGCAAAGAGAGGTCTCGATTGATAAACAGTCAGTTTGGTTTTTTTGTTTGCAATGATACAAAGCCAATCTTCAACCATTTTTTAGAGACGGTTTTTAATAGTAATATCAAAGAATACTGTGAAGTTGACTTGTTGTTTGATAATAATTGTAAAACGCATGTTTATCTCACCGGAATTGTCGCTGATGACAGGGAACATACACTTGTTACAGTTGTGGATATCACATCACTCAAATTGGCTGAAACAGCACTTAGCGAAAGTGAGGAGAGATACCGTAGATTGTTAAATAATATTGATGTTGGTATTATTGTTCATGCTCCAGATACTTCTATTATTTTATCTAATCCTAAAGCATCAGAATTGATTGGTTTGAGTACCAATCAAATGAAGGGCAAAGTAGCAATTAATCCGGTATGGAGATTTGTAAATGAAAATTATGAAGCTTTACCAATTGAAAATTATCCTGTAAACCAAATTATCAGCCAGAAACAACCAATCAAAAATTTTATCATGGGAATCAAAAGACCTGATAATACTAGAACGATATGGCTTTTATTAAATGGATTTCCCGTTTTTGATTATCACGGTGAAATAACGGAAGTGGTTACCAGTTTTATTGAGATTACGGAAATGAAAATTTTGGAAATAGAATTGACAAAAGCAAAAGATCAAGCTGAAGCCGCTAATAGAGCAAAATCAAATTTCCTCATGAATATGAGCCACGAAATCAGAACTCCATTAAATGGAATAATTGGTTTTACGGATTTGTTGATGAAATCAAATCTTGATAAAAATCAGTTGGAATATATGAATACCGTAAATGAATCGGCAACAATTTTAGCTGAAATTGTAAATAATATTTTGGATTTTTCAAAAATAGAATCAGGGAAATTAGAATTAAATATTGAAGAATTAAATCTCTATGAACTTGCGCATCAAGTAATTGATCTTTTTAAGTATCAGGCTGCTTTAAAAAGTATTGATTTAGTTTTAAATATTGATGAAAATGTACCACATTATGTCTTTGGAGACTCCATACGATTGAAACAGATTTTAGTAAATTTAATTGGGAATGCATTAAAATTTACAAAATCAGGTAAAATTATATTGGATATTTATAATAAATCTAACCCAGGAGTGCATACAGCGATCTTACATTTTTCAGTAAAAGATACAGGTATTGGTATAAGATTACAAAATCAAGAGAAAATATTCCAGTCTTTTGTTCAAGAAGATAATTCTATAACACGTTTATTTGGGGGAACTGGTTTGGGATTAGCAATTTCAAATCAACTTTTAAGTCTGATGAACAGTAAATTAGAGTTAGTTAGTGATTATGGACACGGAAGTGATTTTTTCTTCACCATTGAGCTTAAAAAATCAAAACATTTAATAGAGGCAAGCCGGAGCAATTTAAAAGAGGAAAATAGTTGCAAACCTGCTGAAATTTTGAATTCCATCAAAATATTAATTGTTGAGGATAATAAAATTAATATGCTTTTGATAAAAACACTTCTTAAAGCAATAATTCCTAATTGTATAATATTAGAAAGTTCTGACGGAATTGGAGCAATAAAACTGTGTAAAAAAGAGCAGCTGGATCTCATTTTAATGGATATACAAATGCCAGTAAAAAATGGATATGAAACAACAGCCGAAATCAGAAAATTACAAAAAGCTAAAAACATTCCTATTATTGCCTTAACTGCGGGAATGATGATAGGAGAAAAAGAAAAATGTTTTGAATCAGGTATGAATGATTATATTGCTAAGCCCATTGTTAAATCAAATCTAGAATTAATTCTGCATAAATGGTTGGATAAATAATTTTAAATTTATTATCGAAACCAAAAGAAGATGAAAATAAATTCAGCTATGAGTTATTTTCATCTTTTTCTTTTTTCTCCAAACCACCATTTGGCTTTATAGGGTTGCTTTTTTAAACCAAATTTTTTAATTGCATGTTTTTTTATGTGCGTTATTAATTCATCTACCGAATCAGTAACAAATAAAAGTTTCATATCTTCGGGACTGATACTTTCATTTTCTGACATCACTTGGATATGATGAATTAGCTCTTCGTGATATTTTTTATCAAAAATTACTATCGGAAAATTATTTATTATTTTATTTTGAATTAACGTTAGGGCTTCAAATAATTCATCTAAAGTGCCAATTCCTCCTGGCATAACAACAAACGCATAAGAGTATTTTATTAGAATTACTTTCCGTACAAAAAAGTAGGGGATGTAAATCCATTTGTGTAAATAAGGATTTGGTTTTTGTTCTACAGTAAGGACAATATTACAACCTACAGAATAGCCACCAGCTTCATAAGCTCCTTTGTTTGCTGCTTCCATTATTCCGGGACCTCCGCCAGTCATTACTGCAAACCCTAGTTTGGCTAACTTTGCTCCAATTTTTACCGCATCTTGATAATGAATTGTTTCCGGGCCAAAGCGGGCAGAACCAAAGACTGTTACGCAAGGACCTATAAAATGCATTTTACGAAATGCATTAATGAAGTTATAAAGGACTTTAAATAGGAAAACTAAGTTTTTAAATCTTGATAATGGTTCCCTTACAAACAAAGATTCGGATTTTGAAAGCCTGTAGTATTGAGGAAATTTTTTCATAATGACATAAAGTTAATTAACTTTTTTATAACTCCAAACAGCTAAACCATTTAAAATAATGGCATAAAGAATAATGACAAAAAATTGAAACGAAATATCTGAAAAAGTAGCGCCTTTAAGCATTACCATTCTAATAATTTCTACAAAATACCGAATAGGGTTAAACAAAGTTATATTTTGAGCCCATTGCGGCATACTTTCTATAGGTGTAAATAAACCGCTCATTAAGATGAAAATTACCGTAAAAAACCAAGCAATGAACATGGCTTGCTGTTGGGTTTCAGTATGGTTTGATATGAATAATCCAATACCCAGAATAACGAATAGATATACCGATGTGAACAAATATATCAATCCAATATTACCTAAAATGGGAACATTGAAAACGACCTTAGCGATAGTTAATCCTACTGTTAAAATCACTAATCCCAATACCCAAAAAGGAAATAATTTCCCAATAATGAACTGGTATTTTTTTATAGGAGTAACGTTAATTTGTTCCAAGGTTCCCATTTCTTTTTCCCGGACAATATTCATCGACGACAGAAATAAGGTAAGCATTGTTACCAAAAGAACCAAAATTCCCGGAACCATAAAGGTTTTATAATTCAAGGTGTTGTTGTACCAAAAAGATGGTATTGTAACAATATTTTGAGGTTGTACAAAAGTGGCATCGTTATATTGAAACAGTTTAGTTTGTATATTTTGATTGAAAGCCGTTATGATCTGGGTAATATAAACATTTTCAATTCCGGCAGCGGCACCATCAATAGCATTGATACTTACAGATACACTTGATTTTTTTTCTTTGATGAGGTTGCGTTCAAAATGGTTTGGGATTTCGAGAATGATATCTACTTTTCCTTTTTTCATTTGCAGATTAGCTTCGGTTTTTGAAGCAAAGCTTTGGACTACTTTAAAATAATTGGAGGCTTGAAACTTAGAAATTAATTCTCGTGAAGCAGCCGAATGGTCGTTGTCAACATAGGATAACTGAATGTTTTTTACTTCAAAACTAGCCGCGTTTGACAATATCAATAATTGAAGTAAGGGTAAAACAAATATAATGGGAAGCATTCCTTTGTTTCTAAAGATTTGTCTGAACTCCTTTTGGATGATAAATAGTATTGTTTTCATATTAAATTAGCCACATTTTTTTTGCCACGAAGGCACAAAGTCACAAAGTTTTTTTATTAGCCACAGATTAAACGGATTGACACGGATTTTTTATTTTTTTCATTGCCATTGATATTGCCATTGAAACTGTCATTCTAACCTGATTTTATATTTTCTGATACTTAATACGATGAAAAACACGGTCATTCCCAGTAAAATGAAGGTTTCTTTCCAAATCACGGCAATCGATGCACCTTTGAGCATGATGGCTTTGATGATGATGATGAACCATTTCGCAGGAATGATATTACTGATGATTTGCATCGGCATGGGCATACTGGAAATAGGGAAAATAAATCCTGAAAGGATAATGACGGGAAGCATCAATCCCATCAAGGAAATCATCATGGCGGTTTGCTGTGAATTAGAAATGGTGGAAATCAATATTCCTAACGAAAGTGCCGAAATGATAAACAGTATACTTTCGAAAGCCAATAAAAACAAGCTTCCTTCAATAGGCATTTTGAATACAAAAAAGCCTAAAAGTACTATTATTGTGGCATTGATAATCGATAGGAAAATGTACGGAAATACTTTGCCAATAATCACCTGAAAGGGTTTTAACGGTGAAACCAAAAGGACTTCCATGGTACCGAGTTCTTTTTCCCGGGTAATGGATATCGAGGTCATCATGGCGGAAACGAGCATTAAAATGATGGTCATGACGCCAGGAACAAAATTGAATACACTTTTTAATTCTGGATTGTAATACAATTGGGTCTGCGTTTGTATTTGGTAACTGGACGGGTTGTCTTTATTGATTTCTTGGGTGTGATTTTGCAAAATAGCATTGACGTAATTTGTAATTGTATTGGCAATATTGGGATCAGTTGCATCCGTTATTACCTGAACTTTAGCTTGTTTTTTGGTTTGTAGATTTTTTATAAAATGGTTTTCAAAAACGAGAACTGCTTTTACTTTTCCTTTTTTGAAAACGGATTCTATTTGGCTTTCACTACTAATTTCCTTCTCGATATTAAAGTACTGAGAAGCATTAATTTTGTTGATTATTTTTTGGGTTTCACTGTCTTTTGATTGGTCTAAAATAGCAATATTTACATTGTTGATTTCGTTTGTAATGGCAAATCCAAATAACATAATTTGGGCAATTGGCATTCCGAAAAGGATAAACATGGAGCGTTTATCACGAAATATGTGATAAAATTCTTTTGTGACAAAACCGATGAATCTTTTCATTTTAAAGTTTTTAGTTTTTTATTCCACATTCCTCGCTAATTTTAGAAATACGTCATTCATAGAGGTCACATTATACTGTTTTTTTAAGTTTTTTGGAGAATCCAAAGCTTCGATGACTCCTTCGACCATGATGGAAACGCGATCGCAATATTCGGCTTCGTCCATATAGTGTGTGGTTACAAAAATGGTAGTTCCTTTGTGGGCTTCGGCATAAATCATTTCCCAGAATTGTCTTCGAGTTATGGGATCTACACCGCCAGTTGGCTCATCCAGAAATACAATTTTAGGTTCGTGTAATAAAGCAACCGAAAAAGATAATTTCTGTTTCCAACCCAGTGGCAGTGCGCTGACCAGTTTGTCAGCTACTTCCTCAAGTCCTAATTCGTGAATTAATTTTGCTGTCTTTTCTTTAATTTGAATTCGGCTTAAGCCATAAATTCCTCCAAAAAAAGTAATATTTTCCTTAATGGTCAAATCGTCGTACATCGAGAATTTTTGACTCATGTAGCCAATACTTTTCTTCACCATTTCGGACTGCGTTTTTACATCAAAGCCAGCAACTACTGCTTCGCCGGAAGTCGGTTTTGAAATCCCGATAAGCATTTTCATGGCGGTTGTTTTTCCAGCTCCATTGGCACCAAGAAAACCGAAAATTTCCCCTTTATTTACGTCAAATGAAATAGTATTGACCGCGGTGAAATTGCCAAACGCTTTGGTCAGATTTTTTACGGTTATGATTTTTTCCTGATTCATATGCATTTGCCACAAAGGCGCTAAGTCCCAAAGGATTTAATTTTTTGCAATTAATTATAAAATATTTTATCTAGACCTGCAAGGTTTTGTTCGCTTTACAGAAAATCAAACTCAGTAAATACTCGTCAAATCCGACTATTTATAAATCCATAAAAACATCTTCGATTGTAGGATTTGAAATGTGAATTTCTATTTCAGTATGATTTTTACTTTGAAGATAATTCAGCAATTCTGTGCTATTAAAATCTTCTTTTTTATCGATATAATGAACGTATTCTCCAAAGGCAAAAACGCTGTATTGACTGGGATAATACTTTAAATCCTGAATGAGTTGATAGGTGTTTTTGGCTCGAATATCATAAATAGTTTTATCATAGTTGCTGATGATGTTTTCCGGACTGTCTATTTTTAGGATTTTCCCTTTTTGGATTAGCGCGATTCTGTCACACATAGCGGCTTCGTCCATATACGGTGTAGAAACCAGAATTGTGATTCCTTTTTGTTGCAATCGCTTGAGCATTTCCCAAAATTCTTTTCGGGAAACGGGATCAACTCCCGTGGTGGGTTCATCCAGAAAAAGCACTTTTGGTTTGTGGATTAAAGCGCAACACAAAGCTAATTTCTGTTTCATTCCCCCGGAAAGTGCACCTGCTCTTCTTTTTTTGAATGGTTCAATCTGAATATAAATATCCTTGATTAAATCGTAATTTTCTTCAATCGTTGTTCCAAAAATAGTAGCAAAAAAGGTCAAATTCTCTTCCACGGTTAAATCTTGGTAAAGTGAAAACTTTCCGGGCATATAACCCACAGAATTCCGAATGGATTTATAGTCTTTCAAAACATCAAAACCTGCTACAGTTGCTGAACCTTCATTGGCTAGCAAAAGCGTTGTGAGAATCCTGAAAATAGTCGTTTTTCCTGCGCCGTCAGGCCCAATTAGTCCAAATAATTCCCCTTCTTTTACTTCAAAAGAAATGTCCTCAACCGCTTTGATGTTGTTGTAGGATTTGGATATATTTTGAACAATTATACTCATCAGTTATTTATTTAATCCACATTTCGGCAGGCATTCCTATTTTTAAACTGCCGTCATTTTTAACTTTTACTTTCACTGCATAAACTAAATTGGCGCGTTCCTCTTTGGTTTGGATTATTTTTGGTGTAAACTCTGCCGATGAAGCAATCCAAGATATAGTTCCCGGATAGGATTTCATGTCTTTTTGGGAGTCTATTTTTACAGTAACATTTTGTCCGACTTTTATTTGAGCCAATTGGGTTTCACTTATATAAACGCGCAAAGTCATTTCGGAAATATCGGCAATTTTATACAGCGGTTTTCCAAAAGAGGTGACTTCATTTGGTTCCGAATATTTGGCCAAAACGGTTCCTTTTATTGGATTGATAATTTTGCTTTTCTGAATTTGGTCGTTGATTTTTTCGATTTGAACATCAATCGATTGCACTTCGTTAACGATAGGTGCATTTTGGGTTCCAACACTTTTTATCTGCTCATTCAGCACATTTACTCTCCCGATAATTTCATCCACCTGACGTTTGGTAGCTGCATTTTCGGCAAACATATTTTGAATTCTTTTTTGTTCAATTAAAGTGGTTTTTAGCTGTTCTCTCAATACATTGGTTTGGGATAAAACGTTTTTTGATTTTGAAAAAATCGTGCTTTTGGAAGCAATCAATTGCTGTTTATTGAAATACAATTGGGTTGTGTCAATCAATCCCACTTGAGTATTGGGTTCGAGAACATCGCCTTCTTCCAATTTTAAAAA
The DNA here is from genome assembly GCF_048158545.1 of Flavobacterium melibiosi. Lineage (NCBI taxonomy): Bacteria > Pseudomonadati > Bacteroidota > Flavobacteriia > Flavobacteriales > Flavobacteriaceae > Flavobacterium > Flavobacterium melibiosi. Next base: position 308,233 of record NZ_JBLNKU010000002.1, on the reverse strand, counting down.
GTCGATTTTTCCATTGGCTTCCGCCGAAATCGTAACTTCGATTGCTTCAAAATTTCCGTAGCCATCCGCTTTTTCATTGTTTTTAGTACAAGAAATTAGACTGGTAAGAATTAAGAATGTAAATATTGTTTTCATTTTTTTAATTTTATTATTTTTTGAAATCATCTCATTTTCAAGTTAGTATCCTTTATTAATCTGATAATTTGCTTAAAAAATAGAATTTTCAAGTTAATAGCCTTTATTAACCTGATAATTTGCTTTGGCCAAAGCCAACTGAATTTCATGTAATTTTTGATTTTTTTTTGCCTCGTATAAATTGGTCAGTTCTATCAAGTATTCTGATGATGTGATGACACCGTTTCGTAATTGAGCATCCGATGATTTTACCACATATTCCCGTAAACTGATAATTTCAGAATCAGTTTTAATAATTTCTTCCGATTTTTTTATTTCGTTTTCCATTTCCTGAACTTGCAAATTGTTGTTCAGTAAAAAAGTTTCTTTTTCGGTTGTTATAATGTTTTCTGAAATGGAAAGTGCTTGTTTTTCGATTTTCGATTTGTTCCAGTCAAACACATTCCAATTGGCTTTTAACCCCACCATATAAAAGGTTTGAAACGAATTATCTAACATATTTAAACCCGGATTTCCGTAGCCAGCCTGACCAAATGCATTTACTTTTGGTACGTTATTTTTTGAGATTACCTCTTTTGAAATTTCAATCTGTTCGTTTTGCAAATCGAATAATTTCAATTCTGGACGATTAGTATCTTTTGTGAAATCAGTAGCAATATTTGGTTTTTGCAAAGTGCTATTTTCATCTAATGGCGAAAAAATTAGAGTAGATAAATTGTCCAGCATTCTTTTTTTGTCAAATTGAATTTCGATGAGTTGTTGTCGTATTTTTAAATTTTCGGCTTCTAGAACTTGCTCCGAAGCGGGAAGAATAGCGCCAAATTTCACTCCCGTTTTCACTTCCTTGATTTTGGAGATCAGTTGTTCCTGTTTCGAAATCAAAATAGCTTTTCGTTCCTGCAGTAACAAAACAGAAAAATACAGCTGATTGATTTTATTTTTAATTTGGTACAAATTGACTTCAACTTGTTGCTGTTGCGTTTTGGTTTGTGCAACTTTGAGTTTGGTATTGGTATCAATCATTCCGCCATTATAAAGCAATTGGTTCACATCTAATGTTGCTCGATATTGGTCTTTATTTAACGGAGTTATGTTGGGCATCGTAATTGGCAATCCTGTCACATCTGATTGATAAGTTGCTTGCGCATTCAGGTCAATTTTGGGTAGTTTCCCTTTATGGAGCGCATCAATTTCATATACTGATTTTTGTTGCAGCATTTCAGTCTGTTTGTACAATGGATAGTTTTTGTTTGCCAAAGCGTAACAATCCTCTAGCGAAACTATTTGTTGCGCATTCGTATAAAAAACGACTAATGAAAAAAGGGTGATTAGTATTCGTTTCATCTTTTTATCGAATTAATAATTTGTTCCGCAATGCTGGTTTTTCGTTCTTCCATCAGCTGATTAAACTCTGAATCGGATATTTGTATGATTCCTTTCACCATCATTTGTGCTGCAAATGGAAAAACGGTCATCGAAAAAATATCCAATAATAGTTGTTTTGGATTAATTGGTTTTATGATTCCTGCTGTAATCTCTTTTTCGATTTGAGAAATCAGCAGAGTAGGGTTGGGTCTGTTTTCATGATTTAAAAAAGACATCACAAACTCCGGATTATTATTCATTTCCTGGATAACAAATTGAGGCAGATAGGGATTGTCAATAACAAACGAAATATAGCTGTAAGTAAACTTTCTTATTTTATTAAAAATCGTTTCATCAGAATTAAAAATAGTATTGATTTGAGGTGCTAATTGTCCAAAAGCATTCATGAAAACCGCTTTAAAAAGCAATTGCTTGTTTTTGAAACAATAGTGCAACATGGCTTTATTAATTCCGGCTTCATCGGCTATTTCCTGCATTCGTGCACCCGAAAATCCTTTTTTCTGGAACACGATCCTGGCGGCATTGAATATTTTTTCTTCAGTTGTCATGGTGATTTAACTATATGGTTTAACCATTTGGTTAATAAAGATATTAAAAAAAAAGTATCTCAAGATGAAATACTTAAATATTTTTTCATTTTACAAACAGGTTGGCTGCTAAACTGCCTGTTAAACTCTAATATACTATTGAATTTAATACCTTAGAAGTTATGACACACGTTCCTTAAGCACAGTCTACATAAAAAGAATAGAGAGAACAGACCAGGGCCCTAGCAACTATTCCTAATCCTGTGATGGTGCCGCTTCTCTAGTTACGCATTACTTTTTTCTATAATAGTTTTAATTATTTCTTCTTTAGTCAATACGCCGGATTGTCTCCATAATTGCTTGCCATTTTGAAATAAAATCATTGTAGGAACACCTCGTACTTGGTATTGAGACGCTATTTGTTGGTTTTTGTCTACATCAATTTTGATGATAGAAACACGGTCTCCCAAACTGTCTTTTACTTCTCTCAAAATTGGGCTTAGCATTTTGCATGGTCCACACCATGTTGCAAAAAAGTCTATTAAAACTGGTTTGTCTGATTTGATAATAGTATCGAAATTACTCATCTTTATTGTATTTATTGTTTGGAATAGTACAACCATTAGAACCGCAACCTAAATTAAAAAGCACTTGAATGAGGAAAAATAACCCGAAGGCGATAAACATCCATTCTCTTAATATATAGGCTTGAGCAAATAAAAATAGGGCAAACGCCAGACGAATCCAACGCATAAGATGCCAATTTGTAAATAATAATTCTTTCATTTTTAAAAAAAGTAAAACGTTGTTACTAACTTATTTTTTTATTTTAAACTTTTTATCATGAGAAATTGCATTTTGAAGCGCTTCAATTGCAATTTCATTTTTACTGACAATTAGCACTTCGGCAAAATTGCTACTGATACTCACATTTAATATTCCATCTATTGCTGCAAACTTTTTTGTAACAGATTCTATGCAATCACTGGAAGTAATACCGCTAAATTCATAAAGATTAACATCAACTTGATTGTTCTTTTTTAATTCGAAAAACAATTCCGAATTAGCTCTTGGTGCAATCGAATTTGGACATAAATCCATTTTTAAAAAGTCAAAAGCTATTGCAAAAAGCATCTCGTATTCTTCTTTGCTTCCGCCAAAAGGAGGACTTACTTCAAATGTTCTATTAAATAATAATCCTGCCAGTTTTCCTTCATCAGCTAAAAGTTGATGCATTTTCCAAACGTATTTTTGACGCATGGTAGGAGGCAAAGCACAGAAAAAAGTCTGTTCAATAATCAAATCATATTTTCCCTGATGTTCAAAGAAATCACCTAATATAATTTTGATATTAGGATTATTTTTGAACTTTTCTTTTAAAACTGCAACTGGTGTTGGTGCAATATCAATAACAGTAATGTTCGTGAAACCGTGTTCCAAAAGATATTCAGCTTCATAGCTGTTTCCACAACCAGGAATCAAAATACTACTGTTTTTGTTACTTATTGTGTCTACATACGTTTGTATGGGAGGTGATACTTTACCTAAATCCCAACCGGTGGTTTTGGCTTTATATTGCGCTTCCCAATACGCTGCGTCAAGCGGTTTTTCACAAGAAACAGCACAACATTGTATTTCTTTCATTCTATGTTTTTTTTGGTAGAAATCCCAAAAGGTAAATACAATGGGCAAAAACTAATAAAACTGGTAATTATAAAAATAACTGCAAATGCTCCTAAAATCAGAGCAAGAGTACCACTAATTGTATTGGTAAAATACAGTACAGCTATAATCACTGCTATAGCGATACGAATAATTTTGTCTGTTGAACCCATGTTTTTTTTCATTGTATAAATTTTTTTTGGTTATCAATTATTTCAAAACTTTACTTTGGCAAACGAAATCTGTTTTAGGTAAATTTGTTTTTGCAATAGCATTAAAACCGCCTTCTATTTCGGTGAAATTTCTAAAACCACGTGCTTCTAAAATGGAAGCGGCAATCATACTGCGGTATCCACCGGCACAATGCAAATAAAAATGTTCTTTTGGATTAATGTCTTTGATCCAATCATTGATAGATGCTAATGGCTTGCTAAACGCTTCCTCAACATGTTCGGCACAATATTCACTTTCTTTACGTACATCAATTACTTTGCTTTCGCCAATTTTCACTTCTTTGGAAAATTGTTCAGCAGTGATTCTATTTACGGTGTCAATTTCTTTTCCTGCTTTTGCCCAAGCATCAAAACCGCCATCCAGATGACCGATTAAATTATCAAACCCCACACGACTCAATCGCGTAACGGTTTCTTCTTCTTGTCCAACTTCAGAAACGATTAGGATTGGTTGTTTCACATCGGCAATTAAAGCACCCACCCAAGGAGCAAAATCGCCATCAATTCCAATATTTACAGATTGAGGAATGAATCCTTTGGCAAAATCAGTATTTTTTCGGGTGTCCAAAATTAGTGCTCCAGTTTCTTCGGCAGCTGCTTCAAATTCGATTACCGATAAAGCGCGCATTCCTAAGTGTAACACATTTTCAAAACTTTCATAGCCTTTTTTATTCATGGCCACATTCATCCCAAAATAGGCAGGGGGCGGTAATAAACCTTCGGTTACTTCTTTTACAAATTCGGCTTCCGTCATATTGGCTCTCAAAGCATAATTCGTTGCTTTTTGGTCGCCAATGGTAGATACCGTTTCTTTACTCATGTTTTTACCGCAAGCACTTCCTGCACCATGAGCCGGATATACGATAACATCATCAGCTAGAGTCATCACTTTATCCCTTAAGGAATGATACAATGTGGCAGCTAATTGTTCCTGAGTCATATGTGCTGCTTTTTGTGCCAAATCCGGTCTTCCCACGTCACCAATAAATAGTGTGTCTCCAGAGAAAATAGCATGATCTTTACCGTTTTCATCTATTAATAAAAAAGTGCTGCTTTCCATAGTATGTCCAGGAGTATGCAATACTTTTATTTTTATGTTTCCAATGGCAAATTCCTGACTATCAAAGGCAGATACACATTCGAATTCACATGTTGCATTTGGACCATACACAATTGGAGCACCGGTTTCTTTACTTAAATCGACATGTCCAGAAACAAAGTCAGCATGAAAATGGGTTTCAAAAATGTATTTCAGTTTTACCTGATCGCGTTCTAATCGGTCTAAATAAGGTTGTATTTCACGCAGCGGGTCTATAATCGCCGCTTCGCCATTTGAGGTAATATAGTAAGCACCTTGTGCTAAACATCCGGTATAAATTTGTTCTATTTGCATGATAATCAGAGTTTTTGAATGATATTGTAGTACAAAGATAATCTATGTTTTTAAAATAGATGGTGATTAATATCACACAAGTTTTTTAATTTTTCATAAAAAAAGCACTAGTATGATTCCTAGTGTTTTTATTTAAATTCTAACAAATACCAACCAATAAAGTTGGTTTCTGTAAAAGAAATGTTACTTATAATGGGTAAATTTGCAAAACCTCTGATAAAATATATTTGAATGGAAGAAATGCTTTTTTACGACCGAATGCAATTTGCATTTACGATTACCTTTCACTACTTGTTTCCTCAATTGACTATGGGACTTTCCCTAATCATTATTTATTTTAAATGGAAGTTTTTACGTACCCAAAACGAGCAGTACAATCAGGCAACTAAGTTTTGGATGAAAATTTTTGCGCTCAATTTTGCGATGGGCGTGGTAACGGGAATTCCAATGGAGTTTCAGTTTGGAACCAATTGGGCCAAATTTTCTGAATTGACTGGAGGTATCATCGGGCAAACTTTAGCTATGGAAGGTATGTTTTCTTTCTTTTTGGAATCCTCCTTTTTAGGTTTGTTTTTATTTGGAGAAAAATTAATCGGACACAAATGGCATTTTGTCACCGGATTACTCATTTTTATAGGTTCTTGGGCCAGCGGATTTTTAATAATTGCAACGCATTCCTGGATGCAATATCCGGTGGGTTATGAAATTTTGGCTAATGGTAAATTTGTATTGAATAACTTTTCAGCCTTATTCACTAATCCTTGGTTGTGGCCGTCTTATTTACACAATCAAGCGGCATCTTTAGTAACGAGTTCTTTTGTTGTGGCAGGGATTGGCGCCTTTTATATTTTGAGTAAAAAGAATGTGGCTTTTGGGAAATTATTTGTAAAAACGGGAGTGATTTTCGGATTGGTTTCAAGCCTTATCGTCGCCGTTCCTACCGGAGATTTGTTAGCCAAAAACGTGGTGAAATACCAGCCGGTAACTTTTGCGGCTATGGAAGGCATTTTTCATACCGAAAAGAAAGGTTCTGAAATTGTTTTAATTGGTCAGCCTGATGTGAAAGATAAAAAATTGGACAATAAAATAGCCGTACCTAATATTTTGAGTTTTTTAACCTATGGCAACTGGCATGAAGAAATTAAAGGCTTAGATCAATTTAAAGAGGAAAATCATCCCACCAATATTTCAGGATTATATTACGCGTATCATATCATGGTTGGACTCGGAACGGTTTTCATCGGATTAATGGCTTTTGCGGTTTTTCAGCTCATTAGAAAGAAATTATTCGAAACCAAATGGATTTTATGGTCGTTGCTTTTTATGCTTCCATTTCCATATATCGCGAATACTACGGGATGGTACACCGCTGAATTAGGAAGACAACCTTGGTTGGTATATAATTTATTGCGCACTGCCGAAGGTGCTTCTCCAACAGTTTCATCCGGTAATACCTTATTTACTTTACTTGGATTTATAGGATTGTATCTCTTATTAGGAATGTTGTTTTTACTCTTAGTAGGGAAAATTATTAATAAAGGACCTCAAACAGAAAATATATAAATTATGGAATTCTTTTGGTATGTAGTTTTAATGGGAATTTTGGCCGTTTACATTGTACTGGATGGTTATGATTTTGGAGCAGGAATTATTCATTTATTTTTTGCCAAAACAGAGAAAGATAAAAAAGCGATAACTAGCGCAATTGGTCCTTTTTGGGATGCCAATGAAGTATGGCTGATTGCGGCAGGAGGTGTTCTGTTTTTTGCCTTTCCTACTTTATATGCATCTTCATTCAGTGGATTTTATTTGCCTTTAATGATGATTTTATGGTTGCTCATTTTTAGGGCGGTTGGTTTGGAATTACGTGGTCAAATTCATCATCCTATGTGGGAAGTAATTTGGGATAAAGCTTTCGGGATAGCGAGTTTATTATTGGCCTTATTTTTTGGAGTGGCTTTAGGAAATATTGTTCGTGGTGTAAATTTGGGAATGGTTGAGAATGGTGTTTCAACTCAGGAAGGACATTATTTTTTCTTGCCTTTGTGGAATCCAACTTTTAGCCCACAAGCAGATCAATTGGGCATTATAGATTGGTTTACCTTGTTTTTAGGAGTTGTCAGTGTGGTTACCTTGACGATTCATGGAGCCAATTGGATTATTTATAAAACAAACTCTTCTTTGAATGCAAAATTAAAAGAGGTGGTTTTTAAACTCAATTTTGTGTTACTGGGATTGGTAATTATTTCATTATTAATTTGGCACAGAATTGAACCAAAACCCTTTCACAACTTTGTTGAAAATCCATTTCTTTGGATATTACCATTGATTGCATTTATTGGAATTTTCGGGTTGTTTAAAGTAAAAAGATTTCAAAAAGACGGGCTTGGTTTCTTATTTTCGAGTATGTTTCTTGTAGGTGGATTTGCTTCAACAACGGCTTCTATTTTTCCAAATGTCTTGCCTTCGACCAATGCAGTGAATCCGTCATTAACTATTTATAATACTGCTGCTGGAGAATATGGTTTGTCAGTAGGAGTGTATTGGTTTGTTATTGCTTTAGCATTAGTTATTGCTTACTTCATAATTCAGTACAAAGTTTTTAGCGGTAAAATGGACGATATTGGGTATGGGGAGCATTAGCATTATATTCAAATTAAAAAATAAAAAGTATTCCAACTCGGGATATTTTTTTGTTTTTAAAATACTGGAATAAGAATCATTTTTTTAGTGACAAATTTGAAATGATTACTATAGAAATGGCACGCAGATTTGGCAGATTTTTATGGTCTAATTTTAGACAATTTAAAATAGTAAAAACTTTTTTTCTGCTAAAATCTGCGAGTTCTGCGTGAAAATTATAGGAAGAACTTGCAGATTGAAATACTTCTGTTTAGTCTTTGAATTCGTTTCTAAAATAGTTTTAGGCAAGATTACGGATGACTATTTTGTTTTTAATGAAAGAAAATTTCCTTTATGATGATGTAAATTCCCATGACTAATACAAACCAACCAAAGATTGGTTTTAGTTTAGCGCCATCAATTTTTTTCGAAAGCTTGGTTCCAATAATCATTCCGATAAACGCGATGCTTGAAATTCCCATTAAAAGAGGATAGTTTATAGGTGTGCCAATATATAAATCGCCACCAAAACCAATAGAAGAGTTGATGAAAATAATGAGTAAAGAGGTACCAATGGCTTGTTTCATTGGCAAATTAGCAAAAAATAATAAGGCTGGTATGATTAAGAATCCGCCACCAGCACCTAAAAATCCAGTTACAATTCCAACTATTAATCCAATTATTCCTAATTGCGTGTAGTTTGTTTTTGGGGGATTCGTTACTATTTTTGTTTTGCGTATCATGGATATAGCTGCTGCGATCATGAGTACTGAAAAAACAATCATAATCAGAAAGCTTTTCGATACTTGATACGAAGCAATGGAGAATAGTGTTGTTGCGATTTTTGGAAAAATAACTTCCCGAATTATGAGTATTGAAAAAACCGAAGGAATAGCGAAGTATAGTGCTGATTTAATTTTAAGATTACCCATTTTATAATGGCTGATACATCCAAATAAAGAGGTGATTCCCACTATAAATAAGGAATAACTTGTAGCTAATTCGGGATCTATTTTAAATAAGTAAACTAAAATTGGGATAGTTAGAATAGATCCTCCACCTCCTATTAAACCCAATGAAAGTCCTATGATGATTGAAGCTAAATAGCCTAAATATTCCATTTGAATTTTTTTTAATACAAGGCTATCCGGAATTTTTCACAAACAATATTATATACCAACGGAGCCTACATTACTTTAAAAGTTCAATATTGTTGCGATGTAAAGTCACTAATTTGCGTTGTTCCATTTTTTTTAGTAAACGGGAAATAACTTCCCTTGACGTATTTAACTCAGATGCAATTTCCTGGTGGGATAGTTTCAATTCTTTGCAGCCGCAAGCATCTGCATGACGTTTTAGATAAAATTCTAACCGTTCATCCATAGCTCGAAATGCAATGCTGTCAATCACTTCCAGTACTTCTTCGAATCGGCTGCGATAGGAACCAATTACAAATTCATACCAACTCCTGTGTTGCATCATCCATTTATCCATTAAAGGTAAAGGAATCATTATCAATTCTACATCTTCAACAACTTTGGCCATAATTTGGCTTTTTTCGTTTTTTGTAGCACAAATCATAGAAATGGCACAGGCCTGACCGGGTTGTAAATAATACATGAAAAATTCACCGCCATTTTCATCTTCGCGGTAAATTTTAATTTTACCACTGATGACCAAAACGGTATTTTTTATATACTGTCCCGTTCTCATTATGATATCACCAGCTTTGAATGATTGGAAAGAGGCATTGGCTTCAATATCTTTGACTAATTCATTAGAAAATGAAGGAAATATTTTCTTTATAGGATCAAGCATTTTGATTTTTGTGTTTGTTGTTATGTAAAAGTAGTCTAAAAAACTCAAAAGAATAGTGTCCTTTTTTTACTAAAAGAACAGATGACTACCTTAATCGTTGAATAATGTGCTTTATGCATTTCCGATGGATTTACTAGACTATTTTTCGCAAAAATAAACGACTAATTCATAGTTTATTGATAATTAATGTTTTGCGAAAACGTTTTCTTCAGAATATTATCGAATTAACAAATGGAGGGTTTATTGTTCGGTAAAATCTTTGTATTTTTACAAAAAAAGATACTATGAATTTAACACAAGAAGATTGGATTTCTCAATTTGAAGCTGATGAAAATGCAGTAATACTTGACGTGAGAACCGAAGACGAAACGAATGATGGAATTATAGCTAATGCCATACTTATTGATATTCACAAGGGACAGGGTTTTATAGATGAAATAGAGGCTTTAGACAAAAATAAAAATTATTATGTGTATTGCCGTTCCGGAATGAGAAGTGCAAAAGCTTGTGAAATCATGAACGAACTGGGTTTTGAAAATACCTATAACTTGCTCGGAGGAATTATAGAGTGGGATGGAGAAGTTGTTGCCCCATAAAACTAAAGAGGCAAATGCGTCTTTATTATAAAATTTTAATTAAAATATAACCTACCTATAATGAGTTTAATACCAGAAGAATTTCAAATTAACACATTACTTAATCAAGATACTTATTTAATTAATGGAGAACTAAAGAAATGGACAGGGCAAACTACACCAGTCTTCTCTACTATTTCATCTACTGAAAAATACGAACCCACTATACTGGGATCTATTCCGTTTATGGGAGAAGCAGAAGCTTTAGAAGCTGTTGAAGCTGCATCTGCAGCATACAATAACGGACAAGGTTTATGGCCTACAATGAAAGTGGTGGATCGTATCAAATGCATGGAAAATTTTGTTGCTCAAATGAAAACGACTCGAGCAGAAGTTGTGAAACTTTTGATGTGGGAAATTGGAAAATCATTGGGTGATTCTGAAAAAGAATTTGACAGAACCGTAGAGTACATTTATGATACAATTGACAGCTTAAAAGAATTAAACAGTCGTAGTGCTCATTTTTCTAAAGTTCAAGGAATAAATGCCATGGTTCGTAGAGGACCGCTAGGTGTTGTATTGTGTCTAGGACCTTATAACTATCCATTGAATGAAACTTTTTCGTTGCTTATTCCGGCACTAATTATGGGGAATCCTGTAATTTTCAAACCGGCAAAACACGGTGTTTTATTACTTTCTCCCTTGTTAGAAGCTTTTAGAAGCAGTTTCCCAAAAGGAGCAATCAATATTGTGTACGGAAGAGGACGTGAAGTGGCTTCTCCTATAATGAAATCTGGAAAAGTTGATATTTTGGCTTTGATAGGGAACAGTAAATCAGCGATTGCTTTGCAAGACCAACATCCAAACAAAAACAGATTGCGTTTGGTATTAGGATTAGAAGCAAAAAATCCTGCGATAATCCTTCCGGATGCCGATTTAGATTTGGCTATCCAAGAATGTATTGCTGGATCTTTATCTTTCAACGGACAACGTTGTACTGCTTTGAAGGTATTATATGTGCATGAATCAATAGCGGACGAATTCAACATACGATTTGCAGCCAAAGTGGATGCATTAACTTTTGGAAATCCATGGGACAAATCAGTATTTCTTACTCCTTTACCAGAAAAAGAAAAACCGGCTTATATCCAGGAATTAATAGATGATGCTACCACTAAAGGAGCAAAAATTATTAATGCAAAAGGAGGAGAGCAAACCGATAATTATATATACCCGGCGGTTTTATTTCCTATAAACAAGGAAATGCGAGTGTATCATGAAGAGCAGTTTGGTCCAGTTGTGCCTATTATTTCTTTCAAAGACATTCAAGAACCATTGAATGATATGGCTGAGTCTAATTACGGGCAACAAGTAAGTTTGTTTGGAAAAGACATCAAAACAATTGCACCACTTATCGATACCTTGGTGAATTTAGTTTGTAGAGTAAACTTAAATAGTTCTTGCCAAAGAGGACCGGATGTTTTCCCTTTTACAGGAAGAAAAGATTCAGCTGTAGGAACGTTGAGTATTCACGATGCGTTGCGTTCGTTCTCTATCAGAACCTTTGTGGCATCTAAAGACAATGAATATAACAATGCTATTTTACAAGAGTTGTTAAACAGCAAAGAGTCTAATTTTATTAATACGGATTACATTTTGTAAGTATAAAATAATTACAATTGAAGCCGTCTCGTTTTTTGCGAGACGGCTTTTTTTATGGGATTTGGATATTGAATTCTGGTTTTATTTTCAGGGAATTAAATATGAAGTTGTGTTTTTTAAAATAATGATAAAAATAACACAGCTTTACGGGAAACCGCAACATAAAGGAAAAACATTACATTATATTTGTTAAAATTTTATTTTTACCAGATAGCAATGATAGTAATCGTTGACTAATTTAATATGCAATTATGAAACACCTTTACAAAATTATTTTCCTTTTTGTCTTGATAATTTCAGGTAATAATTTAAATGCTAAAAGCAATTATCTACATGTAGGTATCGATAAAATAATCATAGAGAGAGAGGTTAATAATTTAGTATTGCCAACTGCAACAATAACCACGAATGCAACTTCAGTTTGTACTAATGGAACCCAACCGGTAATAACTTTTACAGGAATAGGAGGGAGTGCTCCTTATACTTTCACCTATACAATAAATGGTGGACCTAATATAACTACTTCTCAATCAACAGGGGATATTTTAACATTGAATGTGCCTACTTCTACTTTAGGAAGTTTTGTATATACACTGGTAAGTGTCAAGGACTCCACTAATGCAACTCAAATGCAATCGGCTGCAGTAACGATAAAGGTTAATGCTTTGCCAGTTGTAGATTTTACGTTTACCAATGACAATTCTTGTTCGGGAACAGCACTTCAATTTTCTTCTTCCACAACAGGTACAGCAACTTATACTTATGCGTGGGATTTTGGAGATGGTACAACCTCAACGCAACAAAATCCTAATCATTCTTTTACTTCATTAGGATGTGGTACTGCAACATTCAATGTTACTTTAACCGTAACAGGTGGTGGCTGTGCAGTAACTAAAACAAAGACCATCACTGTAAAACAAAAACCTGATATTAATTTTATAGATGTTGATAATCCATTTGATCCACTCAATCCATTTAATAACTGTGCCAATGCATCCTCCAATTCCGTGTACTCGATTAAGGTTGGAAACTCTTCAACTTCCACTTGTATTTCTTCCTTTTCCATAGATTGGGGGGATGGAAGCACACAAGCTAATATTTCATTTCCTATTTCCCATACTTATTCTACTATTGGAGCATATTCCATGACCATTACTGCCAATGGAACCAATGGTTGCGTTAATTCTAAAACCTATATTGTCAAAAATGTTTCCAATCCACTTGGAGGTTTAAATAGTCCCGGATCGACTCAAAATTTATGTGCTCCAACAGCCAATCTACAATTTTCCATCTCGAATTGGGGAGCTAATTCACTTGACACAACCTATAAAATAAATTATAATGATGGTTCTCCAATAGTCATTTTAACCCAAAATCAATTAAACAGCTCTACTTATTATAATTCATCGAGTCCCTTAAATTCTGCCAACTATCCTATTCCACATACTTACACCACAAGTAGTTGTCCAGCACCCAGTTTTGAAGTAAAATTAGAAATAACCAATGCCTGTGGAATGACACCACTATCATTAGGAAACATATCCATATTAACAAAACCAACGACAAATTTCACGGTGCCTGCCAATGGATGCGTAAATAACAGTATTCTATTTACCAACACAACAGTTTCAGGTTATGGTCAAAATTGTGTTCAAGGTTCGATTTACACCTGGGATTTCGGAGATGGCTCGCCTATTGTCACAACTCCGCTATCAGCTCCCCAAAACATTAACCATACCTATTCTAACGCAGGAACATATACAGTTACCCTAAATGCCCAAAACGGATGTGGAACTGCAACAAAAACCCAACAAATCTGCATAGAACCTCCACTAGTTTCGCAATTTACGCTTAATACTGCTTCGGGTTGTACTCCTCTTACAGTGACTACAAACAACACCACTAATCTTGGTTCTTGTGCCACGCCAACTTATCAATGGAATGTTACTTATGCTGGTGGTTTTTGCGGAATTAGTCCAGCGGTTTGGAGTTATACAAGCGGAACAGCAACTTCAGCCAGTCCTTCTTTTAATTTTGTAACGCCGGGAACATACAATATAACGCTGTCTACGACTAATTCTTGTGGTACCGTTACATCACCTTCGCAAACAGTAACTGTAAAAAAGCCTCCAACAGTCACTATAAATACTATTCCAAATGCTTGTGGGACAGCAGCTATTTCACCAACGGCTGTAGTACAAGGGTGCGCACCTGTTTCTAGTGTATTAACCTATGCTTGGAGTTTTCCTGGCGGTACTCCAGCAACTGTAACGACTGCTATTCCGGGAACAATTACTTATAATACGTCGGGAAATTATACGGTTTCATTAACCGTAACCAATGAATGTGGTATTTCTGCAACAGCCATCAAAACATTTTCGGTCAGTACAACACCAACTTTAACAAATACATCCTTAACCGAAACTATTTGTTCCGGTTCGCAAACGACTTTAGTAAACTTAACGGCTGATACTGTTGGAACTACTTTTTCTTGGACGGCAACAGCAACTTCAGGAATCACCGGTTTTACGGCTTCAGGGACAACGAATACAATTCCTGTACAAACCATTTCAACAACAAATACTGCAGTAGGAACAGTCACTTATGGCATTACTCCCATATTAAATGGATGTTCAGGAGCAGTTGTAAATTATGTTGTTACAGTAAACCCCGCACCTAATATTACAACCCAGCCCGCTTCAAATACGATTTGCCAAAATGGAACACTTAATGTATTGACTGTTGTTTTAAATACTTCAACGGGAACATCAACATACCAATGGTATTCAAATACCAGTAATACAACTACTGGAACGCCACTATCTGGAGAAACAAATGCTACTTATGCGCCACCAAGTACAACAATTGGAACAATTTATTATTATTGTATTATTACATTGGGTGGTTCTGGAGGTTGCTCTAGTATAACTTCAGCTATTGCAAATATTACTATTACAGCTGGTGCAACAATTACGTTACAGCCAACAGCATCACAAAATCTTTGTGTTGGAAGTACGATAAGCCCTCCAGTAATAGTAAGTTATTCTGGTGGAACAGGAATTCCGAGTTACCAATGGTTTTCAAACACAACCAATACAAATAGTGGTGGAACCCTCATTTCGAGTGCCACTAATTCAAGTTATACTCCACCGGTTTTCCCCGTTGCAGGAGTAAACTATTACTATGCAGTTATAACATTATCAGGAAGCGGATGCGGTCCAATAACAAGTAATCCTGCAGAAGTTAAAGTTGTTGCGGACCCAATTGTTACTTCACAACCATTGTCAACGCAAACTTTATGTCAAAATGTTGCTCCAACAGATTTATCTGTAACTGCCTCTGGAGATGCTAGTGTTGGGACTGTATCTTACCAATGGTTTTCGAATGCTACAAATTCAAATTCTGGTGGAAATTCGATACTTGGAGCAACAAATGCTACTTTTACGCCGCCTACAACAGCAATAGGAACAATTTATTATTACTGTGAAATTTCACAAAGTGGCATGGGCTGTAATACCAAAAGTAATGTAGCTACCGTAATTATAAATCTTGCGTCCACAATTACTTTGCAACCCTCCTCAAGTACGTTATGTTTAGGAGGAACACCAACACTTTTAAAAGTAGCTTACAGTAATGGAGTTGGTACGCCGCAATACCAATGGTATTCTAATGCAACTAACTCTATCGTAGGAAGTACTTCAATTTTAGGAGCGACAAATGATAGTTTCAATCCACCCGCTATAGCAGTTGGAACAAGGTATTATTATTGTATTATCACGTTGTATTCTGGAGGATGTTCTGTTTTAACATCCGCGATTGCTGAGGTTAAAATCAATCAAAATCCTGTAATTGCAAATAAAAGTGCAGTACTATGCAGCGGTACAGCTTTTACGATTATACCAGATAATTCTAGTGGTGATATTGTGCCGGTTGGAACCACTTACACTTGGACAACGCCTGTAATTAATCCTTCAAATGCTGTTAATGGCGCTTTTTCGGTAACGATTCCTCAAAATAATATTAGCCAAACGTTAATTAATACAACAACTAGTCCGGCAACTGTTACTTATACCGTTATTTCAACTTCAGGCACTTGCGTTGGAACTAATTTTACAATTGTTGTAACTGTCAATCCATCTATAAGTCCAAATAGTATCATCACAAATAGTACTTGTTTTGGCATTAATAATGGTTCAATACAAACCAATTTAACGGGAGGAATTCCTTTTAGTACTGGCGCACCATACGTAGTTTCATGGATGGGACCAAACGGATTTACATCTAGTGCAACAAATATTTCTAACCTGTCAGCAGGAGATTATACACTTTCTGTTTTAGATAATGGAGGTTGTCCATTTTCAAAAACTTATAAAATTACAGAACCTGATGCCATCGTTATTACTACCGATTTAGAAAAAAATATTACCTGTTTTGGTAATGCCAATGGAGCGATAGCAATTACAATAACCGGGGGTACTTTAAATTATAAATATACTTGGACTAAGGATAATTTACCCTTTGCAAACACTGAAGATTTATTGAATTTAAGTCCAGGCGTCTATGCTGTTTCGGTTTCGGATAGTAATAATTGCGGCCCAGTAATAGCTACTTTCACAATTACTGAGCCGCCTATTTTAGTTTTAAATTTAATTAGTCAGACCAATGTTTTATGTTTTGGAACTGCAACTGGAGCTATCGATATTAATGTAGTGGGAGGAACGCCAATCCAGATTTCCCCTAGCGTTTTTGATTATAATTATGCTTGGACGGGACCAAACGGATTTACAAGTTCCAATAAAAATTTAAGTGCTATTTTCGCTGGAACGTACGACTTGACTGTAACGGATAATTCAGGCTGTGCCAAAAAGCTATCGGTTCTTGTAAAACAATCTTCAGAAATTATAATAAAGGCAGTAACAACTCCAATTATTTGTTATGGAGGAAATGATGCCTCGATAACCCTTTCAATAACTGGTGGAATTGCACCTTATAAAATCGTATGGAGTACTTTAGCAAGCGGATTATTTCAAGACAACCTTTCGGCTGGAAATTATCTGATTACAGTTACGGATGCTTTGAATTGTGTTAATATACTAAATGTTAACATACCCGAAGCACCAATTTTTACTATCAATCCAGTAGTGAAACAAATTTCTTGTTTTGGAATGAATGATGGTAGTATAAATTTAAATTTAGTAGGAGGAATTACTCCACTAACACTCGTATGGAGCGATGGAAGTACGGCAGGTTTGACTAGAAATAATCTAGGTCCAGGTTCCTATACTGTTATTATTGTTGATAGTAAGCCTTGTACTATTTTCAGAACATTTATAATACAAGAGCCTCAAAAACTAATACTTTCAGCAAATGTCACCCATGCATTCGACTGTGATGATGCAAATAGTGGTGCTATCAATTTGCTGGTTGCCGGAGGATCAACTCCATTTACTTATGCTTGGTCAAATGGAGCAACAAGCGAAGATTTAAACAACATTCCAGCAGGAAATTATTTGGTTACAGTCACTGACAGTAGGGGCTGTTCAAAAACTGCTCAATACGTTATCAACAGACAACCACCAATAGTAATTGGAGTGGAAACAAAAACCGATTTTAACTGTGAAACTAAATATGTGAAACAAACTTTTGTGGCGCAAGTTTCGGGCGGAGTACCTCCATATCAATTGACTTGGTCGAGCGGAACGGTAAGCGGAGTCAATAATGAAATGATGGACACCAATCAAAACGGAACTGTCGTTCTAGGTGTTACAGATAATTTGGGTTGTACTGCAAATTATACGTTCAATGTGGCTATTCCAAAATTAGGAACACCTTCCTTCACAACCAGTTCATATTCGTATGCTACATTTGGTACTTTTTCAATTAGTGATCCCATACAATTCAGCAATACATCTACGGCAGATTATAGCAGTACTGCTTGGGATTTTGGTGACGGAAGTGTTTCCAGTGAAGAAAATCCAACTCATATTTTCGTCAAAGAGGGAAGTTATGTAGTGACACAAACCGTTACCTATCCTTTTGGATGTATTTATACTCTTATTGTAACATTGCTTATTGACAAAGGGTATAAAATGGTAATCCCAAATGGGTTCACTCCCAATGGAGATGGAATTAATGAAACTTTTAAACCGGTTTTTGTTGGATTTAAATCACTTCAACTCGATGTGTATGATACTTGGGGAGAATTGATATATTCTGAAACTGGCGAGACGTTGCACGGATGGGATGGAAGAGTAAAGGAGAAGGAATCGGAAAATGGGAATTATTATTACAAAGTAAAGGCGACCACTTTTTACGGGACAATAGTAAATGAAAACGGTCCTTTTACATTAATAAAATAAGAATAGCAAAATGAAAATAAAAATAGCAGCATTAATAATTTTGTTCGGTTTTTCATTAACAGTTAAGGCGCAAGATCCCATTTTTACACAGTATTTCATGGTTCCCGAAACGTTGAATCCTGGATTTACAGGATTTCTGGAAACGACCAATGCCGGAATATTACACAGAACGCAATGGCCCGATTTGAATTTTAGAGTTGATTCAGATTTTGGATTCATCAATACATGGTTAGAAAATGCGAACAGCGGAATAGGAGTAAGCGTTTTGAATCATAGAGAAAAATTCACGAATTATAATTTCACCCAAGTTAATTTAAATTACGCATATCGGGTTCAATTAAATGACGATTGGTTTTTTAGACCTGCAATCGAAATGGGTTTTGGAAACAAATCCTATGGTTTTCAGAATATTGTTTTAGAAGACCAAATCAATATTGGACAAGGAACCATAAATACCTCAAGTGTGGATCCCCTTTTGTTAAATGATAAAGTAACCTTCTTTGATTTTTCAGCAGGAATGTTACTTAATAATGAAAATGCTTGGTTCGGACTTTCTCTAAAACACATCAATAAACCTAACATCTCATTTTCAAACACCGGAAATGTGCCGTTAGGAATGTTTTTTTCTGCCAATGCAGGATATGAATTCCTACTGGGAGATTATATTGACATTACCTATTTTCCTTATGAAACCAAAATGCTTTTAACGTCTAATTATATGCATCAAGGAGAATACAGCCGATTTGATTTAGGAACAGGGCTTGTTTTTAAAAAGTTTTTCTTCGGCGTTAGTGCAGCTACAAATCCAGGTAAGAAAGCGGATAACAGTCATTTCTTGACTTCGGTAAATGCTTTTGGGGGATTGCAATATGAACATTTTAAATTTGGTTATTCCCATGATTTCAGTACGTCAAAAATAGGTCAGACAGGTGGGATTTATGAACTCTCCGTAACCTATCAATTTGATTTGAAAGTAAAATGTTTCGGTTGTCCCAATTATTATTGATTCTATCTCTACTGATTCTATTTTGTGAATTTTTTTATAAAAAAATGAAACCGTCTCGTTCCAATAAATGAGGCGGTTTTTTATAGATTTTATTTTGGAAAAGGAATGTTTTTTTGAAATTTTGGATAACAAAAAGGAAAAAAATAATCAAATAATCTTCTTAATTATTTCATTTTTGAAATAAATAAAAACGTAATAATCTCATTACCAGCATTTATTGTTATATTTACGTAATAAAAATAACTTAAAAAAAATAGTATGAGAAACATTAAAATTTTTTTGAAACCAGTTTTGATATTAGTTTTTATCGTTGCATTTTTATCCTGTAAAGACAATAAAACTGAGAAAGCAGAACCTGAAGAAGCTAAGGCTGTGGATACCACTTCTGCTGTTGCTGAATTTGAACCTTTTAAAGTAATTGTAATTAAGCATAAGGTGGCTGATTATGATAAATGGAGAAAGGAATATGATGCACATGATTCTATAAGAAAGGTTTATGGTATTTCACATTATATGATAGGAAGAGGAGTTGATGATGCGAATATGATTGTGGTGATAAATAAATTTAGCGATGTACTGAAAGCAAAAGAGTTTAGTGTACTCCCTAATCTTAAAGATGCGATGAAAAAAGGAGGGGTAACCGGTAAACCTGAATTTTTCTATTATGATGTAATACGAAATGATCCTACTGAAATTGATCAGAAAGACCGATTAATGGTAAAGCACCATGTAAAAGATTTTGATGCCTGGCTCAAAGTATATGATGCTGAAGGAATAGTTAAAAGAATGGAAGAAGGTTTCATTGATAGAGGATTGGCTCGAAGTATAGACGATCCTAATATAGTGACGCTGGTATTTGCCATTACTGATATGAAAAAAGCAAAAACAAACATTACCTCCGAAGCAAAGAAAAAACTGATGATGGATGCAGGTGTAGAAGGCACTCCAGAAATGTTCTTTTATAAGATAGTGGATTAGCCTACACGTTTAAAAACATATAAAGAAACCGTCTTGTTTATAGAAACGAGACGGTTTTTTGTGGAGTTTAGTTTGAGGTTAGATTTTTTGAATAAAACAGTTGCTTTACGGGAAACCGTAAAGTAAAGAATAAACAATGTTTTAGATTTGTGGGGATAGGATAGTTTGTAGTTAATTATGCATAAATTAGCGAAAGCATAAAAACGCTATTTTATTACTGTTAAGTTACCGAAATAGTATGGATTGGAGAGGTTTATGGCGTTATAAATTAGTTGTATTGCAGTATGCAAAAAACGAAATGTATAAAATATGAAATTTAAAATATTGCTTTTTATGTTGGTTTTCTCTTTGAGTGGAATTGCCCAAATAAAATACGGTTCAAATGATGGAAAATACTTAACAATTAAAGGAACGAAAATTTATTATGAAGAGTACGGAAAAGAAACTCCACTATTGTTAATACACGGGGGATTTGGAAGTATTATCGACTTTGAGAAAGTTATTCCAATTCTTTCAAAAAAATATAAAGTTATTATTTCTGATGCACCTGGACTTGGTCGCTCCGAATACTCAAACAGTCAATTAAGTTATAAATTATTGGCAGAGTACAACTCGGAAATCATTGATAAATTAAAACTAGATAGTCTTTATGTTATTGGTTGGAGTGATGGCGCAATTACTGGTTTGATTCTCGCTAAAAACAGACCAGAAAAGGTGAAAAAATTAATAATTTCAGGAGCCAATTATAAAATTGAAGGATTTAAAAATATAGAAGAGGCTAAAAACTGGACCGATACAAATTGGATTGAAAAAAATTGGCTACATTGGATAAAATATTATCAAAAACTATCGTCAAAAGATTGGAAAAGATATGTTAATGAAGCTAGACAAATGTGGTTTCAAGAACAATATTTTCCAAAAACTGATTTAGAAGCAATAAAGACGCCAACTTTAGTGGTTTATGGCGACAATGATATGTATACTTTAGAACACGGTATTGAGATTCATAATGCTATAAAAAATAGCCAATTTTGTGTAATTCCAAATTGTTCACACGAAGTGTTTGGAGACAAACCTGAAATAATTAGCCAAATATCGATTGACTTTTTAAAAGGTGAATAATACTATTATACAAAAACTGCTAAAAGAGTTTGAGCATTAGTTTTTAATTTAAAGTTAGTTATGTATTATTACTGTTTAACAAACAAATGGTAATTTATTCCCAAATCCGAGCAATGTTTTGGAAGGTTAGCAGTAACTTTAAACAAAAAAATAAACCATGAGCTTATCTGAAAAATTTGAAGAAAAAAATAACGCTGCCGAAAATCCTGTAACCTCAGAATTTGAAGCTTGGGTTGGAATTTTATACTCTTGTATTTCTGCTGACCATCAAATTACGGATTCCGAAACAGCAACATTATCAAGATTATTACATTCTAAAGAGAAATTTATTGGAATCGATTTTGCCCCTCTTTATGCAAAATCATTTAATTTAAGAACAGAACTGGGGCAGTTAAAATATATTTCGGCTTGTTGTGAACTGATTAAAAAAGAAGATAGAGAAACGGTATTTGCTCTTGCATTGGAAGTATTACTTGCTGATGGCACATTGGAGAAAGAAGAAAAAAACGTAATAGAAATTTTATCAAATCGACTTCAAATAGATACAGGAATGGCCAGTAAAATTATAGAAGTAATATTCTTGAAAAATAAAGGGAATATCAAAGGAATATAAAAACGCTGTTGCAAGCATAAGATTATGTTTAAAATAGACTTAACTTATTCTCGATACAATTTTCTTCGAAAATTATTCGAATTGACGTAAAATAATTATCAAAAATTAATTATACCCAAAGGGTTAAAAAGAGCATTTCGGATTGAAATACTCTTTTTTAATTTTAAGAATCTATTTATCTTAAAAATATTACGTAATTTAGAATATTCAAAATAAGAAGCCACAAGGCAGAACCAACAATTTATAAACGTTGTCTTTAAAAATTATTCAATCATCAAAAAGAAAATTAAAATAGCAAAGGAACATATTCATGAAAGACTGCATCGGGAGCCCTATTTTACGCATCCCAGATTGAAGTTCATTCCTAATATTGTTGTGAACCTGGTTAGTTTTATGCTTTCTTTTGCAGTAATAGCCACGTTGCTTTATTTTATCTTGAATTATTTAATTAATAAATTTTATCACTTGGATTAATAAGGGTTATAATTTTATCACTTCGAATGTTTTTCATCATCCTTGTTGACTAAAAGCACAAGGGCTGCAACATATAAAAACCGTCTTGTTTATTTAACGAGGCGGTTTTTTTATGCTTGTAATTCAAGATTAAGACTATACTTACATGTCTGATTTACAAACTTCTATTTTTTAATTCTGTTTTTTAATTCTGTTTTTATAGGTTCTCTTTTTGTTATTGGTGAAAAATGATTTAAGCATTCATTTTTTAACCACAATTGCGATGAAACATTTGATTTGTCCTGTTTTTGATTTAAAAGAACAATTTTTCATCTTGAATAATTTCAATATTTGCATATCGATATAAAAAACGGTTAATAATTATGGTTTGTTTAATTTTAATTGATTTTTATTACTGATAAATTAGATATAGTTCAAATGTATTAATGAATAGTGATAGTGTTTAACTGATGATTTTTTGATGAATACCAATTCGATTGTTCTTAAAATAAGCAACTGCATCAGTAAATGAGGCATCAGATATAATGGATGGACTAAATAAATCCTGATATAAACCATAGTAAACATACAGATTTCTATATGGAGAAATTTGTAGAAAATGGGCTCAACCATATAACAGCCTGCAATACCTATTAACCAATAACCATTAAATTTTTAACTAAAAAAACAAAAAATTATGCAAAAAATTGATATTCATAATTTGATAGACAACGCAAAGCTGAACCGATTTCATTGGACGGTAATATTCTGGTGTTCCTTAATCATCATTTTTGATGGGTACGACCTGGTTATTTATGGCGTAGTGTTACCATTACTTATGGAAAAGTGGAATTTATCACCCCTTGAAGCAGGAACTTTGGGCAGTTACGCACTCTTTGGGATGATGTTTGGGGCATTGATATTTGGAACACTTTCCGATCGTATTGGACGAAAAAAAGCAATCATCATGTGTGTGTCCATTTTCAGTGGATTCACTTTTATAAATGGATTTGTAGAAACTCCTTTGCAATTTGGGATTTGTCGTTTCATTGCCGGATTAGGAATTGGGGGAGTGATGCCCAATGTTGTGGCTTTAATGACCGAATATTCACCTAAGAAAATCAGAAGTACGCTGGTAACACTCATGTTTAGTGGCTATTCAGTAGGAGGAATGCTTTCGGCTGGATTAGGAATCTTTTTGATACCAAATTTCGGATGGCAATCGGTTTTTTATGTTGGATTATTGCCAATACTTTTATTGCCCTTGATTGTTAAATTTTTACCGGATTCTGTAGGCTTTTTGGCAAAACAAAAAAGAACAGACGAGGCCAAAAAAATACTTTCGCTTATTGAGCCAACGTATCTTCCTGCCGCAGGTGATGTTTTGGATTCTGGAGAAGTAAAAGCTGCCGGAGCGAGTGTTTCCCAACTTTTTAAACATAACAGAACAACAAGTACGATCATGTTTTGGATTGCTTTTTTTACTTGTCTTTTGATGGTTTACGGTCTGAATTCTTGGTTGCCAAAATTAATGAACAAAGCAGGATATGAGTTAGGATCCAGTCTTACCTTTTTATTAGTACTGAATTTTGGAGCGATGATAGGAGCTGTAGGTGGTGGATGGCTTGGTGATAAATTTAATTTAAAAACCGTTTTGATTTCCTTTTTTGCTGTTGCTGCAATCTCTTTAAGCTTGCTTGGTTTTAAAAATTCAACGCTGGTATTATACATTTTAATCGCAATTGCAGGAGCAACTACTATTGGAACCCAAATACTTTGCTATGCTTATGTAGCGCAATTTTATCCTATAAACATTAGATCTTCCGGTATTGGCTGGGCATCTGGAGTAGGTAGAACAGGTGCTATTTTAGGACCAATTTTAGGAGGTGCTTTATTGAGTTTAGGATTACCTTTTGAATTAAATTTTGTTGCATTTGCTGTTCCCGGAGCTATAGGTGCTTTGGCCGTTTGTTTTATCAATGTGAAACACAGTCATGACAATAAAGTGGCGTTTCATAAAGAAGAAACGATTCAATTAGATCCTATTGTAGCCGACGAATAAACCCAAAATAGAAGTATTTATCCGTCATAATTTAGGATTTTGAAAATAAAATATAAAGAAATGAAGTTAAAAAAAATAGTTGCAGTCACTGGTTTGTTATTGACAACAGTACTGCTTAATGCTCAGGAAATCATTAAAAAAAAGGATAGCATTGCAGCTAGTAAACCAGAGAAAAAGGAACCGCTTTTGGATGTTAAGTTTTCTGGTTTTATCCGACATGATGCGGTGTTTGATTCCCGTCAGACTGTTGATGTAAGAGAAGCGGCAGTGGTGCTTTGGGGAAAAGATGTTGATTTTGATGCCAATGGGAAAGACAGAAACTCCGCTTCTAAGTTTCAAATGCTGAACGTTTTATCCAGAGCCGGAGTAAGAGTAGGCGCTCCCGATGTTTTAGGCGCAAAAACTGTCGGATTCCTTGAAGGTGATTTTTTTGGAAATGCCGAAGGAGGAATCAACGAATTTCGTTTGAGACATGCCTATATTACATTAGACTGGAAAAAAAGCCAGTTGGGAATAGGTCATTTTGGCATCCGCTAACCATTCCGGAAATATTTCCCGGAGTAGTTAATTTCAGTGGAGGTGCGCCATATATGCCATACAACAGAAATCCCCAGATTCGGTTTACCCAAAAGTTAGATGCGAATTTTAATCTTATGATAGCTGCCGTTTCACAAAGGGATTTTACTTCGAATACGGCTCCATACAGAAACAGTTCACTTCCTTCGGGACATGTTCAGGTAAATTATAAAAGTAAAAATGCTCTCGTAGGTTTAGCAGGGCACTTTGAGCAAATTCGTCCTAAAACAGGTTCCGGATTGACCAACGATTTCTCTAATGAAAGAGTCAACAGTGTTTCCGTTATGGCGTATGGCCGTTTTGAAACGAAGCCAATGACTATAAAAGCAGAAGCAATGTATGGCGAAAACGCCACTTCATTCATAATGCTTGGAGGTTATGTAGGATATACACCCACTTCAGGTCTGGGTTTAGAAACCTATTCGACTATGGCTACACAGTCTTTCTGGATTGATTTAACCGGGAAAACTAAAAAAGTAATTCCAGGATTCTTTGCTGGCTTTAGCCAAAATGATGGTGCAAATAATCCGATTTCAGGAAAAGCAGTGGCTTATGGATTTTCAAATGCTGTTGGAGGCATAGCAGCATCAGGAAATACAACGACCAGAACCATTAACTATATTTATCGATTGGCACCACGAATTGAAGTGCCGATTAAAAATCTGAAATTTGGGTTGGAAGCAGAATATTTAGCTGCCGAATGAGGGAATGCGGATAACAGCGGAAGAGCAATCTGAATTTTATAGGAACCTGGAAAGTAGTATTTGCCACAGTTCTTAAATTTTAATTTTGGGGTAATTCAAAGCGAATTCTAACTAGCGTTTTTTTGTAAATATGAAGGAAACCAATAAATGGCTAGCAATACTTATTGTACTTGTAGCTCCATTACTTTCGGTGATCGTTGTGTGTAAATATGGCTTTGCCGGAAATTAAACAACAGTATTTGATATTTTGGTTTTTGTGGCACTATTTTTATACCGACTTTCAAAATTGAATACAATGAATCTGTCTTAGAATATCACAAAGTATTTTTCTTTTATCTAAAAAATGTTAAATAGAAATCAAACGATATAGTTGTGTTTGTAGTACCTTTGATAGGCTTAAAAATATCTTTTTGAGCTAAATGATACATGAGAAGTAAATTATTTTTTAAGGGAATTTATGGTGATAACTCTATCGATATGGTTAGGGATATTATTCATATTACACCTATGGAGGTAACTGGTAAACGACACGAATGGTTTATAAAACCTCATGTACATAGTGACCTTTTTCAAATTTTTGTGCTAGAAAGCGGATCTTTGGAATTAATAATTAATGGCGAAAGTCAAATTGTGGAAAGTGTTTCTTTTTTTTCTATTCCAAAAAATATCAGTCATGGTTTACAAATGAATGAGGATACTAAAGGATGGGTTATCTCACTTTATGATAAATCCTTGGAGAATATGTTAAAACTCGATACGGATATCATCAATAAGATAGACGAAATTCATATTTCAAAACTGGACGAAAAGGATAAATTAATCAATGATGCTTTGACAACAATTCGTAAATGTATCGATGAATATTATTCTGAATTACCGGGTAAGCAACACGCTTTACAGTATTTGGTTGGAATGATGTTGTTGCGTTTGTATCGGATATTTGTCACTTCATCCGCTGTTCATTTGTCAGATAATAAGAATAAAATATATTACCGACGCTTTGTTCAATTAATAAAGGAAATGAAATCTTTTAAAATAAGTGTAGAAGATTATGCTTCCCGTTTAAACATCTCAAGCGGACATCTCAACCGAATTTGTAAAGATGTTTCCGGCTTGTCGCCAAAAGATGTTGTCATTAATTTTTTTATTGACGAAGCTAAAATTTACCTGCGCAATTTTGATATGTCAATTGCCGAAATCTCATATGAATTAGATATTGAGGATCCCGCTTATTTTACGCGTTTGTTTAAGAAAAAAACGGAGTTCACTCCCAAAGAATTCAGAAGTCAATTAGGACGTAAGTAATCACTCCATTCTTCTTTTACCACTTTAATTATTTAAATGAGATAGCTGTCAATCCAATAAATTAGGCATTTATTACACTCTCATTTTCAATCTTTCTGCATAAAATCTTGTTTGTCCTGTTTTTTGAAGGAAATCAAATCTTTTTTCTCTGTTTTTTCTATTTAAAGGTATTATAAACAAATAGTTATGTTTTTTATCTATTTGTTTGATTTGTCTCATTAATAGCAAATTTATCCAATTTTAGACCCTGCTTTTAGCTATAAATTTGTAATAAGCAAACGGTAAGTGAGTACTCAATTATTTATGAGTGAGTACTTACTCCTGTCGAAATCAAATAAATTTAGATACTAAGAAATGAATAATCCTATTATTGAAAAAATTGAAGCCATTCTGGTTGATTTGCCAACAATTC
Organism: Flavobacterium melibiosi; assembly: GCF_048158545.1. Lineage (NCBI taxonomy): Bacteria > Pseudomonadati > Bacteroidota > Flavobacteriia > Flavobacteriales > Flavobacteriaceae > Flavobacterium > Flavobacterium melibiosi. Next base: position 280,630 of record NZ_JBLNKU010000002.1, on the reverse strand, counting down.
GCCCGCATCATCTCTCTATGACCGTAATGAAAAAACAAACAATGGTTATCATTCGTTTGTTCTGCAGTGATGGAATTGAAGGAATTGGAGAAGCGACAACAATCGGTGGATTGAGTTACGGAGAGGAATCTCCGGAGAGTATGAAACTCAATATTGATACTTATTTTGCTCCTTTATTAGTGGGTCAGGATGCGACTAATATTCACAAAGCCATGTTTTGGATTGAAAAAAACATTAAAGGCAACCGAATTGCAAAATCCGGAATCGAAACAGCACTTCTAGATGCGCATGGAAAACGATTGGGGGTTTCCGTCGCTACATTATTGGGAGGAGCAATTACCGAAACGTTACCTGTTTTATGGACTTTGGCCAGCGGAAATACACAACAGGATATTGAAGAAGCCGAATATCTTTTGGCCATTGGAAGACATACTACTTTCAAATTAAAAATAGGTTGGCAAGCGCCGGAAATTTCAATCGCTCACGTTGCCGCTATCAAAAAAGCGTTGGGAGACCGAGCAAAAGTAACGGTGGATGTGAATCAGGCTTGGGACGAAAGTACCGCAAAAATAAGCATTGCTAAACTTCAGGAAGCAGGAATTGATTTGATCGAACAGCCCATAGTTAAAGAAAATTTTGAAGGTTTGGCTCGTTTGACCAAAATGTTCACTGTGCCGATTATGGCAGATGAAGCGTTGAACGATAGTACGGACGCTTACAAATTGGCCAAAATAAGAGGAGGAGATGTTTTTGCATTAAAAATCGGAAAATCAGGTGGATTGCATAATGTTTTAAAAGTGGCTGCGATTGCAGAAGCTGCCGATATCAGTTTGTACGGAGGAACGCTATTGGAAGGAACAATTGGTTCTGTGGCTTCGGCGCATGCTTTTAGTACGTTGAAAACAATGTCGTGGGGAACGGAACTTTTCGGTCCATTATTATTAACGGATGATATTGTTAAAACCAAAGTGACATTTTCGAATGCTTCGATGAAAATTCCACAAGGTCCGGGTTTAGGCTTGGAATTAGATTTAGAAAAACTCAACCAATATAAACGTAAATAAAAATTAGCACTATGTTATTCCACGTAGAAATGACCGTAAAAATTCCACATGATTCCGATGTGAATTTTGTAAACGAATTAAAAGCAAAAGAAAAAGCAATGTCCCAAGATTTGCAACGCAGCGGAAAATGGGTAGCCATTTGGAGAATCGTCGGGAAGTATTCGAACATCAGTATTTTCAATGTAGAAAGTCCAGCTGAACTTCATGACATTCTAAGCAATTTACCCCTTTTTCCTTTTATGGAAATTGAAGTAAAATCATTATGCAAACATTATTCTTCGATTAAAGAAGGAGAATTATAACCCTTTTAAATAATCAAAAAAACTATAATAAATTAAAAAATCAATATCATGACAAGAGCACAAATAGACGGATTACTTCAAAAAATTGAAAGTACTGAAAAAGTAGAAGGCGGAAGCGACAGAGCTAAAGCAATTGTAAACAGAATCCTTCGCGATTTGTTTTACACCATCGAAGATTTAGATATTCAACCGGATGAAGTTTGGACAGCAGTAAATTACTTGACACAAGCAGGTAAAAATGAAGAATACGGTTTGATCGCTGCAGGTTTTGGTATAGAACATTTATTAGACTTGCGAATGGATGAAGAAGAGGAGAAAGCGGGAATGACCGGTGGAACGCCAAGAACGATTGAAGGGCCACTGTATGTTGCTGGCGCACCAAAATCAAAAGGGTTTGCACGTCTGGATGATGGAACTGAAATAGAACAAGGGGAAATTTTCTTCATGGAGGGAAAAGTTTTAGATGCTGATAATAATCCAATTTCAAATGCGATTGTAGAGGTTTGGCATGCAAATTTAAAAGGAAATTATTCTTATTTTGATCAATCACAAAGTGATTTCAATTTACGCAGAACAATAGAAACAGATGAAAACGGAAACTATCAATTCCGCAGTATCCTTCCTTCTGGATACGGAGTTCCTCCAGGTGGATCAACAGAAGAACTTTTAAATGCTGTTGGTCGTCACGGAAATCGCCCATCTCACGTTCATTTCTTTGTTTCAGCGCCAGGCTACAGAAAATTAACGACACAAATTAACTTTGCTGGTGATCCCTACTTATGGGATGATTTCGCTTTCGCAACTCGTGAAGGTTTGATTCCGGAAGTGACCGTAATTACTGATGCAGAAAAAATCAAAGAAAAAGGATTAGACAAGCCTTTTTCTTCAATCGATTTCGATTTCACTTTAAACAAAGAAGTTGAAGGAATTCACGATGCAGAAGTTGAGCGATTGAGAGCTGAAGCTGTAGCATAATATAAAAAAGAACGGTCTATTGTCATTTTCCGAATCTTTTTTGGACTTGTAGAATCCCCGTGAGAAGGAACAAATCGAATCGATTTTTTGAATCATTCTCATGGTGGTTTTACTCCAAAATAACTCTGGAGCGGGTAGGTTATGACTACTAAACAACAACACTAATGGAAAAATTAAATAAAGAATATGTAGAAAGCCTATTGGAACACAACGTTTCTGAAGGTCTTTATCGTCATAACAGAGAATCCTTTACCAATCCGGAGTTGTTCGAATTGGAAATGAAATATATTTTCGAAAACAATTGGGTGTATTTGGCTCATGAAAGTCAGATAACGGAAGCAAACGATTATTTCACTACTCATATTGGCAGACAACCCATATTTATCGCTCGCAATAAAGAAGGTGAATTGAACGCCTTTATTAATGCGTGCAGCCATAGAGGAGCACAGCTTTGTCGCTATAAAAAAGGAAATAAATCAACGTATACGTGTCCTTTTCACGGTTGGACGTTTAATAATTCGGGGAAATTACTAAAAGTAAAAGATGTAAAAGGTGCAGGATATCCGGAACAGTTCAACACAGAGGGTTCTCATGATTTGAAAAAAGTAGCACGATTTGAATCGTACAAAGGATTTTTATTTGGCAGCTTAAATCCAGATTCTTCGTCATTGGAAGACTATTTGGGTGAATCCAAAAAGATTATCGATCAAATGGTGGATCAGGCTGAATTTGGATTGGAAGTTGTACGAGGAGCTTCTACGTATACCTATGATGCAAACTGGAAAATGCAAATGGAAAATGGCGCTGATGGTTACCATGTAAGCTCCGTGCACTGGAACTATGTGGCTACGATGGGAAACCGTAAAGAAGATGGTGTAAAGGCGGTAGATCCTAACGGATGGTCAAAAAGTATTGGTGGTGTTTATGGTTTTGAAAATGGACATATGCTTCTTTGGACCAAAATGCTGAATCCGGAAGTGCGTCCTCTTTATAGTCAATTGGATCGATTGAATGCAGAACTTGGTGAAGAAAGAAGCAATTTTATTGTTAATGAAACCCGCAACTTGGCTCTTTATCCAAATGTGTATTTGATGGATCAGTTTTCGACTCAAATTCGCGTGGTTCGACCAATCTCTGTCGATAAATCGGAAGTGACGATTTACTGTGTGGCGCCCAAAAATGAACCTGCGGCTGACCGTGCGTTGCGTATTCGTCAATACGAAGATTTCTTCAATGTGACCGGAATGGGAACTCCTGATGATTTGGAAGAATTCAGATCCTGTCAGGAAAGTTATTTGGCAAAAGCCATGCCGTGGAACGATGTCAGCCGTGGAGCGGAACATTGGGTTTATGGTCCGGACGAACATGCGACCGCCATGGGAATCAATCCAAAATTAAGCGGAATCAGAACTGAAGACGAAGGATTATTCCTGATGCAACACCAGTATTGGGCAGAAACTTTGGCAGCAGCTTTGGCAAAAGAGGAATTGATTAATCTAGAAAACAATTTGTAAGATGACTAATTACGATAAAATACAGGCTTTTGTTTATCAGGAAGCGAGACATTTAGATGACAAACAATGGGATGAATGGCTTGAGTTATACGATGAAAAAGTAACGTTTTGGATGCCATCTTGGGATGACGAGGATAATCTAACGACAAATCACGAAACCGAGATTTCGTTGATTTATTATCCAAACAGAAATGGTTTGGAAGATCGTGTTTTTAGAATTAGAACCGAACGTTCGAGCGCTACTTTACCGGACACCAGAACAAGTCATAATTGCACCAATCTTGAAATTCTGGAAGAAAACAATGATGAAGTTAAAATACGTTTTAACTGGAATACATTAAACTTTCGATACAATAAATTGGATCAGTTTTTTGGTGTTTCCTTTTATACTTTGAAAAAAGTGGAAGATTCATTTTTAATCACTAATAAAAAAGTCATCCTTAAGAACGATTACATTCGACAAGTGCTTGACATATATCATATTTAATACAAAAGTAATGGCTAAAATAGCATTAAACTTTGAGGACGGAGTTACCCGATTTATAGATAGTTTACCCAATGAAACTGTAGCAGAAACTGCGTATCGTGTTGGGATAAACATTCCGTTAGATTGCGCTGATGGCGCTTGTGGTACTTGTAAATGTAAAATGAGATCAGGAAATTTTGATGCAGGAGACTATATCGAAGAAGCCTTATCAGATGAAGAAGCAGCGGCAGGTTTTGCGCTTGCTTGTCAAGTGAGACCAAAATCAGATCTTGTGGTTGATATTTTAGCGAGTTCTGCTGCCTGTAAAGTTAAATCTACGGCTGTCGCTACCGAAATAGTGGAATTAAACCGATTGTCTTCCGAAATCTACCAATTAAAATTACGTGCTGCTGACGGGAGTTCTTTTCAATTTCTTCCGGGACAATATGTAAATATTGAGGTTCCGGGAACTTCACAAACCAGATCGTATTCGTACAGTTCACAACCCGATACAGCTGAAGGCGAGTTTTTAATCAAATTAGTGCCTGGAGGATTGATGAGCAGTTATTTAAAAAATGAGGCAACTGTAGGAGGGGAATTAAACATTGTAACACCTTTGGGAAGTTTTTATTTAAGAGAGGTGCAGCGTGATTTAATCTTTATTGCAGGCGGTACAGGGATTGCCCCTTTTATGGCCATGCTTGAAAAACTAAAAGCAGAAAAAAATACGACACCGATTCATTTGTTTTACGGAGCAACTACTGGTGAGAATGTGGTGGAATTGGAACGTTTGAAAGCGTTTAGTGAAATTATGCCATTAAAAATTCACACTTGTACTTCTGACGAACAAGCAGAAGGTCATGATAAAGGATTTGTTACCCAATGGATTAACAAAGCGCTTCTTGGCGATAAAGCCTACGATATTTATATCTGCGGACCTAATGCCATGGTGGAAGCGGTAAAAACGACACTTGAAAAAGAGGCAATTCAACATGTTAATTTTTACATGGAAAAATTTGTTCCTACCGGTCAGGAAAATGTACAATTGTAATTTTTTAAACAGTAAAAATGCTTCACCCCAATAGATTTTCAGGAAAAGTGGCCCTTGTTACCGGTGCCGCGCAAGGAATAGGAAAAACGGTTGCACTACAACTTTTAGCCGAAGGTAGTTCGGTTGTATTAATTGATCGTTCTCCAATAGTAAATGAAATAGTTTCACAATTGAGTGAAGACCAAAAAAATAAAGCACTTCCTGTTATAGCTGATTTGGAACAATTTTCAGGCTTTCAGTCGGTAGTGGAACAAGCTGTTGCAAAGTTTGGAAGAATAGACATTTTGATTAACAACGTGGGCGGAACCATTTGGATGAAACCTTTTGCAACCTATGAAGAAGATCAAATAGAAAAAGAAATTCGCCGTTCCCTTTTCCCAACTTTATGGGGCTGTAGAGCCGTTCTTCCGGTGATGTTGAATCAAAAAGGAGGTGTAATCGTGAATGTTTCTTCGGTTGCAACCAGAGGAATTAATCGTGTTCCCTATGCTGCTGCAAAAGGAGGAGTCAATGCCCTTACGGCTGCTATGGCTTTCGAATATGCTGAAAAAAATATTAGGGTGAATGCGGTTGCACCAGGCGGAACCGAAGCTCCGGAACGCTTGATTCCCCGCAATGAAACTCCTGATTCGGAACAGGAAAAAATATGGAGACAAGAAGTGGCGGATCAAACCACCGAATCGAGTTTAATGAAACGCTACGGAACCATTGAAGAACAAACTTCGGCGATACTTTTTCTGGCATCCGATGAAGCTTCGTACATCACAGGAATTACAATTCCGGTGGCCGGTGGCGATTTGGGTTAATATAAAAATATGATTGTCCGTTACTAATACCAAAGCATTTTATGAATAAAATTCAGCTTTTTTTGTCATTTCGACGAAGGAGAAATCACATTTGTTGCTCACGTAATGAGATTTCTCCTTCGTCGAAATGACGAAATTAAATACATTGGTACAAGTGATGGATAGTCAAATAAAAAAATAAAAATGGCAAAAGTAAAAAATACAACATTGAATTATGTGTTTGATGATTTCAAGAAGGAAGAAACTATCCTTTTTTCTAATTCATTGGGGACTGATTTGACGATGTGGGATAAACAAATAGAGTTACTTGGACAGGAATTTAATATCCTGCGCTACGACACACGCGGTCATGGAAAAAGTGAAGTTCCTGCAGGAGAATATTCCATTGAAATGTTGGGGAACGATGTATTGGATTTATTGGATTCTCTGAAGATTGAAAAAGTAAATTTCTGCGGATTGTCTATTGGCGGATTGACTGGACAATGGTTGGGGATTCATGCACCGGAACGTTTGAACAAACTGATACTTTGTAATACTGCCGTAAAAATTGGAAACAAGGAAGGCTGGAATACCCGAATCGAAACCGTTCAAAAAAATGGTTTGGACAGTATCGTTTCAGGAACACAAGAACGTTGGTTCACATCTGAATTTGTTGCTGAAAATAAAGCTGAGGTTGATGCGGTTTTAGTAACGTTTGTGCAAACGCCAGTAACAGGATATAGTTCTTGTTGTGCTGCCGTTCGGGATGCTGATTTTACGGATGAAGTTTCCAAAATTTCGTCGCCAACCTTAATCATTTCCGGTACAGAAGATTTGGTGACAACTGTAAAAGATAGTGAATTTTTAATGGAAAGAATCCCAAACTCGTTATTAGCTGCCTTAAAAACGGCTCATATTTCAAATATCGAAAAGGCTGATGATTTTACAAAACTACTTATTGAATTTATTAAAAATTAAAATATGAAAACAGTTCCACAAATAACAACCGAACAAGCCGCAGCTTTCGTAAAAGATGGCGATACCTTATTGCAGGGTGGTTTTGGGATGACGGGAAATCCAGTCCATTTAATGGATGCTTTATCAAAAACGCAGACTAAAAACATCACTTTTATTGGGAACAATGTAGGTGAAGCGGGAATTGGTGGCGGACGTTTGTTGCGAAACGGACAATTGAAAAAAATGATTGGTTCTTTTTTTACCAGTAATCCCGAAGCGGTGAAAGCAGCCCAGGATGGAATTGTGGAATATGAATTAATCCCACAAGGAACTTTGGCGGAAGCCTTAAGAGCCGGAGGGGCAGGAATAGGAGGTTTTTACACGCCAACCGCAGCCGGAACGCCTATTGCAGAAGGGAAAGAAACTAAAATAATTGATGGTGTGGAACAGGTTTTTGTGAAGGGGATTCGTGGAAACGTAGCTTTTATCAGAGCATGGAAAGCGGATACGGCAGGAAATTTAATCTATCGTATGACAGAGCAAAATTTCAATCGCGCTATGGCAACAGCAGCTGATTTGGTTATTGCTGAAGTAGAAGACATCGTACCGGAAGGCACTTTAGATCCTAATTACATTCATACACCGGGATGTTACATTGATTACTTGGTTCAGGCGACACTTACTTTGGAGGACTTAGGTTCATCGGCATCAGTGAGTAAAGGGAAAAAAGTGAGTGAAGACCGTATGAATATGGCCAAACGCGCATTACAGGAATTGAAAAAAGGAGATGTAGTCAATTTAGGAATCGGAATTCCAACCTTAGTTGCGGATTTAATTACACCAAAACACGGTGTTATTTTGCACACTGAAAATGGAATGTTAGGCGTTGGTCCTGAACCTGTAGATGGAGGAGGAGCAATGAATTATCCGGTAAATGCGGGGAAAATTCCAGTTACGGCAGTACCGGGAAGCAGTTATTTTGACAGTGCAGATTCTTTTGCAATGATACGTGGAAAACATGTTGATATTGCTGTAATGGGCGGTTTAGAAGTGGATGAACATGCGAATCTGGCTAATTGGGCTGTTCCGGGACAACCTTTATTAGGAGTTGGAGGGGCAATGGATTTGGCCTCAGGTGCAAAAACGCTGATTATCACAATGAATCACAATAATAGAGACGGAAGTTCTAAAATTGTGCCCACTTGCACCTTGCCTTTGACGACTTTAGGTGCTGTTGATATGGTGATTACAGAATTGGCTGTTTTCAAATATATTGATGGTAAATTGACTTTAATAGAATTAATGCCGGGAGCAACTTTAGAAGAAGTTCGAGAAAAAACGGAAGCAAAATTCGTGGAACAATTAGCATAAAAAGATGGGTAGAATAGGATTGACTTTAGTTTTTCAATTCTAATGAATCTAATACTAATCGAATGGTAAACAAATTAATACGATACAGTATCGGATCCGATTTAATTATTTATGGGTTCAAATGCATCATTGGTTTTCTAGTTGGCTATCAATTGTATTTGGGTTTTCCTGAATATGAGCTGTATTGGACGATGCTTTCTATTATTTTGGTTATTTCGCCTGAAGCAAAAGATGCGCATCGTTTATCGATTGAACGGTTTAAATCGAACCTAATAGGCTCCGGAATTGGATTGTTTTGTTATTTTATTCATGCCCCAAATGTCTATATGCTATTGTTGGGTATTGTTCTTTCCATTGCCACTTGTTATTTATTTAATCTGATGAATGTGGCGCGAACTGCAATTGTAGCACTCATTATTGTATTGATTCATGAACAGACGCAAATGTCATGGATAGGAGCTGTGGAACGGTTTATATCAGTGACTACCGGATGTTTCATTGGATTATCGATAACCATTATTACATCGGCAGTAATTAATTATTGGAGAAAAAAAGCAAACCTTCCGCAAGAAGAATTATAATTTAAAAGGAATAAAAATGAATACAGAAGCGTATATAATTGATGGAATCAGAACGCCAATAGGAAGTTTTGGCGGAACACTTTCTGCTGTCAGAGCAGATGATTTGGCGGCAATTGTTATTGCAGCATTAGTAAATAGAAATCCAAATATTCCAACCGATGCGATTGATGATGTCATTTTAGGGTGTCACAATCAAGCCGGAGAAGACAATCGGAATGTGGCTCGAATGGCGTCATTGCTGGCGGGATTACCGGTTACAGTTCCAGGAGAAACGGTTAATCGATTGTGTGCATCAGGAATGTCAGCTATTATTGGTGCGTCAAGAGCTATTAAAGCTGGAGATGGCGATATTTTTATTGCCGGTGGAGTTGAGCACATGACACATGGTCCGTTGGTGATTTCAAAATCATCAAAAGCGTATGGAACAGACTCAAAGATGGAAGATTCCAGTTTTGGATGGCGTTTTGTAAACCCAAAAATGAAACAAATGTACGGCGTGGATCCTATGGGAATTACTGCCGAAAATTTAGTGGATTTGTACGATATCAGTCGAGAAGATCAAGATTTATTTGCTTACAATTCACAGATGAAAGCGGCAAAAGCGCAAGAAAATGGTGTATTGGCACAAGAAATTATTCCCGTTAGCATTCCGCAGCGAAAAGGCGAACCAATTGTTTTTTCTAAAGATGAATTTGTCAGAGCCAATACAACTATCGAGACATTGGCTAAATTAAAACCGGCCTTCAAAGCAGATGGAACGGTTACCGCAGGAAATGCTTCGGGATTGAATGACGGTGCTGCAGCTACTTTTATTGCTTCTGAAAAGGCGGTAAAAAAGTATAATTTAAAACCATTAGCCCGAATCGTAAGTTCGGCGGTTGTAGGTGTTGTACCTCGAATTATGGGAATTGGACCCGTTACGGCAACGCAAAAAGCTTTGGCGAAAGCCGGATTAACATTGAATGATATCGACATTATTGAATTGAACGAAGCCTTCGCAGCCCAGAGTTTGGCCTGTACCAGAGCCATGGGACTTCAAGATAATGATGCTAGAGTTAATGTGAATGGAGGAGCAATTGCCTTGGGACATCCACTGGGAATGTCAGGAACCAGAATTGTTTACAGCGCTGCTTTATCATTGCAACGTTTAGAAAAACGATATGCTTTGGCCACCATGTGTATTGGTGTTGGACAAGGGTATGCAGTTATCATTGAAAGGGTTTAAATTATAAAAACGCTCGCAATCTAAATAATTTACAGATGAGCAAAAAAAAAGATATACTCGACGCTACTCTCAAACTGTTTACAGAAAATGGGGAGCGAGCCACATCTACAAAATCGATTGCTTCTGAGGCGGAAACTTCAGAGGCTTTGATTTTTAGACATTTTGGTACGAAAGAAAAATTATTGGAGGAAATTATCAAACATGGCTATCAAGAAGCGACAAAAATAATTTCCAATTATTTGAATGATGAAAACGGATTGCAATACATTTTGAAAATCGTTGAGGTTCCAAGAATTTTAGTAGATTCGCATCCCGATTTTTGGAAAATGCAACATAAAATCATTGTATTAAATTCTCTTTCTCAAAGATACCACGATATTTTTATGAAGCCTTGTTACGAAAAACTAACAGTAGCTTTTTCGAAATTGCAATATGAAAACCCAACTTTGGAAGCTGAATTGCTACTGATTTATATCGATGGAATGTGGAAACATTTTGCATCGCAACAATTGGATTCCAAAACCGAAAGTGCCTTGACAAAACTAGTACAACAGAAATATAAAGATGTAAATTAAGGTAAAAAACAAAAAAACTACAGATACAATAAATTAAGTTTTATCTCCTGGAATAAAACCAATAGAGCTAATTATGAAATATAAACTAAATTTCTATGAAGAATAACAATCAAATTAAGAAGTCGATTTCATTAGAAAAATATGGGATTAAAAATGTACATGAAATTATTCATAATCCTTCCTATGAGCAGTTAGCCAATTATGAGTTAGATCCTAATTTAATAGGTTATGAAAAAGGACAAATTTCTCAACTTGATGCCGTGAATGTTATGACTGGGGCTTTTACAGGCAGATCGCCAAAAGACAAATATATTGTTAAAGATAATAGTACTCAAAATACTATTTGGTGGACTTCTGAAAAAGCAAAGAATGACAACAAGCCAATTACACAAAATACTTGGAATGCATTAAAAGAGACTACAATTAATCAATTATCAGGTAAAAAAATATATGTAGTTGATGCTTTTTGCGGAGCCAATGAAAATTCACGTTTAAAGGTACGCTTTATCATGGAAGTTGCTTGGCAAGCTCATTTTGTGACTAACATGTTTATTCGTCCTACGAAAGCAGAATTAGAAAATTTTGGTGAGCCGGATTTTATTGTAATGAATGGTTCTAAAACTTCATTTAAAGATTATGCTAATCACGGATTGAATTCGGAAGTATATGTTGCTTTTAATTTGACGGAAAAAATGCAATTAATCGGAGGTACTTGGTATGGAGGAGAAATGAAAAAAGGAATGTTCTCCATGATGAACTATTATTTACCATTACAAGGAATTGCATCGATGCATTGCTCTGCTAATAAAGGAAAAGAGGGTGATGTTGCTGTTTTCTTTGGATTATCTGGTACAGGAAAAACAACATTATCAACAGATCCGAAACGGGAATTAATTGGAGATGATGAACATGGTTGGGATAACGATGGTGTTTTCAATTTTGAAGGTGGATGCTATGCTAAAACTATCGATTTAAGCAAAGAAAATGAGCCTGATATTTACGATGCTATAAAAAGAGATGCTTTATTGGAAAATGTAACCTTAAATAGTAAAGGGATTATAGATTTTAAAGATGGCTCGGTTACTCAAAATACTAGAGTTTCCTATCCAATTAACCATATTCAAAATAGTGTAAAACCAGTTTCCAAAGCTGGACATGCTAACAAAGTTATATTTTTAACTGCTGACGCTTTCGGAGTGATGCCACCAGTTTCAAAACTAACACCAGAACAAACTAAATATTATTTTCTTTCTGGATTTACTTCAAAATTAGCGGGGACGGAACTTGGAGTTACGCAACCAGAGCCAACATTTTCAGCTTGTTTTGGAAAAGCATTTTTATCATTACATCCAACAAAATATGGAGAAGAGCTGGTAAAAAAAATGAAGCAGCACTATTCCACCGCTTATATGGTAAATACAGGTTGGAATGGAACAGGAAAAAGAATTTCTATTAAAGATACTAGGGCTATTATCGATGCAATTCTTGACGGTTCGATCGAAAAAGCAGAAACCAAAATAATTCCAGTTTTCAATTTAGAAGTACCAACGTCTCTAGATAATGTAAAGCTTGATATTTTAGATCCTAGAAATACTTATGCGAATGTTTCTGAATGGAATAATAAAGCAATTGATTTAGCCTCTCGTTTTATTAAAAACTTTAAACAATACACGGATAATGAAGAGGGTGTAGGTTTGATAAACGCTGGGCCACAAATTCAAAAAATAGAAATTTAGATTTTTGATAAAAAAAGCATATAAATCTATAAAAAAAATATTATCATGAGTAAAGAAAATTAAGAAGTGAAGCTTTGGCTTACCATGCCTAACTGCAACATTGGATTTTTATAGCTTCAAACTATCCATGCTTTATTTTGATAATATCATAACAGCCTCACTTTTAAATCAATTCCTTAATATGGAACCTTTTATTATAAAAGAATCGTTTTAGGAGTAGTACAGCAAGTTATTAGTGAGGAATATTTGTTTTTAACCAAAAATTTACGTCATCAAACATTTGTTTATTGACAGTATGGCCCTCATCGTATTGATGGAATTCGGGGTTCATACCCTTTGTTTGTAGATATGCTAAGGCATCAGTTGCGTAGGGGAACTGCAGTACCGCATCTTGTTTGCCGTGGGAAACGAAAACTTTAAGTTTATCTAAACGTTTTTCATCCGCAATAAGGGGTTTAACTTCCGGAAGCAGCCTGCCACTCATTACAGCTATTCCTTTGATTTTTTCAGGTTCTGTAAGCGCCACGCTGTAACTCATTATACCTCCCTGACTGAAGCCCATTAAATAAACCTGTTTATCATCAAAATCAAGTTCATTTTTCAGACTTTCAATAAAATTAAGAATAGTTACTCTGGCAGCTTCGGCCTGCTGCTCGTTAATCTGAGGGTGTCCGCTGGTAAAATTTACCTGAAACCAGGCAAAACTTTGCGGTCCCAGAGTAAGTGGACCTCGTGCTGATACTACTAAAAATTTGTCCGGCAGGTCATTGGCAAAAGAAAAAAGGTTTCGCTCATTTCCACCCACCCCATGTAATAGTAACAGTAAAGGTGGATTTGTTGTTTTGGTTTTGGGCTGTCTCACAAGGTAATGCAGCGTTGTTTTTTCTTTGCTGGAATTCATAATGGTAAAACTAAAAATTGAAATTAAAATTAGGATGCTAAAGCATATCCAAAAATGTTTTTTTATCATCATGCTTTATCTATTTTTATAGAAAGCATATTGAGTGATCCGGCTACTATGGCGTCATTAAAAACAGTAGCCTTTTCGTCTTTTTCTCTCAGTGCCAATGTGTATAGCATTGGAATGTAATGTTCAGGAGTGGGCACGGCGAGCTGGAATTCACGTCCCTGTTTATCAAAATTGATAAGAGACTGGTGATCATTCTCAAGAATCATTTTTTTTATTTTTTCATTCGCAATATGAGCCCACTCGAACGCATATCCGGGCAGCATCATTTTATCCCATGCTGCCAATTGTAAATTGTGTACCGAGTTACCGCTTCCAACAATTAGAACACCTTTGCGTCTTAATGCTGCCAGCTCTTTTCCCAATTCATAATGATAAGAAGCAGGTTTTGTATAGTCAATGCTCATTTCGACAATAGGAATTTCGGCATTGGGGTACAGGAATTTTAAAACTGTCCAACAGCCATGATCTAGCCCCCATTCATTGCTCAACCCTATAGAGGTTGAAGTGATTAGTTTTTGTGTTTCCAATGCGAGCTCCGGGCTTCCTAGTGCAGGATATTGAACGTCAAAAAGTGCCTGAGGAAAACCGCCAAAATCATGAATAGTTTCTGGTTTTTGCATTGCCGTTACAAAAGTACCCTTGGTTTCCCAGTGAGCTGATATACAAAGAATAGCCCTTGGTTTTGGCAATGTTTTGGCCATCTGCTGAAAACCTTGGGTAAAACTGTTATCTGCCAGGGCATTCATTGGATTACCGTGTCCAAGAAAAAGAACAGGCATTCTTTCTGTAGGACTAAAATGATTCGTAGCTGTTTTAAGGGAGCTGAGCTGCATCGCTGCAGCTCCCAATGGTAAAATAGCCATGGTTTTAAGAAAATTTTTTCTATCCATTTTTCACAGTATTTATTTACCTAGTATTTGGTCCATATAGGATTTATTATCCCAAAAAAGATATTCTTCTTGCATTACACCGTTTTCCCAAACTCCGATGGTCGCCATTGGAATTTTGAATTTATTACCTGTAGGCTGTATAAAACTTCCATCTCCTGCGGGCATAGGCTGCGTGAACGTACCTTCCATATAACCCATTACGGCAGTAATATTGCCTGAGCCAATTTTAAAAGGATGCTCTTTAATACGGGTGTCTGGAGCATATACAAACATCGCATCAAGAGTTTTTATATGCTGTTCTAAACCAGTTTCAAGATGTCCATCAGGGAAATGTACTTTGATGTCTTTTGCGTGACTTTCATGCAATCTTGTCCAGTCTCTACTGCTAAATACGATATAATCTAATGTATCGAAAGTAGATAGATTTTTTGAAATTAATTCATTGGCAGCAGCCAGTTCTTTAACTTGTTTCAACAAATCTTCTTTACTGTCTTTTTTTTGAGCAAAAAGGGAAACGCTTATTAATATAACCATCATAGTGGCTAAACCTGTTTTTATTGTAAATGAATTTTTCATGATTAAATGTTTTTTAAAATTATAATACAAAGTTTAACCGTAATTGAGAAAGTGAGTAACAATAATTCATAGAGAACGTTAGCTTTTCAAAATACTGATTCTGAAACTTTTTTCTTGCTTAGTGCTACATTCTGTAATCGGCAACGGTATGGTATTTTATCTTGTTGTCTTCAAACACGAAAGTATCTGTTCCAGCCAGAATTTTTGTTGAACTGGATTCACTTGCCCAGAAAATGTAGGCAACGTTTCCAACAATCGTTTTTTGTTTCATGGTAAATGAAGAGCCTGTTGGGATTACCGCAAAGAAATCTTTAAAGAATTCACGTATTTCAGTCAAGCCTTTTATGGAACCGGTAGGTGTCATAATTACGGATTCATCTGTGTAATCTTTTAGAATTTCATCCAAGTTGTTGTTACCGAATGCTGTAAGGTGGTGCATCAAAGTTTGTTCTACTGTATTGTCCATTTTATTTTTGTTTTTAGTTGTTTGTGTAATATTATTTGAAGGTATTTTACGAAAGGAACTGCTAGCAGCCCATTCAGGATGCGTTTCTCTAGGACCTATTATAGCTATCTGTTTGACTACTTTTGGAAACATGCTTGGCAAGTAATAGACTGAATAAGTACCATCATTAAACGCAATACATTTTTTTATTCTTTGTTTAAAATATTATTTTTCAGTTAAATGCCTTACTTATGTAACCATTTTTTAAAAAGGTTCAATACAAATGGCATAACCAGATAGATCATAAAACCTGAAATCAATAGGGCACTAATAATACCTGCAAAAAAATACAGTGGTATTACTGTTGCTATTGTTTTTACCAGCGTGGGTATCACAATAGTGAGAGGATATACCGCAATAAAGGTAACTGCCCATTGTTTCCATCTTTTTGTACCATTAAAAATCCTGTACCAAAATATATTCCAATCCTGTATCACTTCGTGCTTTTCGGTCAACCATGGAGTATGGGAATCATTAAAGATATTCCTTCTTTCATTAGAATTCAACCATGCGTTGGCATTTTCTTTACAATCAAAGCGTATAATGATATAATAATAATCAGTTTCTTTTAGGCGGTTTAAAACCGTTATATTAATAAAGCCTTTGAAAGTTTTAACAAGTTTTTCAGCTTTTGACTTCCATATTTTAAAATCGCCGGTATTGTATACTTCCACTTTAAAACGCACCATTAGTAGTCCGTCCCCATCATTTTGATCTTTATTCATAAATGCCGCTGAAATAGTAATAATTTATTTGCATTAACCCTCTTTTTTAATAACCGCTATAGCAGCATCAATACTCGCTTTACCACCGCCAGTAATAAGTACAATTAAGGCCAGCCCAAAAAGAAGAATAAAGTATTCCAAGCCTTCTCCTTTATTTGGCTCTGAATACCAGTTCATAAAGAAACCACTATGTAAATGTGTCGTGATAACAACTCCTGCAAAATTCACCAGTACTCCAAATGCTGCCACTCTGGTAGCAAAGCCCGCAATCAGGAATAATGCACCGAAAAATTCGATTAGGATGACCAGTAGCGCAATGATGTATGGAAGACCAGCATCTCCTGTTAAAAAGCCCATCGTTCCTTCAAAACCATAACCACCAAACCAGCCCAGAAGTTTTTTGGCTCCATGAGGGAATATTACAATTCCTAATGCAATCCGCGCAATTAACGCTAATATATTATTGGGATCTATTGATAAAATCTTTTTCATTTTTTATTATGTTTTAATTGTTGCTTCATTTTTGTAATATTTAATGCGACTTATAAGTACCTGCTAAATTTAAATGGACTGTTTGGCCTCATCTAGTGTGACAGTTTTACCCAAGGCACCAAATTCATGTAAATCACCAAATACTTCAATACGAATGGATTGATTTAGCCCTCCTATTCGCAATGGTTCAAATCCGTTGTCACGAATCAAGTCCTCGATTTCGGTATTAATGCTAGTGTCATCAGTTGCATAAAATTGAACTGCTTTTTCGGGTGTTTGGAAAGCTGCTGAAGCTAAAGATGCAGCACCCAATGTTCCCAATGCTTTCACCAACTTGACACTATTTGGCAGTAAGGACGAAAGTATTTCACCTGCTGATTCGTCTGTACCAATTATCTTTTTGAAACCACCGTTTTCATCTGGAGCAATAGGATTGGAAGGATCAACAATAATTTTACCTTGAAGTTCTGTTGCGTAAGTTTTGAAAAACGCTTTGATTGCATCAAAATAAATGGCCAATACAACAATGTTAGCCTGTTTGATGGCGTCAGCAATAGTTGCTGGCTGTGCCAAGTTGCCTAATTTTTTTGCGAGTTCAGTTGCTTTTTCAAATGTTTTGTCAGCAACAATAACCGAATGATTTCCTTTTACAAGATTTGTAGCAACTGTAGTTCCGATATTTCCTAAACCGATAACTGTAACTTTTGATTTTTGTATCATAACAATTTAATAAAATTTGATACTGCAAAGTTGCGTCAGAAAGAGAGTTCTTTCCAATGAACTACATCAAGAAGTAGTATTGATCTAGATTAAGATTTGGTGTTAACTTGCTTGTGGCGCAAGCGACTCAAAAACTCGGGTGTAATTCCTAAAAATGCAGCTATTTGAGTTTGTGGCAATCGATTAGTGAGATGAGAATAGGTCTGAATAAAGGACAAATACCTTTCTTCGGCTGTGGAACTAATGTTTTGCAACAATCTTTTTTGAAGCGAAACATAACTGTTTTCAATGAGTATCCTAAAAATTTTATCAAACTTAGGTGCTTGCTTATATATTGTAACAAGGTCTTCATAACTGATTTGTAGTACTATCGTGTCTTCCAAAGCATCAATGCTCAGTTCGGAGGGTTTTCTGCTGTGAAAACTTCCAATTTCACTCATCCACCAATTTTCTGTTGCAAATTGAATGATGTGCGTATTACCTTTAACATCTACTTTGTATAATCGTAAACAACCCCGAACTACAAAATTAAAATGATTGCATACATCGCCTTCTTGCAAAATATATTGTCGTTTTCTGTAAAGCCTCGGTTTAAACAAACTGGAAACCAATTCTTTTTCCACATTATTTAATGGAATTAACTTTTGAAAGTAATCCAACAAGGGTTGTAACTGTATTTTTATCAATTCGTCTTTGTTCATCGTTTTTCAGTATATTCAACAATCGTTGGATTGGCGATGGCAAATCACCGCGTGTTAGGAAATTGCATTGTGGAGTAAATTGAAGCACAAAAGTCCAACATTAAACCAAATCTAAATTAATGAAAAAAAACGGTAGTGTCGTTTCAGTACCCTCATAGATAGAGGAAATCGTAAATCGCCAACTTTTTGTAATGTCCCTTCAAAAGCTTTATTCATTATTGTATAGGAACACGAATCAATGTAGAAACTTTTTAGAAACAAAAAACAAAATTAAATAGAAATCGAATGAATTTTTTTGCTTCTAAAATTATTTTCAACTATTTCTTCACTTCAATCGCTTGTTGAAGAATAGCACGAGAATCGGCACTTGATAGGGGCCTTACTGTACGATTAGTAACTTTCCAGCCATCTGTAGTTCTCAAGAGTTTCCATTGGTTCACTGTGAGTTGATAAATAGAAAATCCAGGCGAAATTCCTTTACCGGGAAGTTTCACATGAGAGGCTGTTGTGTCTGGCATCACTATGAGCAAATAACCCGTAGCTACTGCATTATCTCCATTTAGCGTGATGTGAGGAAGCATTGCTAAATGTGTCATTCCACCCTTGATAGCCTCCTTCTGTTCAGGCGCATTGACGATTTTCAAGATTTCATCTCGACCTTTATCTTGTCGTGCAGTACCTCGGTCAAAGGTAGCATTTTCTGTAAACATTTTCGTCCAATACGATTCCGATGCTACATCAGAACTAAAAGCAGAACCTGCAAGAAGGTTTAGGATTTCTAGTCGGTCTTCAGTGGCTATAATACGTGCGAGAAGTTCAGCTGTGTTCAAAGTACTTATTTGTTTATGGAGAGTCGGGTTGCCTTTTTTTTTAGCCTCAACTTTCTGGGCTGAAAGTAGGTTAGAAATTAATAAAAAGGCGATATACAATACAAATCTTATATTAAAATTAGCTTGGCTTTTCATTTTCGACAGTTTAAAATTGATTTTGATAAAACACCTAAAAATTAAATTTGGTAATCTTCTCTGACGGGACAAAATATATCAAATATCTTACATTTTGTAAGTGCTTTTCCTCCGTGTACGACATTAGGAGGTATCACAGCAATTTGTCCATTTTCATAGATTTTTGTTTCCTCACCAATGGTCATTTCAAATTTCCCTTCCAAAACTTGGGTGACTTGCTCATGGAAATGTGCATGCATGGGTAAAATCGCCCCTTCTTCAACATCCCAGTAACCCAAGGTGAAATTCTCTGTATGAACAAATCTTGCCTTGAATCCTTCTTTTATTTCATTTTGTGGTAGTAAATCTATTTCTATCATCTTTTTAGTTCAATTGTTTTTATCTTAGTTTCTTTCCATTTTAGGTAGCCTCGAACATTCATGATTAGAAAAAATACATTGCCTATACTGATACCAAAACTTTGCATTCTAAAAATTCCCAAATACATCCAAAGTACATTAGCAAGTATGTAAGAAATGAAACCTATTCGATTTTTATTGCCTATTAGATAAACAGCTAACAAACTTGAAGCCATTGCCAGCCAATCTAAACCATAATATTTTAGTAATATATCCATGCCGAAATTGCTTTTAACTTTTAATGAATATGAATACCACCATTAACATCAATAGTAGCACCAGTAATGAATCCCGAAAGGTCGGAAGCCAAAAAAAGGCAAGTACCTGCTAACTCTATCGTTTTACCAACACGTTTTAATGGAATTCCTGAAATCACATCATTCAATTGTTTTTCCGAAAGTCCATCCAACATACTGGTTTCTATCATGGCTGGGCAAATTACATTAGCTCGAATATTCATTGGTGCAAATTCTCTTGCTATGGAACGGGTAAGGCTAATAACCCCGCCTTTTGAAGCGGCATAGTGAGAACCTCCTACCAAACCTCCCCCACGTTGTGCCGACAATGATGATAAATTGACGATAACTCCAGCTTGCTTTTCAGTAAATATTTTCAAAGCACTTTTGCAAATATTGAAAGTACCTTTTAAGTTTACATCCATTATCAAATCATACCCTTCGTCTGTGATAGACAGCATCCCTTCTGATTTTACAATGCCCGCACAATTCACTAAGCAGTCAATAGTTCCGAAATGTGCTACAGCTTTTTCTATCACTTTATCACAATCTGACGTATTTCGTATATCACATTGTAGATAAATAATATCCGGTTTATGACCTATTTGTGAAGCGATAGCGGTACCAACCTCATTGGCAATTTCGGCATTCATTACCAAATCTAGAAGTACTAATTTAGCCCCATGAGCTGCAAAAAGTTCTGCCGTAGCATATCCGATACTGCGCAAGGATGCCCCACCGACAATCACACAGACTTTATTTTCTAATAGTAGATGGTTGTATTTTTTATTTTCGTTTAAGTGTGTATTTTTCATATATTTTTATATTGTAACATTTTCGATTATTACGGCATAACCCATTCCTACACCAACACACATAGCTGCAAGGGCATATTTTTTCTTGGTACGGTGTAGTTCATTAACTGCCGCTTGAATGATTCGAGTACCCGACATTCCTAGTGGATGTCCAAGTGCAATTGCTCCGCCATTTGGGTTTACTCTTGTGTCATCATCGGCAATCTCTAAGTTTCGTGTAACGGCTAAACATTGAGCTGAAAAAGCTTCATTGAATTCAAATACGTCTATTTGGTCGAGTGTCAAACCTGCTTTTTGCAACGCTTTTTGTGTTGCTCCAACAGGGCCAATTCCCATAATTCTAGGTTCTACGCCTACTACCGCCGAGGATACGATTCTTGCTTTTGGAATAAAATTAAGTCTTTTTACTGCTTCCTCCGAAGCAATCAACATGGCAGCAGCTCCATCATTTAATCCGGAAGAATTTCCTGCTGTTACTGTTCCTCCTTCTTTCTTGAAAATGGGGTTTAATTTGGAAAGGATTTCAATTGTTGTACTGCCTTTAATAAATTCATCTGTATCAAAAACAGTGATATTACCTTTTCTATCAGCCATTTCAATTTTCATGATTTCATCCGCTAAAATTCTGTTTTGTTGAGCCAAAAACGCTTTTTGCTGTGAGCGAAAGGCAAACAAATCTTGATCCTCACGGCTTATTCCATACATAACTGCTAAATTTTCAGCAGTTATGCCCATTGCATCGGTACCGTATAATTTTTGCATTTCAGGATTAATAAATCGCCATCCAAAACTACTATCAAACATCTTTGCATCATTGCCAAAAGGTTTTGATGTTTTAGAAATTACCCACGGGCCGCGGGTCATGTGTTCCATTCCGCCCGCAATAAAAATAGCACCGTCATCAGCTTTGATAGCTCTATTGGCATGAATAATCGCCGACATTCCTGATGAACATAAACGATTGACCGTCTCACCTGGAACGGTGTGTGGTATTCCGGCTAATAGTAAAGCCATTCGTGCTACATTTCGATTATCTTCCCCCGCTTGGTTATGACACCCTAAAATCACATCGTCAATTAATTCTGTTGGTAAATTTGGGTTTCTTTTGATGAGTTCTTTAATTGGTAATGCTGCCAAATCATCGGCACGAAGAGCTGATAAAGTGCCTCCTAAACTACCAATTGGCGTTCGGATAGCATCAATGATATAGGATTGTTTCATATTGTAGATAATATTTATTTTTTAAAGGAATATGGTATCGCCATTCTTCATTCCAGTTTGTGTTTTGGAATCATGGCGATTTCATCTGATTAAAAATTGTTTATGATATAGCTTAATAAATTCATAACTGCTTTTATGATTGTTTTGAACGTTTAAAATTGTATGCTGCCTTTTCTATTAAAATTTTTTCCATTTCAATTTCTGAATATCCCAATTCACTAAGAATTTCGGTAGTGTCCCATCCACAAGGAACGGCAGTAGAACGCGCCGAAGGATAATTGCCATCAACTTTTATAGTGGAACGAATTACAGCAGTTTTTCCTTCGGTTGGATGATTTTCAAAATCAATTAGCTCAACAGCCTTTAAATGTGGGTCATTAGTTAATGTTTCAAGTGTATGGCAGGGCATAGCGGGTAGGTCCGTTTCTCGAAATATTTTAAGCCATTCATCAGTGGACTTATTATCGAGTGCCGCACCACGAATTTCAAACCATTCTGAAACGTATTTTGCCCTGCTTGCCACCGATATAAATCGTTCATCGTGGAGTAATTCTTCTCTATCCGTTATTTTTAAAAAGGCTTGTACCTGAGCATCAGTATTGATGGTAAAGGAAAGATATCCATCTTTTGTTTTAACGGGCTGATTATGTGGGCTTAAAAGTCGAAGGTCGCCTGGGGGACCAACTGGCGGTTCAAAACTTTGTTGCGCTAAATGTTCTTGCAAAACAAAAGATGCCATGGTTTCAAACATCGGTATTTCTATACTTGTACCTATTCCAGTATTTTGACGTTGCATCAGTGCTGCCATAACTGTGCCTGCCGTAATTTCGCCCACAACGTGGTCACAGATTAACATAGGAACGTAAGCCGGTTTTCCATCACGAGCCATCGTTAATCCTGCAATACCCGAAGCACCTTGCAAAACACTGTCGTAAGTTGGCAACCCTGAATAAGGTCCATCTGTGCCATAGCCTGTTATCAAACAATATATTTTTTCTGGATATTTTGACCTGATCGTAGCTGCATCTAAACCCAATCGCTCTAAAGCATCGGGTCGCATATTGGCAACAATCACATCACACCATTCCACTAATTTTTGAATGATTTGCTGCCCCCCTTCTTTTTTTAAGTCGAGACAAATATTCTTTTTCCCTCGATTAAGATGTAGGTAAGCTCCCGAATGTTGTCCCGTAGGTGACATTCCTCCCAGACCACGCATCAAATCGCCCGATGGGCTTTCAACCTTTATAATTTCTGCACCGTATTGCCCCAATCGCCAAGTTGCCACTGGACCAACAACCACAGCCGTTAGGTCTAATATTTTGATATTTTTTAATGGTTCAAACTTCATATTCAATTATTTTACGTTAGCTTCGGCCTCTACCGCTATTTCATTATTATCGTCAAAAACTTTCAACTCCCAGCCCGTTTCTTTTTGTTCGGCAGTCAGGGTCATCGGTCTGTTACAATACAGCGGTGCTATATGTTTTACTTTTATAGCTGTCATTTCCAGCCCCAAATAGGTTCTTAAAAATTCAGTTAATAAAAGTGTAGTCAAACCACCGTTTACCACCAAATCTGGAAGTCCTTCAATATTTTGAGCATAATCCCTATCCAAGTGAATTTTATGAGAGTTAAATCCTAATGCAGAGTATTGGAATATAAGTGTTTCATCAGGAATTACCTGTTTCTGATGTTTCGATTCAATAGGTTGGGAAGATGTTTTTTCAGAATTCTTCGAAGCGGTACTCGCACTTAGCAAAATGTAGGTTTGGGTTTCAATAATGGCGGGAATTGATGCAGTAACAGGACGTAATTCGTGTTGGATTGTTACAATTGCCATCGGTCCCGAATTAGTTGTTTTTTCTACGATGCTTTTGATAAAACTCGTTTTTTCTACTACTGAACCTATTACAATGTCACCATTGTAGGATGCAGTTCTTCCTCCTAAAAGCAATCTTGGCAGCCCAAGGTCAGGAATAGGAACACCCAAGCCAGGGAATCCATCTTTGCGTAATTTGGATTTTCGTGTTTCACCAGCTAGCATAAAAAAATGCCATCCTTTTGGTAATATATCTCCTTCTGAAAAAGAACGAGTATCTAAGTCTAACATAGCAGCCACACGACGTACCATTGTAGGACTACATTGTTCATTTGATTGAGTTTTAGACTCTAAAATGCTTTCTTGCATATTGTTATGTATTCTCACAAATACGTGAATAAATGTGAATTTCAACAAAAATACAAATTATTTTTTTATATTTGAAAATATTATTTCATATTTGCAAAAGAAATAACAATTTATAAATTTTCAAAACATGAAATTTAAGTATCATCACATGAATCTATGCACAGAAGATGTGTCAAGATTATCCAAATTTTATCAAAATATTTTCGGCATGAGTCGCCTTCAAGACGAAGAACACGGATTGACAACCGAGGACACCGAAAACAGGTATGACGGGCAAGTTGAATTTATAACCGATGGCACCATAGAATTTCATATTACTCAAAAGGATAATGATGCTGGCCACCGCATGAACCAATGGATTAATCCAATCAAAAATGGTCATTTCTGTTTTAGAACAGATGATATAGAAGGGTTCAAAAAGAAATTAGAAGATCAAAATATTCCCTATGCGGATTATGGTAAATGGGCATTAGCAGGTTGGTATCAAATCTTCTTTCATGACCCAGATGGAAATATCATCGAAGTACATCAAATAGGTATGTAATTTGATTTGCGGTTTATTTTGCTTAAAATAGCGGATATTTAAACACAAAAAATCGTAAAATAAATCAGATATGAAAGAGAAAGAAGAAAATGGAGTTTATTCTGCCCCCGCATTAGACAAAGGCTTAGATATTTTAGAAGTTCTTAGTAAGTGCGAAAACGGACTGACACAGCAAGAAATTGCGGCTCAACTTGGTAGGAAATTGGGGGAAATTTATCGTATGTTGAATTGTTTGGTGCAAAGGAATTATGTTGCCAATTATGGAAATGTTTATACCATTACTTCTAAGTTGTTTCAATTGTCACATTTTCATCCACCTACTTATCGTTTGTTGACGGAAGCACTTCCAATTATGGAGGGTTTATCAAGAGCCGTTTCTTTTCCTTGTGATTTGAGAGTTTATAATAATGGTTTTCAAACCGTTATAGCGTCCATTCAACCGCCAAATGGACTTGGTTTTATGACTCGAGTTGGCTCTGAAATTGAGGTTGCTCCTTCAGCATCTGGTATGGTATTGTTGGCTTTTCAGGACCAAATCATCAAAAATATCAGAATACAAGAAAGCCTTCCAAATTCATCAGAGACTGAAATTGAAGCTTACAGTAATAGTCTAAAGGATGTAGTGTCAAAAGGATTTGCATCCATAAAGAGTAAACAGTTTGCAGGACTTCACGCCATTTCATTTCCTATATTGGATATGAACGGAAATGCAGTAGCTGCGATGACAGTACCTATGTTGGCACGAATTGATGGAACAAACCAATTTACGCAAGAGCAGGTAGAAGAAATATTAAGAGAATGTGTATCAAATCTGAGTCAAAAAATTGCAATAACTAATATAAATGCAAATAATTGAATTATGTCAAATATTAAATTAAATATGCAATCAAATATGAAATTTATAAAATTAGTACTACTGTTTTGTCTTTTTTTAAACTTCACTTTTCTGGCGAATGCACAAACCCCTTCAATGATTAAGGGTGATGCTATTTACTTGAACCCTTATAAGGGTAACGATACTAATGCAGGAACAAAGGAAAATCCTCTAAAAACATTAAGTGAAGCATCAAGACGAGTAAATCAAGCAAGTGGAGAGGGTGCAATCACTGTTTACTTGTCATCAGGTGTCTATGGTATGAATGAAACGGCCGACTTCAATCCTGTAAATAAGAAGTTTTCTAAAGCCAACCGCCTTATTATTCGTGCTGAAATATTGCCTGATGATATAAGCTGGAAGCCTTCAGATATGCCCATATTAATCTCTACCATGCCTTTTTCAGTAGAAAAAAATGATAAAGGAGAAGTAACTGGCGGTCAAAATTTTGGTATTCTAATTCAAAACAGCCACATAACTATTCAAGGATTAAGGGTTTTAGGCGAACCAGTACATGAAAATCCATCTAAAGGCATACTAATTAGAAATTATCCAATCGTTTGGGAAGGAAAAAATTTGGAAGATTTTAGAATAACCCAATGTTTGTTTATTGGAGATAAAATAGCTATTCCCAATCATCTTGCAGTTTTAGCAAATGGAAAAGCTCTTGAAGTTGACCATTGTGTTTTTTATGGAGTTAAAGATGCTGTGGTGATGTGGAATAATCCAGGAACTGAGTCATCCATGCACCATAATCTTATTATTGATAGTTATGGAGGTATTGTTTGGACCTGGTCAGCTACCAGCGATTTCAAATTTTACAACAACGTTATCAGCAATGCCAATGTATTATGGATTTTAGACAAAGCTGAAAAAGAATCTTTTTTGATTGAAAATTCAATTATAGTAGGTTATAATTCTTATGTAAACAAAGGTGGTGGTCCACAGGGATTTGGCGAAAATGCAAATCCAGAAAAACTAAAAGCGGGCAAGGATGTAATCCTAAAAAAAGAAGGAAGATTAGAAATAATAGAGGATCAAACTGATACATTATATCTGCATATTAAACCAGGGACATTAGGCTCAAATTTGGGCGCAGGGTTGTTTGCTAAATAGTTAAATTAGGACATAATAGGGTACATATCAGGCTCCGTTTTGTTATTTGTGTCAAAGCTTAAATCAATAAAATGAAAAATTTAAAATACATTTTTGTTGTTTGTTTTTTAATTGGTTGTAAAAGTCTATCGGCTCAAAAAATCAATTTAAATAATAAGACGCTTGAGCCTAACCAAGTATCTATGTCTTTTGAAAATTTAGATAATAAAGAAGTACTGAAGGTGGTCAAAGATACTTTGGTGCAACTTGTAGACGAACCCACTTTTGTCAGAATAAAAGATTTGAATTTTAAAAATGGTAGTATCGAAGTCAAAGTTTTGAGCCGTTTATTAAAAAATGCACCCGCCTTTGCAAGAGGTTTCATTGGTATCTCTTTCAGAATTGACGATAAAAATACAAAATACGAATCCATTTATATACGCCCTACAAATGGTCGTGCTGATGACCAAGTAAGACGCAATCATAGCATTCAATATTATGCTTATCCCGATTTCAAATTCGATAAGCTAAGGCAAATAAGCCCTGAAAAGTACGAATCATACTCAGATATGGGCTTAAACGAATGGATTACAATGCGAATTGAAGTAAAAGGCAAAGAAGCCCAACTATTTTTAAATAACAGTAAATACCCAGTTTTGATTGTCAATGACTTGAAATTGGGCGAAAACACCGAAGGTGGTATTGGACTTTGGGTAGAAATTGGAACAGAAGGGTATTTTAGAGACTTGAAAATAACGAAACAATAAGTGATTTTTAACAATAGGATAAAACTATAAAACTAACTAAATATTTATGGAAAAAGCATATAGATTCTTACTTATAAGTTCTGCCGTTTTGGGGCTTTTAGCAATAGCCGTCTTTATTTTTGGAGGTGGATTATTGGCAACAGGTCCTTTTATTGTCAGCTCACTTATATGTTTAGCAATTGGAGGCCGAAACGTTTCAATTCTAAATCAAATGTCGTTTACGATTTGGGTAATAGCTGCAGTTTCAGTTGGTTTTTTTTATCCGCAATATTTTCAAAAAATTGGAGATTTTAAGTTCACGGGCTTTATTGTCCCGCTTATTCAGTTGATAATGTTTACGATGGGTACCGAAATGAGTCTGAAAGACTTTGAAGGTGTTATTAAAACGCCTAAGGCGGTTTTGATTGGTCTCGTTAGTCACTTCACTATTATGCCTTTAGTCGGTTTTACCTTGGCCAAAAGTTTTGGATTTCCACCCGAAATAGCTGCTGGTGTAATATTGATGGGTTCGGTACCAAGTGGAGTAACCTCAAATGTTTTAGCATTTATTGCCAAAGCCAATATGCCTTTGTCGGTTACTATTGCTGCGATTTCTACTCTTGTGGCACCGTTTATGACCCCCTTGTTAATGAAATTATTAGCAGGTCAATACGTCGCTATTGATTTACAGGCCATGATGCTGCATGTAGCTGAAATCATTATTTTACCAATACTATTGGGTTTAATAGTCAATAGATTTCTTAGAAAAGGTATAAAAAGGCTACAAACCTTATTACCTAAAATTTCAATGCTGGGTGTTTTGCTGATGATGATTGTTATTGTCTCATCGGGTAGAGATTCTTTATTAGAAATTGGGCCATTGTTATTTTTATCAGCAATGATTCACCATACAATAGGTTATTTATTAGGCTATTGGAGTGGGAGGTTTATGGGTTTGGACGAAGCATCATGCCGTACAATTTCCTTGGAAGTAGGTATGCAAAATGGAGGTCTTGCTTCTGGAATTGCCTTACAAATGGGAAAATTAGCAACTGTTGGTTTAGCATCAGTGATAGCTGTGCCTTGGATGACCATTTCAGGGTCAATGTTATCAAATTGGTGGCGAAATAGAATAACATCGGAAGAAGTCTAAAGTATCACTTTTTAATCTATGAAATGAAAATCTGTTTTTTTTAATAAAAATTGACATTTAATTATGAAATCAAAATTCCTATATATCATACCAATAGTACTTATTATTATTTTTAGTTTTAAGAAATATAATAAAGACAACGCATTAGATGAAAATCTACCGCAATTGGGCCAAAACTCCATAGATGAAATACTTCAAGCCCTAACAATTGAAGAAAAAGTAAATCTGGTTACTGGAATGGGAATGTTTATTCCAGGACTTCCTGCCGGGATGATACCTGAGATGGATTCGACTGATGCAGGTATTCCAGAAAAAATTTTAGGGTCGGCGGGACGAACACATGCTGTTCCACGTTTGGGAATACCATCGATTACTTTATCTGATGGTCCTGCTGGAGTACGAATTTCTCCCATTCGAGGAAAGGATTCAACCCGAACTTACTACGCAACTGCCTTTCCAATCGGGACTTTATTAGCTTCTACCTGGGATACTGATTTGGTTAAAATTATGGGGATAGCCATTGGTAATGAAGCTAAAGAATATGGCGTTGATGTTTTGCTGGGACCGGCCATGAATATTCATCGTAATTCTTTGGCAGGACGTAATTTTGAGTATTATTCGGAAGACCCATTGGTTTCTGGCAGTATGGCCGCTGCTATAGTCAATGGTGTACAAAGCAATGGAATTGGTACTTCAATCAAACATTTTGCAGCGAACAACCACGAGTTTAACAGATTCCGAATGAACGTGCATGTTAGCGAAAGAGCTTTGCGAGAAATTTATCTAAAAAACTTTCAAGTTGCCCTTCAAAAATCTGAACCTTGGACAATCATGTCTTCATACAACATGATTAATGGTACTTATACTTCTCAAAATAAACCTTTATTAAATACTTATTTAAGACAAGAATCCAAGTTCAAAGGCTTGGTTATGACCGATTGGTTTGCAGGTAAAAATGCCGTTGAACAAATGGAAGCAGGTAATGATCTTTTAATGCCAGGAACAAAGGCTCAAAAGATATCGATTATCGAAGCTGTAAAAACAGGTAAACTCCCAATGAAGCAGTTAGATGAGAATGTTAAACACGTATTAGAGCTTGTCTTAAAATCACCTACTTTCAAAGGTTATAAATATTCTGAAACACCAAATTTGAAACAACATGCTAAAATTTCTCGTCAAGTTGCGAGTGAAGGCATGGTTTTGTTAAAAAATGAAGGAGTTTTACCGATGACAACTGTAAAAAAAGTCGCTTTATTTGGGAATAATAGTTATGAATTAATTGCAGGAGGAACTGGTAGTGGTGATGTTAATAAAAGCTATATGATTTCGTTGGATAAAGGATTAGAAAATGCCAATTATACTGTTCACGCGAACTTGGCTGCAAGTTACAAACACTATTATAAAGAGGGTAAAGCCAAGTTGCCACCGCCTGCATCTCCTTTTCACCCTCATACTGTTGTTCCAGAAATGTATGTTGACGTTGCATTAGCTCAAAAAATGGCACTCGAAAATGATATTGCCGTATTTACAATTGGGAAGCATTCAGGTGAATTTGTAGATAGAACTTTAGATACAGATTTTAATCTAACCAGTTCAGAAAAAGTAACGTTTGAAACGGTTTCAAAAGCCTTTCAAGCGCAAGGTAAAAAAGTAGTTGTGGTCTTGAATATTGGAGGGGTGCTAGAAACTGCCAGTTGGAATGATAAAGCGGATGCCATTTTGTTAGCTTGGCAAGGAGGTTTAGAAAGTGGGAATGCTATTGCTGATATATTGAAAGGGAATGTCAATCCTTCAGGAAAGTTGGCAACGACTTTTCCTGTCGCCTATACAGATGAGCCTTCCAGTAAAAATTATCCAGGTATGGTTACTGAAGTAATATCTAATAAAATGTTATTGGCGGATACTGATGCTGCAGAAGTTACTTATGAAGAAGGTATTTATGTTGGCTATCGTTATTTCAATACTTTCAACGTTAAGCCTTCTTATGCTTTTGGATATGGTCTATCTTATACCACATTTATATATGATAATTTAAAATTGAGCAGTAAAGCATTTAAGGATAACCTTAAAGTTACGATTACAGTGACCAATAGCGGCAAAGTGGCAGGAAAAGAAATCGTACAACTGTATTTATCAGCTCCAAGTAGTCAATTAAATAAGCCTGAAAGTGAATTAAAAGCTTTCGGAAAAACAAAATTGTTGCAGCCTAATGAATCTCAAACTTTAACTTTTTATATTTCGACAGCTGATTTAGCATCTTTCAATCCTGCAAAATCTGCTTGGATAGCTGATGCGGGAAGGTACACTATCAAAATAGGAAGTTCGTCACTAAATATTAAAAATAAAGCCTTTTTCACGTTGCAAAAATCACAACAGTTGTCGAAAACACCTAAGATTTTGTTACCTCAAAAAGGAATCAAAGAATTGAGTAAATAGTAATGCTGAATCAATCATAATTCAATATCATGGAAATAACTAAAATAGCAATTATCGGAGCAGGTAATATGGGGCATCAGATTGCATTATGTGCAGCTATGTCTGGATTTCAAGTAAAATGTACAGATACCAATCCTGATATATTGGCAAAAGCAATTGCGTTCGCAGATAATTATTTGAAAGAAAGGGTAATTAAAGGAAAGTTAAGCGAAGAAGCAGCCAGCCAAGCCCTAGAAAACCTTGCTTTCGTCCCAACAATTGAAGAAGCGGTCGTTGAAGCGGATCTTGTAATTGAAGCCATTATTGAGAAATTAGAAGTAAAACGAAAACTCTTTGCCAACTTAGATAAAATTTGTCCTGCTCATACAATTTTGGCTACGAATAGCTCTTACATTGTAAGTTCCAAAATTGCCGATGCAACCAATCGACCTGAGAAAGTGTGTAATATGCACTTTTTTAATCCTGCCTTGGTGATGAAATTGGTTGAAGTGGTACAAGGTCTGCACGTTTCAGAAGAAACGGTTGATTCAGTAATGAATGCTGCAAAGAAAATGAATAAAACACCTGTTTTACTTCACAAAGAGATATATGGTTTTCTGGTTAACCGTCTCTTGCAAGCCACAAGACAAGAAGCTCTAAAACTATTGGATATGGGTGTTGCAAGTTTTGAAGATATAGACACAGCGGCCATGAACGGATTGGGCTATCCTATGGGACCTTTTCAGTTATTAGACCTTACTGGGGTAGATTTAGCCTATCATGTAGGAATGGAAAAATACAAGGAAAGTGGCGACCCTGCCGACAGACCTTCTCCTACTGTAGTTGAGAAGTTTACTAAAGGAGAATGGGGGAAAAAAGTAGGTAAAGGGTTTTATGATTATGAGCAATAGAAAAATCACAGAAATAAATAAAATTATGAAAAATAGCCACATAGTATTCCTGTTATGCTTTTCGTTTTTTGCAAAAGCTCAAAATTCAATTGCCACTGTTGATAGCGTTGCTATTAAAAGCCTGTCAATGAGCAAAACTTTTAATGCAGCTGTGGTACTACCTTCTTCGTATGCAAAGAGCAAGGCGTCTTACCCAGTATTGTATTTATTACATGGCGGTGCAGGTCATTTTAGAGACTGGCTAAAACTCACTCCAGACAAGATGTTAGTAAAAAACCTAGCAAATCAATATAATATTATCATTGTAATGCCCGAGGGAGAAGCCTTTAGTTGGTATATGGATAGCCCCTACGATAAGGCGAGTCAATTTGAAACGCACATTATCAAAGAGGTAATCCCTAAAATTGATAATACGTATCGCACTGTAAAAAACAAAAAAGGAAGGGCAATAACGGGGCTGTCAATGGGTGGTCATGGCGCACTATATCTTTCTGCACGTAATCCGGATACGTTTTGTGCCGCAAGTAGTATGTTTGGGGCTATGGATATGAATTTTGCAAATTCAAAAATGGATGCTGAAGGATTAAAGTCTGTAAATGAGCGTTTCCAAAAGCTTCTGGGAACTTTTGACCCGAACAGCGAAGTTTTTGTTAAAAACTCTATTATGAATATGATAGATACCATTAAAAAAAATGGTTTGTCAATCCTAATAGATTGCGGCGTTGATGATTTTTTAGTAAAGCAAAATAGGGAATTGCATCAACGATTGGTATACAACAGCACTCCTCACGATTATATAGAAAGACCTGGAGGGCATTCATGGGATTATGCTCAGAACGCATTACCCTATCATTTATTGTTTTTTCAAAAAGTATTTAAAAGTAATGCTGTAACAGCAGAGTAAATTGAATTAGGAGATTCTTCATTATATGTTATTAGTCGATACTTTAGTTTTTTTTCAAAATATTAAAAATAGTTTTTAATCATTAAAATAGCTCGTTGTGTACACAAAATTATTATTGTTATTGGCCATTTTACCGGTATTCTCGTGCCTTTACGGACAACAAAATTTAAGCAGTAATTTTCAAGCTGGTAATGGGGTTTATAAAACGCCAGAACGAGTAGGATACACTAATAGCAACTTTGTTGACAAAAAAGCAACTGATACAATTAAAAACAACAGCAGGAAAGAAAAATTAAAAGACCGACTGAATAATGGGGAAGTTTTAAAAGGTGCAGTAATCAACATCGCTCATCCTACAATGGTAGAAGTAGTTTGTGAAGCAGGGGCTGATTTCCTTTTCTTGGATTTCGAACATGGTTTACGCGACTACAACGATATTGGTCAAGCTATTATTGCTGCTGAACTTCATAAAGTTCCTACTCTTGTCCGTCTTGGAGAACGTTCCGCAAATCTTGTAGAACGTATGCTCGATGCAGGAGCAACTGGTTTTTTATTCCCACAAGTTGAGACTGCCGAAGAAGCTGCCGAATTGGTTTCTTGGTGTCGATACAAACCGCTTGGTGTTCGAGGTTCAGGCTTTGCAAGAGCTTCTATTAGTTATAGCGGTAATGAATATGAACGTCGTCAGCAAGCGAACAAAGATGTAGTTTGCATTATGATAGTCGAAAGCCTAAAAGGAAAAGAAAATTTATCCAAAATATTGGCAGTTGAAGGTGTCACAGGTGTTGCTATTGGTCCGGGTGATATTTCGATGGAACTTGGTGTTAGCAATTGGAAGGATCCAAAGGTTGTACAGGTTTTAGACGAAATGGCTGCAGTAGTCAAATCGTTCCCAAATCGAGCATTTCTTCGTCTTACACTTACACCAGATGAAGCCGTAAAAAATGTAGCTTCGGGAGCCAATATGATTCTGCTGACACATGATTGGCAACTCATCAAAGGAATGTATTCTGGGCTTTTCAAAGATATAACCAACAAAATTAATCAAGCAGCTAAAAAATAGACTTATTTGTATTCAATATCCATACTATACTTATAAGTCTGATTTACATGATTTTTTATTTTGACATTATTCCTTTTTGGTAGTAGTAAAAAAGGATTTGAGGATTTTTTTTCGGGGCAATTTCTATGAAACATACGATTTGTCCTGTTTTTGATTTAAAAGAACAATTTTTTACATTAAATAATTTCAATATTTGCATATCAATATTAAAAATTACCCTTGTCCGACTTGGAGAACGTTCCTTAAATCTGACAGAGCTAATACTCGGTGCCAGTGGC
Source organism: Flavobacterium melibiosi (assembly GCF_048158545.1). Taxonomy (NCBI): domain Bacteria; kingdom Pseudomonadati; phylum Bacteroidota; class Flavobacteriia; order Flavobacteriales; family Flavobacteriaceae; genus Flavobacterium; species Flavobacterium melibiosi. Next base: position 246,640 of record NZ_JBLNKU010000002.1, on the reverse strand, counting down.
TTTTTATTCCCTCAAGTAGAAACACCCGAAGAGCTGCCGAATTGGTTTTTTGGTATCGAAACAAACCGCTTGGTGTTCGAGGTTCAGGCTTTGCAAGAGCTTCTATTAGTTTTAGCGGTAATGAATATGAACGTCGTCAGCAAGCAAGCAAGATGTAGTTTGCATTATGATAGTCGAAAGCCTAAAAGGAAAAGAAAATTTATCAAAAATATTGGCAGTTGAAGGTGTCACAGGTGTTGCTATCGGCCCAGGTGATATTTCGATGGAACTTAGGGTAAGCGATTGGAAACACCCGAAGGTGGTACAGGTATTAGACGAGATGGCTGCTGTGGTTAAATCGTTCCCCAATAAAGCATTTCTTCGTCTTGCACTTACACCAGATGAAGCTACAAAAAATGTAGATGCGGGTGCCAATATGATTTTGCTGACACATGATTGGCAACTTATCAAAGGAATGTATTCGGGGCTTTTCAAGGATATTACGAACAAGATTAATCAAGCTGCTAAAAAATAGGAATCGAAAGGTTTTTATAATTTAAACCCGATTTAAAGATGCTTTTAAAACACAAGATTATGAAAAATAACCTTCTACTAATCCTTTTATTTTTTACGGTTTTTGTAACTGCTCAAAACCCAATCGTAGGGACAGTTAATGGAAAAATTCAAGGTACAGTCACTTCGGATAAAACAGTTCGTGTTTTTAAAGGTATTCCTTTTGCTGCCGCACCAATTGGTGATTTACGATGGAAAGCGCCGCAAGCTGTTCAAAACTGGAAGGGCATAAAACAATGTAAAGCTTTTTCGGCAAGTCCTATGCAAAACAAACCGCAACCATTCTTTTGTTGGACGGAGGAGTTTCTTGCTCAACCCGAACCTATCAATGAAGATTGTTTGTATCTAAATGTTTGGACTACTGCAAAAGCTAAATCCAAAAAACAACCCGTTTTTTTATGGATTTATGGCGGTGGGCTAAATAGTGGCTCGGCAAATTGTGCTATTTATGATGGCGAAGAAATGGCAAAAAAAGGAGTAATTTTCGTTAGTATTAACTATCGAGTTGGAGTTTTTGGCTTTATGGCACATCCAGAGTTGAGCAAAGAGTCCGGTCATCAGGCTTCGGGTAACTATGGTTTTTTAGACCAAATAGCCGCATTAAAGTGGGTTCAAAAAAACATTGCTGCCTTTGGTGGTGATCCTAACAATGTTACTATTGCTGGTCAATCTGCAGGAGCGTTTAGCGTAACCGCTTTGATTGCCTCGCCGTTGGCAAAAGGTTTATTTCACAAAGCCATTGCACAAAGTGGTGGTTTGTTTTCCAATATGCTCAGCCAAAATTTAGAAAAATCCGAAGAGCAAGGTATTGTTTTTATGAAAAAAGCAAACACAAATTCATTAGCTGAATTGCGAAAAAAATCAGCTGAAGAATTGCAAATGCTGAGTAATAATCCAGAAGTAGGCCGATTTGGAACAACGATGGACGGCTATGTTTTACCCGTTAATTTGTTAGAACATTTCAAAAATGGCTTGCACAATCAAACACCTATTTTAACAGGTTGGGTAACTGGCGATGGCAGTTTTATGGGAGATGCTACTATGACCGTTGACGATTATAAAAAAGAAGCCCAAGCAAAATATGGCGATAAAGCCGATGCGTATTTAAGTATTTTTCCCGCAGCTACAGCAGAGGAGGTTAAAACAGTTAATCAAAAATTGACATTATTAGGATTTGCAGGTGAGCCTGCGCATTTACTGGCAAGTTTTAACACTAAAGCAAGTTACATCTATCAATTTGGTCATGTTGCACCAGATAAGCCAAATTTTCCCAATTATGGAGCTTTTCACACTTCGGAAGTCCCGTATGTACTTCATAATTTGCATACTTGGAATCGTCCTTGGCAGCCATTAGACAAAGAATTAGAAACTATTTTTTCTTCTTATTGGGTCAATTTTGCAAAAACGGGTAATCCAAATGGGCACAATTTGCCTGAATGGAAAAGTTATAACATACAGTCAGGTGCTATCATGGTAGTAGGCGATAAAATGGAATCTAAGTCCGGATTTTTGAAAAAAGAATTTGATTTTTTAGATAAGAATTATTAAACCAATCAAAACAACTTCATTCACTTTTAAAACAATATCAATATGTATTCAAAATTAGTAACCGCTTTCATTTTTCTGTTTTTCATGTCAAATGTTCAGGCACAGCAAAAAAAATTAATAAGAGCTTTTCAACCCGCTAATGTGGTGAATACAATACCTTATGGGAATAACCCTAAAGCAGGACATTATGTACAAGCGAATGATGCGAAAATTTATTATGAAGTCTATGGTAAAGGTCAACCAATAGTGTTGATGCATGGCGGATTATTTGGCTCAACTGTTGAGTTTTCAGATTTTATCAATAATTTCAAGAAAAGGTATCAAGTAATCGCTATTTCTACTCGTGGTCACGGTAAATCTGAATTAGGTACTGAGCCACTTACCCTAGAGCAACGTGCCAACGATGCGATGGCGGTTATTAATGCGGTAACTAAAGACAGTGTTATTGTACTTGGCTTTAGTGATGGAGGTTATTCGGCCTATAAATTAGGTGCAATGTATCCAGAAAGAGTCAAAAAAATGATTGTAATGGGTGCTGGGGAAGTACGTCCAGGATTAAGGGAATTTAAATTTACAGCAAAACAAGCACAGGAAATGGATAAACCTTTCTGGGAGCAGCAATTGAAATTAATGCCTGAATCTAATAGAATAGAAGATCTATTTACACAAGTGGCAAATTGTTATAATAATGTTACAGTAAGTAAAGACTTATTGAGTGCAATAAAATGTCCTGTTTTAGTAATGGCGGGAGATCGAGATGGAGGTAATCCTGTTGAACGTGTAGTAAGTGCTGCAAGATTTATCCCAAAATCTCAAATCGCAATCATTCCTAATGCAGGGCATGGTTGTTTCTTGGAAAATTTTGATGCAACTTGGGCATGTATTGTTCCATTTTTGAAATAGTAATCCGTTAAATATAAAGGGGAAACTAATTTTATGGAGTACCCTTAATTCACTTCAAATGGTGAAATAAAAGCACCAACAAACCATTTTAAAAACCTATCCCTAAATTCTCTGGGGACATATAACCTTTCGAATTTATTCGAATAGGTGCTAAACTTATGCCTTTTTTCTGGAGAATCAGCTAGAAAATTGACTAAATAAAATTTGTAAATCATAATTAAAACCAAATATTAACTAAATTAAAAACCAAATGAAAAAATTATCATTTAATGATAAACTAGGCACTTTTTGGCTGCTATGTTTATTTATCCTTTCAAGTGCAGCTTATGCACAAAATACAGGAAGTATTTCGGGCTTCGTAAAAGACAAAAACGGTACGCCAATTTCAGGAGCTATTATTAAACTATCATCTGCTAATGGCACTGATAGAAGTACAAAGGCTGATTCCTTGTCCTATTATAATTTTAAAAATTTAGCAAACGGTAAATACAAACTTCTTTTTACTATGCTAGGGCATTTACCTTCTACTGTCCAAGTTAATGTAGAAAGCAATCAAGTCGAGGTTAATGGACAATTGGTCGAAGATCCTATGCAATTAGATGCTGTAGTAGTTACAGGAGGTAGCCCAAAGAAAAAAATTGAATCAAGTGTTGCTATTACTACAATGGCAGCAAAAGATATTCAACAAAGAGCTCCGCTTAATAATATCGATTTATTGAAAGCAATTCCAGGTCTTACTGTAGAAAGTAGCGGTGGTGATGGTCCCGGAAATGTATGGGTTCGTGGATTTCCACAAGGAGGAGGCTATATATATTTAGGGATTTTAGAAGATGGACTTCCTGTTTTACCTACTGGATATAGCACAATTCCTTCGGCTGATCAATACTATAAGTCAGATCTTACCACTAAAAACGTTGAAGCCATCCGTGGTGGTAATGCATCGATAATTTTAGCGAACACTCCTGGTGCCGTAATAAATAACATTAGCTATGTAGGGGCAGCTAAAAGCTATGGGGAATTCAAAGTAACATCTGGTCTTTCTCAGGGCCTATACAGAGTAGATGGGAATACAGGGGGATCTTTTAGCGATAATATAAAATACAATATTGGGGGATTTTATCGTACCGATAAAGGAATTGTACCTCCTCCTTACACAGCAGGTCAAGGTGGTCAATTAAAAGCAAATGTAACCTATCATTTCAAAAACAATAAAGGATACTTTCGCCTTTTAGGAAAATATATTGATGACAAAGTATATTGGCGTCTACCTAGTTATTATTCTTATGATGGATCAGGTAAACCAAAAGCATTATCAAACTATGACATTTTCACACAATCTATGGAAATGATTGATTCAAAATGGGATTATACCGATGGATCTGGAAAGACAACTAATTATGATCTTGGAAATATTTTGCACACCAAATTGGGTGCAGTAGGATTTCAATTTAATTACAAAACTGACAATGATTGGCAGATAACAAATAATTTTCGTTACCAAACCAACAATACTAGTTTTAACTCAACACTCCCATTAGGAACACAGCAATACGTTCCTGGAGTTGATTATACTTATTTAGACGGAAGTCCTGCTGTATATTCACCAAACGATTATAATGTGTTTGCAGTAGCACTATTGCAGCAGAATAAAGATACACAAGTTATGGATTTTCTTGATTTTAAAAAGAAAGTAAACAAACATAGTCTTGGTATGGGTGTATCGCTACACCAATTTAATGTAAATAACGAACCTAATGATGCTTTTGTATACTTCCAAGAATTGAAAGAAAATCCCCGTCGTTTACTTATTCCAGCGTTCGGAATTGGAGGAAATGGTATGCTACCCGCTTCAAGTTCTATCGCTATAGCTAATACTCGCATTTTATCCAGTTATATAAATGATGAAATTGCGTTAAGTGATAAATACAGACTTGATTTAGGTTTGCGTCTAGATAATCAAAGTATTGATGGAAAAAGGCCTTATTATGGGGTTAATGCAGATGGTACGCCAAATTTTCAGGCTCCAGCTTCTATGGATATCGCTGGTAGAATGGATTATTCAGTTTCTAAAACCAATTGGGCATTTTCTGCAGGACTTAATGATAAAATAAGTGAAAATGCTGCTATGTTTGCTAGACTTACACGAGCATACAATACTCCAACATTTAATGATTACGGTGCGCAAACATATAATGAATCATCTATCAAGAGACGTCCGGTATATTTAGCGGAGTTAGGATATAAATATGCTAACAATGGTTGGTCATTGTTTAGTTCAGTTAGTTATTCTGCTATCAAAAATGTATCTTTAAGTATCCTCGTACCTACAAGTGTTGGAATACAACCATTGTTAGCTTTTGGTTCTACAAGAACAATAAGTGCAGAATATGAGGTAGCTTATAAAGTGTCCAATAACTTAGGTCTAAGACTTACAGGAACATTGCAAGACGCAAAATATACGGATTATGAAGCATCTACTAATACCAATCCTATAGTATTAGCACAAATGGGAGATAAAAAGTATACTTTTACTGGAAATAGAGCAGAAAGAGTTCCTGTTTTAAGTACGGAACTATCTGCAAACTATGATTACAAAAGATTCAATACCAATTGGGGGATTATCTATACAGGAAGTCGTTATACTTCTCCATCTAATAGCTATGAATTACCAGGATATGTCACTATGAGAGCCAGTGTAGGGTACAAAATAACAAAGGCAATTGAAGCTAAATTTTGGGTTGATAATTTAACAAATACTAGAGCTCTTACCGAAGGAGATACTAGAGGGGATCAATTTAGAGACTTTTCAACAGTAACCCCAGGAACTCTTATGATTGGTAGAACAATTTTACCTCGCAGTTTTTGGGCTTCGTTATCTTACAGTTTTAAATAAAATATATTAATGATTAATCAATACAACTACTCTATTGATTTGCGGATTACAACCTTAGCAATATCATAATTATTGATTAATTGTTGTTAAAAAAGTATTGAAACAGAATTTAAAAGAAACCGTCTCAAATTTAGTTATGAGACGGCTTCTTTAGTTTTTAGTGTTTTTATCGAATCTTTTGTTCTTGCCTAACCTAATTATTTTACTATTTCAAAACGAAGCAAAAGTCAACTATTTTATCAGTTAATTTAAAAATTAAAATTGACTATAAAATTGATAGTACTCATGTTTGTTTTGTTGAAAATATAATTTTTGTTGCCGTAAGTTTCACCCACATTGAATTTGTGTACATACAATAGTTGCGCATCAAAACCTTTTAAGAATCTTTGAAATTCATATCGAATGTCAGCATTAGTCTGCACATAGGAAGGTAATCCATATTTATTCAATTCAAAGTTTTTCACATCTGGCAAATCAAAATAGCCCACAGCCAGTTGCCATTTGAATGCTTTTTTAGGATGTGTATATTGTATTTTGGTCATCAGCGCATTTACGTCACCAAAACCTTCATTACGTTCCCTTGGCATAAACGTGTAAAACGGATCTCGTCCCCATTCTCGGGGCATTAAATACTTTCCTTTGGCTGTTATTCGGTTGTAATTTAAAGTCAATTCGAGCGTTTTATTTTTCCAACCGAGCCTTCCTCCAAAAGTTTGTGAGTTGCCATTTTTTTGAAAATATGTTTTGCTTTGATCTTCATTTCCTCCAAAATTCAGCGCGTTTTGGTAAATGGTTTGAAACCCAAAAAGCAGTTTTGAGTTTGGATTTAAAGGGTAGTTATAGTCCATTTGGAATAATGCCGAATTAAATAAATTCTCCGCATATTGATTCCACAAAAGTGTTTTTAGATTCTGTATCGATTCATTTTGTATACCAAAAATATAAATACCGTTGCTGTCTAAATTCCCTGAATAATTGGATTTTGTTCCATCTTGATTCACTCCGGTTGGATAGATTCCTATTGATTCTCTCACTTCAAAATATTTTAGCGTGCTTCGTGGTGAGATTCCATACAGATAGCCCAAATTGATTTTAGTTTTTTTGATTTCATTAAAATCCACCCAAATTCCGTTTACTTCGGTAGGGCGCATTCTACCATCTTGAAGGTTTATAAATGAAGTATTCAGCAGTTGTTTTCCAATAGTTATATTCGAATTTTTGTAGTTGTATTTCAAGTACAATTCTTCTAATCGGCTTAAATTGTCTTTGTTTGATGGGTTTTGAATATCAAAAAGTGCTACTTCATATCGATTGGGTGCATTGGTAACAGGATCTTTTTCAGTAAAATCAGAAGAGCCAATATTAAAAATATAATAACCGCTGACGCCAAATTGAAAATTATGAAATTTAGCGGTTTCAAACTTTAAGCCTCCGCCAAGGGCATTCGCATAATAATCAGATAAGCCCTTTTCATTATTGGTATTCATGAAAAAATAGCGGAAATGTCCACTGAAATGTCCATTTTTGAAAGCATTTAAAATAGAGGTGGAATCAATTTTTTCGTTACTTTTTTCTTTCCAAACTGTTGGCTTCTCAGAAATTTCTTGATGTTGTGCTATTGTATTTATAGAAAAAAGGAGAGCGGTAAGTATATAAATTATAGTGGAAAACTTTTTCATTTTTGAACGTTTAGATTTGGTACAAAAATAATCCCATCGATATAAATGGGAAGTAACTTTTATCACAGTTACCTTAAAAAAATAAAGCCGAATGTTTTTATACATTCGACTTTATGAGTTTTTACTTTACGACTTAAAAATTATCTAAAAGTATAATCAACACCAGTAACTTGCGTTAAAAGGGTTTCTGGAGCATCCAGAATTATGGCGTTTTTTTCTGGTGTTGGTGTAACGGGAGAATTTAGTTTTAAGTATTCTCTCATTACCGTATGCAAGGTTGAAGTTGTATTTTTGGCATCCAAAACGCCTTTCATTCTGCAAAGCATATCCACAGGATCGCCATCACGTTCACATGCCATGATTGTATACAGTTTTTCAGGATCTATTGGGGTATTTTTTACGGTTATGCTTTGCACTCTTTTGTCCATTTCTGCAAAAGCATTAAAACGTACTTCCATTCCCTTGAATTTTACGACCCAACCGCCAAAACGTTTTGAAGCGTCTTGTGCAAAAACATTATTTAATTCTTTTTCCAACCAGTTTTTCAATTGCTTTCCGGTCACTTTTGCAGTTCTTACGGTGCTGTCCACGGGAAGCATATCAAAAATAAATCCGTTTGTGATGGGAATATTTCCCGTTTCATCCGGAGTTGTTTTTGGCGGACAGAAACGGAATCCATTAGAAAGATTGATGTCTATTTCAGGGAATTTCCAGTTTAGTGCATTCAAAATCATGGTGTCAATAGGATTTTCTACCACAAAATAGCGGTACAAAGGAATTGTGCTATAGCCAATAACCTGATTGATTTTTTCTTGATAAACCGATTCTTTCTCTTTTAATAATTTTTCAATTTTGGCATCGGGTTTTATTTTTGGAGAATCGACCTCAATTAATTCATAGTTGTCTTCAATGACTTTTCCGTTGAGGATGGTCAAATCTAATTTTCCAATAAACGAACCAAATGCTCCCGGTTCCACCACTTTTGAATAGTTACAAACAATAGGTTTGCGGACTCTTTCGTGCGTGTCGCCACCCAAAATATAGTTTACACCTTCACATTCCGGTCGGTTTGCCAATGCTATTTGCTGTGATAAACCCAGATGTGCAATTATAATTACATAACTGCATTGTTCCTGATTTCGTAACACATCGACATAATGAGCCAGATTTTCTTCAGGATTAGTATATAAAATTCCCTTGCTGTAATTTGGGCTTTGTCGCAACGGTACTAAAGGATCGGTGTACCCTAAAAAACCAATTTTTGCTCCGGCAATATTCCAAATCGTATATGGCTGAAAAATAAGTTCACCTCGTTTTCCTTCGCCTAAATCGTGGTACATATTAGTACAAATTTTTGGCGCATCAAGAGAACCCAATAATGTTTGCATTTTTCTTTTTCCGTAAATCACTTCCCAATTTCCCGGAAGATATAAGTCGTAATTCAGCGCGTTTAAAATGGGAACAAAAGCTTCACCGGTAGTTTCTACGCTTAATTCGCTACCTTGAAACATATCGCCCGTGTCAATGATATAGGTATTTGGGTTTTTCTTTTTTAATTGTTTCAGTAAGGTTGCCATATAGGCATAACCGCCTGTTTTTCTAAAAACAGCTTTCTCATTTTCCCAGAATAACTCATCATGCGGATGAATCTGACAATGCACATCGGTAGTTTGAAGAATGGAAATCGTTTGAGGTTTAGTCTCATCTATTGCTGCATCCAAGTTTATTTCTTCAGTCTGATTTGTATTTGCAATAGCAGAAATAGGCGAAATAATCGCAGCACCCAGACCTAATGTCCCCACTGATTTCAGAAAATCTCTTCGGTTATTGCTCATCGTTTTTAGGTTTGTTGGTTTAGTTTTTAGCAGTTTTTACAGAAAAACTACAGCCAAATTAATAGTGTAGGATTGTGCAAAATATAATTTACATTTTAATTTAGAATCCGCCCTTGATATAACTCCAGCCTTGCTCTTGTTTTTCAACAATTTCAGCAATACCAACCGGTACATATTCTACTTCTGGTATCAATTGATCTTTGGTTACTTTTTGACTCTTTAAGGTGTTTTCACACACTAAAAAACGAACTCCTTTGGCCCGAAGTGCTTTTATTACTTGTATTTGCTTTGATTTTCCTGACATTACAAATGGTAAACCCATACTGTGAATCACCACCTCGTATTTTGCATTTGGCCAATGCGTCGTTAGGTTTGTCAGCTGGTTTACTATTGCTTTTTGTTGTAAAGTATCAGCAGCATTGGTAAACTGAAAAACGATTTTGTGGTTGTTCGGCTTTTTTTGAGCCAATACACCAATTGAAATCATACTAAATACAAGAATAAATAAAAGCGTCCCGTTTTTCATAATTGAGTTTTAAGATTGTTTTTTTTCGTTTTTCTTTTTTTCGTCTTTTATTGGTTTGAAAGGGCCAAATTTATGTTGCTCCTCAGTAAATTTATCCGAAAATGGTCCAAAAGGATGATCCACCGGTTTTTTAGAAATATTGGGCCAGTCTTGACTTAAATCTTTCGATGGCCTATCAAGCTTTTCCACATAAGCAGCAATATCCCAAGCTTCTTCATCTGACAATTGAGGATTATCATAGATTGCGCCTAGTGGCATATTGTATTTTATGTACCCTGCAAAACGACTGATTCTAAACAATCCCGCACCACTATTGTACGAATTTTTGCCCCACAACGGCGGATACGTGTATTCTTTTTTATCCGCTGCCAAAATTCCCTGACCATTCACTTGGTGACAACTGGCGCATTTAGCATCATAGAGGGCTTTCCCTTTTACAGGATCGGCAGCTCTGTCTAAATATTCTAAATCATAAATTCCGGCGGCATTAGCTTCTTTACCTTTGGGAACATTACTGCCAATATATTCGATATAGGCAATCATGGCTTTCATTTCTTTGTCATCTTCTTGGAGCGGCTGACCATTTAAGCTTCTTTCCATACAATCGTTAACCCTTTTGTAAAGATTTTCCACTTGCCCGCTTCGCGCTCTCATTTTTGGATACATCGAATATACAGAACCGTAATTATTTCCCCAAGGTTTTGTACCAGCGTCTAAGTGGCAATTGTTGCAATTCATACCATTGGTGATTTGTTTCACACTACCATTTGGCCCCAAATATTTGGCAGTATGTGCAATTAAATCTTTTCCGTATTCTACTTCTTGTTTTAAGTTTGCATCTTTAATCAGACTAATATCAGCAGGTTTCCAAGCTTTAGCCATTTCATTTTGTACAAGCACCTTTTTTTCTGCTTCAATGTAAAGGGAATCGATTTGCGTATCACTATTTTGAAACCAAGAGGTGATTGATGTATTAAAAAACAAAACGATAAATACAACCATTACCAAGAAGATAATGGTTGTAAACATATAAATCAGCTTTTTTACCAGCGATTTAAATTGGACTATATTTTGCTTTTCTGGATTCATACTTTTTTAATGAGGCAGTTTATCTCTAAAATATCCATATACCCAAGTTCCCACTATTGCAAAAAATAGGGTAACAATCATCACCGTGGCGCCAGTTCCAATTTGTGCAAACAATGGCCCAGGGCAAGCTCCTGTTATTGCCCAACCCAATCCAAAGATGAGTCCGCCGTAGATTTGACCTTTGTTGAAGGTTTTGTCATGGAATTCAATCTTTTCTCCATAAATGGTTTTAATATTGAATTTTTTTATCAGAAAAACGGATATTATCCCAACCACAACGGCACTTCCAATAACACCGTACATGTGAAAAGATTGAAAACGAAACATTTCCTGAATGCGATACCAACTGATAATCTCGGCTTTGATGAAAACAATTCCAAACAATAGACCGATGACTAAGTATTTTAAATTATGATACCATTTGTGTTCTAATTGACTCTCGTTGATACAAACCGTATCTAAGGAACGAGTTTCAAAATCTGTATTTTGATTTTTAATTTGCATAGCTAATAATTTTATAGTGAAAGGATAAAAGGTAAAATGAGGTTGGCCATAATCAATCCACCTACGAAGAAGCAACAAGTTGCAATAAGCGAAGGCAATTGTAAATTAGACAAACCAGAAATAGAATGACCACTGGTACATCCTCCCGCATAACGAGAGCCAAAACCAATAAAGAAACCACCTATTACCATCATAAAAAATCCTTTAAGTGTAAATAAATTTTCCCACGAGAATAATTGTTCGGGTAGCATTCCGCTGATGTCAGTAACTCCGTAAGTCGCTAATTCTGTTTTTAGATTAGCGTTTATAATAATTGGATCAGGATTTGATAAAAAACTGTAAGCAATAACACCACCAATTAAAATTCCTAATACGAAAAACATATTCCAGATTTCTTTTTTCCAATCGTATTTGAAAAAGGTAATATTTGCTGGTAAGCACATGGCGCAAGTGTGACGTAATGAGGCACTAATACCAAATGATTTGTTTCCAATAATTAATAAAGCCGGAACTGTAAGTCCAACTAATGGGCCTGCAATATACCAAGGCCAAGGTTGTTTGATTATTTCTAAAATTTCCATATTTGTTGATTTATTGATGCAAAGATTATACTTATAAATGAGTAGTTATGTTACTTTTGTCACACAACAAAAAAAAAGTAAAAAATGATATAAATAAGAGTAATTATCCTGTTTCAATTCAGTTATAATGTACTAGCTATTTATAAGGTTTGAATTGAGGTCGGTTATTTCAAATTAAAAAGGGTTTGATTTATCAAATGTCTTTCGCGTTTTATACTCTCGTTTTTTTATTATTATATTACTTTTAATAATGATCCGTTACTAATACTAAAAAATACTTTTTGCCACAGATTTAAAAGATTTCCACAGATTAGAGAAAAGTGAATTAGATTTATTAGGGGAAATCAGTGAAAATCTTTTAAATCTGTGGCCAAAAAGCAATATTATTCCGCAAAGCTCACAGTTATATTTTATGACTGTCCGATACCAATAGTAATTAATTTGTCATTTCGACGAAGGAAAAACTCATTAGTTGCTATTGTTATGTGATTTCTCCTTCGTCGAAATGACAAAACAGCAAAATTTTATTCATAAAATGTAGCTTGGTATTAGTAACGGATAGTCCTATTACTTTTTTAGTAACTCCTCTAATTTTTCTCGGAACGAATCACTATTCCAATTTGCAGTACCAATTTTGGCTAAAATTACATTTCCTTGTTTGTCAATAAGATAAGTGGCTGGAATTGTTGATGACTCCATTTCCGTAGGAGGATTTGTAACCGATTGATATATAGGAAGCGTTAAATTTTCTTTGACTAAAAACGCTTTTGCTTTTTCAAAAGAATCAGTAGTCACAAACAAAAAGACCATTTTATCCTGATAATCAACATATAATTTTTGTATACTTGGCATTTCGGCAATACAAGGCGGGCACCATGTGGCCCAGAAATTAATGAATATTATTTTTCCTTTGTATTCTTCCAATGTCACACGCTGCCCGGTAGCATCAACTAATTGCCATTGGTAACTGGAAAGCATTTTTTGATCTGTTACAGCAATAGTTTTAGGTGAAAAAGCAATTAAGCGGTTTAATTGTATTTTTACAAAAGTGCCCAAAGGACTAAACAGAAGCAGTGCTATAAATAGGATAAAAGCAATATTTTGTAAGGTAGATTTTTTTGGTGTTTTCCAGTTCATTTTTATGTTTTTGTAGCATTACTTTCTGAAAAGAAAGAATATTGACTTTAACTTTATACTTTATTTTAAATTCAACCACTCATTTGTTCCGCCGCAAAGCCAGTTGGCATTGTATCCCATTTCTTTTAAAATTTTAGCGCCATCCATCGACCTTCCTCCACCTTTGCCACAAGCGGTGATGATTTTATGATCTTTTTTGATTTTATGTATTTGGTTTTCAATTTCTGACAAAGCAATATTTATGGCTTCCGGAATATGATTGTTTTCGAATTCTTCTTTGGAACGGACATCAATAATCTGTATTTTTTCATTTTGCTGAAGTGCTTGTTTTGCCTCTTCAACTGAAATGCATTCATTTGAGGAGCTATCTATTTCTTTCATGTTGATTGTATTAGTTATTTGTCTTTTGCAAATGGTCTTTCGGCATACGAACTTTGATTATTACAGACGATAGAATTGTGATAACACCTATCAATATAATAGCATAATTTACCCCAAATAAATCAGCGGTTATTCCTGAAATAATAGCGCCTATCGCATAACCTAAATCCCTCCAAAGTCTAAATGTACCAATGCTTTCCGCTCTTTGTGTTGGATTTGTGGCTTGTGCAATGGCAGATAAAAAAGTAGGATAAACTAAGGCAGTTCCAAACCCTAATAAGGCTGAAATAGTTGCTAATTGATACATTTCGGTACTGAAAGGAATAAAAATAATCGCAATTCCTTGTACTAACATTCCCCAAAAAAGCATCTTTTTTTTCGAATATATATCCGACATTTTTCCGGTTATCAATTGTCCAAAACCCCAAACGGTAGGATAAATAGCTGTTATGACGCCAATATTCTGAGAATCATAATTCAATGAAAGCAACACTATAGGCAAAAGTCCCCAAATCATGCCGTCATTCAAATTATTGACTAATCCAGCTTGCGTAACAGCACTTAAAGTTTTGTTTTTGAAAGTGGTTTCTAGAAAAATGTTTTCTAATTTTTGGGTTTGATTGGTGGTATTTTCTTGGTGTACAAATACTCTGGTATCTTTCACAAAAAATAAAGTTAACAAAAAACCAATTATAGAAATCCCAATTCCCAAGTAAAAAGGGTAGGGTGTAATGCCATATTTTTGGGCGATATAGCCTGACAGAAAAGCAACTAACCCAACGGCAAAATAACCGGCAAATTCGTTGAGTCCCATTGCCAGTCCACGATCTTTTTCTCCAACTAAATCAATTTTCATCACCACCGTACTGCTCCAAGTTAGTCCTTGACTAATTCCCAACAGAATATTAGCAAAAATCACCCAGTTCCATGATTCTGCATATATCAAAATAAAAGGGATAGGTATGGCCAGAATCCAACCAAATAAAAGTAAATTTTTTCTACCGAAACGATTCGCCAACTTGCCTGTGAAATAATTGGTAATGGCTTTTGTAATTCCAAATGCAGTTATAAATGAAAGAATAGCTGTTTTTGAAGCAATACCAAATTCAATTTCGGCAAATTTTGGAATAATTGTTCTTTCCATTCCTATCATTCCGCCAACAAAGGCATTGACGATGACCAAAATGGTAAATTGTTTCCAATTTTCTTTTAGTCCAAGTTTGGTTGTATTTGCTTTCAATTGTGTGTGGTTTTTTTAAGTTCAAAAAATAGTTTCGTGTTTTTCAAACTGATTACTAGCTTAGTTTAGAAAAGGAGTAAAGGCAAAAAAAGAATTACGTTTTTATAACTCGTAATATTCTAATTGGTAGTCCCCAATGTGTTTTTTGTTTTCGGAAATGGATTTTTTATGCTTGAAATAGTTGAGTGTTCCGAGAATAAAAATCACAAACGAAGTGATGAAAAGTGCGATTTCAATGAATAAACTATTTTCAACTTTTAATAAATTTCGCAAACTCAAACCCGCAATCAAAAAATACATTGACGTTCTCAAAAAGGCAAGAAAAGTAGATTGATTGGCCAGTACAGTTCGCTGTAATGCTAATTTTTCTCTTAAAATTAAGTCTTTGTTCATTGCTTTTGTATCTTTCATGTCAGTTTTTTTTCGAATTAATTTCAAAAAGGAGCTCAGTAGTCTTTGTTAAATTCAAAACAATAAATTCATTAGTATCTCTTAAAAAGTCTATCAAATTTACTTCTTTATTTACATCAAATTTCGATTTCTAAATAAGTGTACAGTTTAAAACAAATATATTTCTTGTTTTAAACTGCACAATATTTTAATAGCACCTCTGTTTATTTGCTTATCGCTTCATTTACATCTTGCCAAGTACCGCCATTTGTGACGTTTTTGAAACCATTTTGTTCCAAAATCATTTTGGCTTGACCGCTGCGATTACCACTTCGGCAGAAAACAATAATGTGTTCTTTTCCTTTAAATTTTGCCAATTGACTCGCCACTTGATCCAAAGGAATATTTGTTGATCCTTTTACGTGACCTTCAGCAAATTCTGCTGGTGTGCGAACATCTACAAGGAACGCACCTTCTTTTATTAATTTTTCCATTTGCGTTGTATCTTTTTTTGAAAACATATTTTTAAAAATTCCGAACATAATTGATGTTTTTAGTATTCAATAGGATTGTTTTGATTAATCCATTCATTCATTCCAGGAGAATAGTTGAGTACATTTTTATAGCCGTTTTGTGTTAATAATGAATAGGCAATTGCTGCTCTGTCACCGCCTTGGCAATGGATTAATACTTTTTTATCTTTACTTATTTTATCCAGATTGTTTACTAAAGTACCTACAAATACATTATCAGCTCCTTTGATATGACCTGCATTATATTCAGCAACACCACGAAGGTCAACCACTTGAACGCCTTTTTCTTGTTGTAAGGTTTTAAACTCTTCTAATGTAATTTGATTCACTTTCTCTAAAGAACCCCCATTTTCTTCCCATATTTTTGTAGAAGGAATGTAACCGTGAATGTTGTCTAATCCTATTCTCATTAGTTTTCTCGTAAGATCATCCAATTGCGATTCATCAGCAAGCAGCATAAATGGTTCATCATAGGTAAGAAACCATCCTGCCCAAGTGGCAAAAGAATTATTCCCTTGAATGTTAATACTTTCTGGAATAAAACCTTTTGAAAATTCCGTTTTATCTCTAGCATCAATCAATTTAATTCCTTTTGCTAAAGCTGCTGTTAATTCGGTGTAATCCAGTTTTTTCAATTTTGGAACAGCCGTAAGAAGCGGACGATCAACTTTATTCAGTTTTTTCATCATCGCAAAATACTTTGGTGGTTCCGGTTGGTCTTCCAATAAATATTTTACAAATCCAGTTTCATCATTTTTATGTTGAAGAGCCCAGTTTCTTATTTTTTCATAACCTACAGTGGTGCTTGGAACGGCTCCTAATGCTTTTCCACAAGCAGAACCTGCTCCATGACCTGGCCATACTTGAATATAATCAGGTAATGCATCGAATTTATTAATCGATTGATACATTTGTTTGGCACCAATGTCTTGAGTTCCTTTCATTCCTGCTGCTTTTTCAAGTAAATCAGGTCTTCCTATATCACCAACAAATACAAAGTCACCGGTGAATAACATTACCGGTTCGTTGCTGGCAGGCGTATCCGTTAAAAGAAAACTGATACTTTCTGGAGTATGTCCGGGAGTGTGAACTACTTCTATTTTTAAGTTTCCTACTTTTAAAACATCACCATCTCTTACGTCAACATGAGGAAATTCGTATTTCCAATCTGGTCCGCCTTCCGCTGAAAGGTACATTTCTGCTCCTGTCAAAGCGGCTAGTTCTCTTGAGCCTGCAAGGAAATCTGCATGTATGTGTGTTTCTAAAATATGAGTAATTTTCATATTGTTCTGTTTAGCAATTTCGAGATAGGTATCTACATCCCTTTTTGGATCGATTACCGCGGCTACTCCAGCTTTTTGACAGCCAATAAAATAACTTGCCTGAGCAAGACTCTTGTCGTAAATGTGTTGAAAAAACATATTGTTTATTTTTTAAGTTTCTAATTTATTTGACAAAATTAGGTCACGAGTTTATTAAAATTGGTGACTAATGTTACATAGGGTTTTATAACTGAATTATTTTGCCTGTATGCACGTCATAGCGCATGGAAATAATTTTTGTTTTGTGTTCTTTTATAATTGGATTTTCTTGAATGAGTCGTTTTGAATGTTCGATATTTGCATTGATGCAACCCAATAAATTATTTTTTTTTGGTGTATTTTTTTCTGCTTTTTTCTCTTCGTATTCATTAGCAATGGTTTCTACAATGTCATCAATATGATTCAGATGTTTTTTATAGGCATTATTTTTATCTCCAATATAGGCTTTGATGGCACCACATTCCGTGTGACCCAAAACAACGACTAATTTGGCATCTAAATGTTCAACAGCATATTCAATGCTTCCCATATCAATATCAGAAATCAGGTTTCCGGCATTTCTAATCACAAATAAATCGCCTATTCCTTGGTCAAAAAGAATTTCAGGAGAAACTCTGCTGTCAGAACAGGCTACCACAACTGCGAAAGGATGTTGTGCGTTTTGATTTTCTAAAACCGATTTTTTATTTTGATGGGGATGAATTGTTTTTTCTTCTAAAAATCGCTGATTTCCGGAAACTAACTTTTCAATTGGGGTTTGATGTTTATTTTCTGCCGGTATTTTTATGTCTGTTTTTTCACATCCGGTAATAGTGAGTAGCATAATGAATAAAGCTATAATTATTTTTTTCATTGTAATGGGGCTATTAATTTTCTTCAAAAATAACTGTCACAGTAGTATTGGATAGTGACTATTATCACTTTGCACCAAAAAAAGAGAGGATCTTTTTGGACCCTCTCTTTTTAAAATTTCGATATATTTTTATAATAATGTTGTAGGACATACATAATCCGTTTTAGGAAGATTAGTTTCTTTAATTTCTGTAAAACCGCCAATTATATCCACAAAATTATCCCAACCACGCATTTTTAGAATCGATGCGGCTAACATACTGCGATAACCACCGGCACAATGCAGGATAAATGGTTTTTCTTTTGGAAATTCAGCCAAGTGATTGTTGATTTCGTTTAACGGAATATTTACTGCTCCTAAAAGATGTTCAGATAAATATTCGCTTTTTTTTCTGACGTCAAAAACGGGAATTTCCTCATTTTTTAGTTTTTCTTCCAGTTCTGTTGCTGTAATTCGGGTGAGTTTATCTATTTCTTTACCCGCTTCTTTCCAAGATTTAAAACCATCTTTTAGGTACCCAATCGTATTGTCGTAGCCAATTCGAGAAAGACGAACCATACTTTCTTCTTCTTTCCCAGTTTCGGTTACCAATAAAATCTCTTGCTTTATATCGGTAATCATTTCTCCCACCCACATGGCAAAATTACCGTCTAAACCGATGTTGATGCTATTGGGGATAAATCCATTTGCAAATTCAGATGCCAATCGCGTATCCAGAATTAAAGCACGAGTTTCATTGGCAATCAATTCAAATTCTTCTGGATTTAAAGGCGTGTTGGCTTTTTTAAGTACAGCATCTAAGCTTTCATAACCATTGATATTCATCAAAACATTGGCTGGAAAATATCCTGGAGGATTTGTTAATCCGGTTAGTACTGCAATAACAAACTCATCTTCGGTCATCTTTGGGTTTAAGGCGTAGTTGGTTTTCTTTTGGTTACCCAAAGTATCTGTGGTTTCTTTGCTCATCATTTTCCCACAAGCGGAGCCAGCACCGTGATTAGGGTACACAATTAAATCATCGGACAAAGGCATGATTTTGTTGCGTAGCGATTGGTAAAGATGTCTGGCAAGTTTGTCTTGGGTCAAATCGGCAACAACGTGTTGTGCTAAATCAGGACGGCCTACATCACCAATAAACAATGTGTCACCAGTTATAATTCCGTGTTCTTTTCCGTTCTCGTCAATCAATAAAAAGGTAGTGCTTTCCATGGTATGTCCCGGAGTGTGAATTATTTTTACTTTATATTTTCCCACTTCAAAGATTTGATTATCTGTCGCAGTGATTACTTCATAAGCAGGTTTTGCTGTTGGACCGTATACAATTTTTGCATTTGTTTTATTGGCTAAATCCAAATGTCCTGAAACAAAATCAGCATGGAAATGGGTTAGAAAAACGTACTTAATTTTAGCATTATCTTTAAATGCTCTATCGATATATGGTTGCACTTCGCGTAATGGATCAAAAATAGCTGCTTCTCCGTTACTTTCTAAATAATATGCTGCGTGTGCAATACATCCTGTATAAATTTGTTCAATTTTCATAATTAAGTTTTTTTAAGTTATTGATACGGCAAAATTAGGGGGCACATTTTTAATCTAAAGTGACAATTGTCATATTAAAATAACTGTTTTATGATTAAATATAGTATGTGATATATGTCACATAGTAAACTGTAATTGAATATTTTGCAATTAGTACACATAAAAAAAGACCATCAAATAGATGGTCTTTTATATCGTTTTTTGAATGCTGGCTCAATCACTTTTTTGGCTATTTGATAATACATAATTAAGCGTATTTTTGTCTTTGGAGCCATAATGAAAAACAGCGTTTACTACAGCCGTCTCGCTTTCCTTATAATTATGAAACTATCTAGCCAATACAGGCAACAAACTAAAAATTAGTTATGCAGTTCCTTTTAAAATTTTATTCCAATACAACCAAGGCAATATTTTAGTTTTAAGTATCCACATAGCCCAATTTGGTTTTGCCTGATTGATTGGGAAAGTCATTTTTGGCGTATTTGAATAATCAAATTCAGCCAACATTAATTTTCCGTATTGAGTAGGAATAGGGCAGGCGCTGTAACCGTCGTATTGAGCCGACGCTGTTTTATTATCGATAATCGCTAAAAGATTAGTAACTACAACAGGTGCTTGTTTGCGAATAGCAGCGCCAGTTTTACTGCAAGGTGCATTGGTACAATCTCCTAGAGCGAATATGTTAGAAAAACGAGTGTGTTGCAGCGTGTTTTTGTCTATTTCTACATATCCCAATGGATTTGCTGGATCTCTCAAAGGGCTGTTTTTTATAAAATCAGGAGCCGATTGTGGAGGAACAGTGTGGCATAAATCAAAATTTAAAATTACTTTTTTAAGATCCTCCGTATCGTTATGTTCTATTATTCCGTAGCAAGCAGCATTTTCTGAACATAATTTTTGATTTAGATTCTCATCAATTTCTTTGGTTTCGAATGCAACGGTTTTATTTTCTCCATTTATCGCTGTAACATTTGCGCCAAAATGAACGTGAATATTGTAATGACCTATGACTTTTTTCAGTGTTTCTGCATATTCTTTAACACCAAATATAGAAGCAGCTCCTGAAATATAGTGTACATCACATTGGTCTAAAATTCCTTTTTTACGCCAATAATCGCACGCTAAATACATAATTTTGTGGGGTGCTCCACCGCATTTAATAGGCGTTGTTGGGTTTGTAAAAACTGCAGTGCCACCTTTGAAATTTTTAATCATTTCCCATGTGTATGGCGCGTGTTGAAAAGAGTAGTTACTACTTACATTATTTTTTCCTAATGTTTCCTTAAGTCCTTCTATTTTATTCCAATCCAATTGAATTCCCGGACAAACCACTAAGTAATCATAGGTAAATTCATCACCCGAACTACATTTTACTTTGTTTTCAGTTGGCATAAATTCAGCTACGGCTTCTTTAATCCAAGTAGTGTTTTTGGGAATTACCTCTTTTTCATTTCGAATAGTTTTATTAATATCAAATATACCAGCACCAACCAATGTCCATGCAGGTTGATAATAATGTTTTTCTGAAGGATCAATGATTCCGATATTTAGATTACTTCTTTTGCGAAGCAATTGTGAAGCTACAGAAAGTCCTGCATTTCCTCCACCGATGACAAGAATTTGATAATGATTTGACATTTTTATGATTTTTTTATGATAATAAAACTATCAATAGTATTGATTATTAATTTATTAGCTAGTGACTTTTGTCACACAAGGTTTTATTTTAGAAAAAGTTCTTTGGTTATAATATAAATTCCCATCACTAAAACAAACCAACCAAAGGCTGGCTTAAGTTTATTGCCATCAATTTTTTTAGATAATGCCGTGCCAATAAAAATTCCAACAATCGCAAATGCCGAAATGATAAATAGAAACTGCCAATTAATACCATTTTCTCCACTTTCTCCAAAGAAACCAATCAAAGATTTAGCAGCAATAATTACTAATGAAGTTCCAACAGCCTCTTTCATTGGAAGTTTACTTAAAATCACTAAGGCAGGGATAATTAAGAAACCACCACCAGCACCTACTAAACCAGTGATAACTCCAACAATAGCTCCTTCAATAAGTATAAGTGGATAATTGAATTTTTGTTCTTCCGATTTTTCTTCTATATTTTTTTTATCTTTTTTAATCATGCTGTACGAAGCTGCAATCATAATTACTGCAAAAAGTAACATCATTAACAGGTTTTTGGTAACCATAAAATCACCCACCGTAAATACTTCTTTTGGAATCGCAGGAACGATATAAGCTCTAGTTATAAAAACAGCAATGATTGAAGGAATACCAAAGACAATAGCTGTTTTGATATTTACTAAACCTTTTTTGAAATAACCAACGGTACCTACAGCACTAGTAAGTCCAACAATAAATAGCGAGTAAGCCGTTGCCAAAACGGGTTCAATAGCAAATAAATAAACTAATACCGGTACGGTAAGAATACTGCCACCACCACCGATCAGTCCTAATGCAATGCCAATGAGTATTGACGAAAAATAACCTATATATTCCATAATTGTAAAAATTTTATACTGCAAAGATTGTCAGTTAAAATTTCGTGTACAGTAACATTTATCACATAGGTAATTTTATTTCTTAGAAATGAATTTATTTTGGAAGTAATTAAAAAAACACCTGTAAATCGTATGATTTATAGCTGTTTTTATTTCAATTAAAAAAGAATACCGACACAGCCTCTCTTCTTCGCGACAAAACAAAGGATTAGAGTGCATTGGGATTTAGATGATCAATGTTTTTGAGAATAATTTTCTTATCTGATGCTGATTTGACCAGATTAAGTGCTGTTTGAAAATTTTGAAGATAATTGATTATTCCCAATTTAATTGTAAGGCAAAGCTGGTTTTATCTTCTTTTGTAATACTAAAAACTGTTTTGTTTTCAGAAATATTTTCATGAATTATTACTTTATCTTTTAAAGACAATTCTTTAAGGAAATTCATTTCAAAGCTTTTAACAGCTTGATTCAGAATTAATTTTTCATCAACCAAATCCAAACACCATTCCAGATATTTGACATTATTGACATGATTTACAATGTCTAAATCTGATAAAAAGACGTTTTTTTCAAAAACTATTTCTTTCTCATTATTGAAATTTATTTTGGAAAAACCATCAATAGTGGCTCTTTTTTCGGGATATAATTCAAAATGTTCAAACGGTAACACCAATCCTTCTGGTCGACGCCTTTTAGTATTGAATACAGCCCAAAAAGTCTCAGAACCCACAATTTTTTCTCCATTTACATGCATTTCCAACGCCCGTACTGAACGAGAGTTCTCCAAGGAATTGATCCATGTTTTCACAGTTACAGTATCTCCCCATTTTGGTAATTTAGAGATTTCAACACGCATTCTGCTCAAAACCCAGGCTTGGTCAAATTCCTGCATGTCCGTAAAACTAATTCCACCAATTTCTGAATGTGCCGCAGCCGTTAATTGTAAAATATTACACAAATCAGTGTATTTTAAAAATCCATTTGGCGCGCATTGTGTAAAATTGATTTCCCAGTCTTTGCTAAGAATTGATGTGAAATTTGGAGAGATGGGCATATTGAAAATTATGAATTATGAATTATAAATTTGTATTCTTTAGTTTTTTGAATGGATGTAATCCACAATAGTTTCATATGGAGTTTCAAAATCAAACCATTTGGTATTTTCATTTCTTTTGAACCAAGTCAATTGGCGTTTTGAAAATCGTCGGGTGTTTTTCTTTATTTCTTCAATGGCAAATTCCAATGAAATTTCTCTGTCAAAATAGCTGAATAATTCTCTGTAACCCACAGTTTGTAAGGCATTCAATTCTTTATTTGGGAATAGCGTTTTTGCTTCAGCGAGAAGTCCTTCATTCATCATGATGTCAACACGTTGATTGATTCGACTGTAAATGATCTTTCTGTCGGCTTCCAAACCTATTAAAATAGGAGTGAAGTTTCTGCTGCTTTTTTTCTGGTTTAAAAAAGAAGAATAGGGTTTTCCGGAACCCAGACATACTTCCACGAAACGCATCATTCGTTGTGGGTTTTGCAGGGTTTGAGGATTTTCGTTGGTCAAACTTTTATAATAATCAGGATCTAAAACTTCAAGTTTTTGTTGTAAATATCCAATTCCTAATTTTTCATAATTAGTCGTTATTTCTGAACGGACAGCCGGGTCAATTTCAGGAAATTCGTCAAAACCTTTCAAAATTGCATCTACGTATAATCCGGAACCGCCAACTAGAATTGCATAATCATTAGTCAAAAATAATTCGTCAAGTTTTGCAATAGCTTCTTTCTCGAAATCACCAACTGTATAATTCTCGAATATGGATTTGTTTTGGATGAAATGATGCGTAGCTGCTTCTAACTCGGCTTTGTTTGGTACAGCGGTTCCAATGGTCATTTCCTTGAAAAACTGTCTGCTATCACAGGAAATAATATCACATTTAAAATAATTAGCTAATACTATACTCAAGGAAGTTTTTCCTATAGCCGTGGGTCCGATAATGGTTATTAAGTATTTCATATTTTTTAGCCCAGATGGAAACGGAAACCCCGGAGTTATGAAAGTTTGTTTTTCTTGGTGTAAAAGAGCGACCAAAGGAAGCTCCTTTTATGCCTTAGAAAAACAACTGGAATAACGAGGAGTTGCAGTGTACAGCTGGAATTGCTTCAATTAATAAGTTATAGTTCTGCACCACAATGATAGCAGTATTTTGCATTATGTTCATGTCCTTCTGTTCCGCAAACAGTACATGGATTGATTCTTTCGGCCCTTAGTTTAGTACGGTTACTGTTTGCAAATTCAGCAGAAACAATTCCTGTAGGAACGGCAATAATACCATAACCCATTATCATTACTACCGAAGCAATGGCCTGTCCTAGCGGTGTTATGGGTGAAATATCGCCATAACCAACTGTTGTAAGCGTTACAATGGTCCAATAAATACTGATGGGAATACTCGTAAAACCGCCTTCTTTTCCTTCAACAATATACATTACGGAGCCAATTATTACACTGCTGATTAACATGAAGTAGATGAAAATAAGTATTTTCCCTCTACTGGCAATCAAGGCTTCTTTTAAATGAGTGGATTGACTGGAGAATTGTGGATGTTTCAAAATCTTGAATAATCGCAACAATCGTAAAGCTCTAACAACTGTTAAAACGCTAGTTCCAACAAAAAACAGGGAAAAATACATGGGTAATGTTGCAATCAAATCAATTATTCCATAAAAACTAAAGATATATTTTATGGGTTTTTTAATAGATATAATTCGAAGTATGTATTCTAAAGTAAAGAAAATAGTAATAATCCATTCCAAAACAATGAGTTGTTGGTGGTACTTTGTGTCAAAACCTTTGACTGTCTCAAGCATCACTATAACGACACTCAATAGAATAACGCCTAAAAGAATGAGATCAAATAATCTTCCGGAAGCGGTATTCGTTCCGTAAATTACGACATTAGTTCTATGTCTAAAAGCGTCAAATTTTGACTTTAATCTTTGCATAATTAGGTTGTAATTATTAGCATGCGATTAGAATTTTACAATTTTCAGTGTTTTACTTTTTCGAACATGACCTTGAATAATATTACGTATATCCCTATTGTTTTGCATGGGAATGATAATATTTTTAAGAATTTCGATGTTGTTGATTTGATAGTTTAAGTCATAGAAAGCATACCCTTTATAAATTCCGTTTTCAATCAAAACTGCGCTGCGTTCATTGATGGTTCTTCCTCGGTCAATAAGTACCATATTTTGATTTTCGAAACTATTTTTTTCTATAAATCCCAGAACTCTTGCGTTATATTCTTCGGCAGAAATCTCGCCAATGCACGCTCCGTCACATTCTTTTATATTGTATTGAAAACAGTTTGTTTTAGAAACATATAAACCAGTAAGTTTTTGGCACAAATTATAATGAGAAGTTATTCTGAATAACGCATTTTTACCTTCTTGAAGGGAAGTAAATGAGGTGATTTCTTTTTTTCGACCATCCGCTTTTTGAAGTTTTAGGTTTAGATAACCATTTTTATCTTTTTCAGCATATAAAGCCAATTGAAAAATACTTTTTCTTTGCGCTCGGTTATGAATTGGTTTGTTGATTTTTATTTCTTCACTTTCTTTCAATAAAGCGATCAATTCACTTCCTGTTTCATCATACGTTACCGTGAAAACTTCGGATTGTATTTTCTTGCATTTTGTGGAAGTCCCTGTAAAATGCTGATTGACCCGTTTTTTTATGTTTCGGCTTTTGCCAATATAAATTAGATTTCCTTTTTCATTGTGAATGTAATAGATGCCTGTTTTTGAAGGTAAGCTAGCCACAATATCCAGTAATTTTGGAGCAATTCCTTTTTCGATTTCCAGCTTTATAAAATCTTTTACAATTTCTTTCTCTAAATCTTTTTCTAAAAGAATTTTAAATAATTTGACTGTCGCCAAAGCATCACCACTGGCTCTGTGGCGATCTGCCATTGGGATTCCAAGAGCACGAACTAATTTTCCTAAACTATGGGAAGGTTGCTCTGGTAATAATTTTTTTGATAATTCAACCGTGCAAAGTGTTCTCGCTTCAAAATCATACCCTAATCGCCGGAATTCGGTTCTTAAGATTCGGTAATCAAAAGAGGCATTATGCGCCACGATAACACAGTCATTTGTCATTTCAATGATGCGTTTCGCAACTTCAAAAAACTTGGGAGCAGATTGTAACATGGCATTATTAATACCAGTAAGCTTCACTACAAATGGCTGAATTGGAATTTCCGGATTTACTAAACTGATGAATTGATCGACTACTTCATGGCCGTCAAATTTATAGATGGCGATTTCAGTGATTCCTTCTTCGTTAAATTGTCCTCCAGTGGTTTCTATGTCTAGTATTGCGTACATTTTCAATGTCAATTTCAAAAATCAATAGCAATAGCAATTTTAAAAATAAATTACAATAACAAAGTCAATATTAAAATCAAATATCAATTTTAAAAATCTAAAAAATTGAATATTGTAATTGCTATTGAAAAAATATTGTTATTGCCATTGTAATTGTTATTGAATTATTTTTTATTGTTTATCATTTTTGAAGCGATAGCTATTAGTTCTTCAACTTCTGTCAAAAGCCACTTTCTTTCTTCTAAATCTCCTGCTTTTATATAATCCAGAACTTTTAATGAATTTCTGGACTCTTTGAGTTCCTTAACGGAAAGAGAAACTTTAAATATAAAATCTTTACTCGTTATTGTACCTTGAGCCTCTCCATAATTTAGTGAAGAACTTCCAGATGATCTTATCAGTTGGTTTTTATAATATTCAATTTCATAAGACTTTTCTAATTTTCTAACAAAGAAAATGCATTCACCTGCAAATCTAACTAAACGGTCTTCAAAATTGTAGATTTTATCAAAATTAGGTTCGCTTACTTGCATTTTTATTGAAATTGAATTCTGTTATTACAAATTATCTTCCCCCAAAGATACTACTTCCAATCCGAACCATCGTGCTTCCGCATTCAATTGCAAGTTGATAATCGCCGGACATTCCCATTGATAATATTGATACCGTAGAGACGCGATTAATCGCGTCTGTACTGAGAATCGCGTCAAAAATCGATTTCAAATGAGTGAATTCTTTCTTGATTTGATCTTTATTGTTTGTAAAAGTTGCCATTCCCATTAATCCAACGATTCGGATATTTTTCAGTTCCTGAAATTCATTTGAAGATAGGAGTGAAGCGAGTTCTTCCTCGTCGAGTCCAAATTTAGTTTCCTCTTCTGCAATATGAATTTGCAATAAGCAATCGATAATTCTATTGTTTTTTTGAGCTTGTTTGTTGATTTCCTGCAATAATTTCAAACTATCCACTCCATGAATCAAGCTCACAAATTGTGCCATAAATTTGACTTTATTTGTTTGAACATGACCTATCATGTGCCATTGAATGTCTCTGGGCATTTGTTCCCATTTCTCGGCCATTTCCTGGATTTTGTTTTCTCCAAAAATGCGTTGACCGGCTTCATAAGCTTCCATTAAATCCAAAACAGGTTTAGTTTTAGAAACCGCAACTAAGGTTACATGTTCCGGTAATGTAGCTTTTATGTTGAGTAAATTATTTGCTATTGACATTTTAAATAAATTGTTTAGCAATTTTCTCTGCTTTTTTGCTTTCCGAATAATCGTAGAAACCTTCTCCTGTTTTTACTCCCATTTTTCCCGCACGAACCATGTTTACTAATAAAGGGCAAGGAGCATATTTTGGGTTTTTGAATCCATCATACATTACATTTAGAATGGCTAAACACACATCAAGACCAATAAAATCAGCTAGTTGTAAAGGCCCCATTGGATGACCCATTCCTAATTTCATAACCGTGTCAATTTCATAAACTCCAGCAACTTTGTTATATAAAGTTTCGATGGCTTCATTGATCATGGGCATCAAAATTCTATTGGCTACAAATCCAGGATAATCGTTTACCTCAACTGGAGTTTTTCCTAATTTCTCAGAAAGATTCATGATGATTTTAGTTACTTCGTCGCTGGTGTTATAGCCACGAATGATTTCCACCAGTTTCATGATAGGCACGGGATTCATAAAGTGCATTCCTATAACGCGTTCCGGATGTGCTACAACTGCTCCGATTTGCGTGATGGAAATGGAAGAAGTATTGGTTGCCAAAATCGTATTATGAGAACAAGCTTCGTTTAACTGCTTGAAAATATTTAGTTTTAATTCAACATTTTCTGTAGCTGCTTCAATCACTAAATCAACGCCTACAACGCCATCTTTGATATCTGTATACGTGATTATATTGGTAATTGTTTTGGCTACATCTTCATGAGTGATGGTTCCTTTTGCCAGCATTCTATCTAAATTGGCAGCAATAGTTGCCATTCCTTTATCTAAAGATTTTTCTGAAACATCAATTAATTTTACGGTAAAACCACTTTGGGCAAAAGTATGGGCAATTCCGTTACCCATTGTTCCTGCTCCGATTACAGCTATTGTTTTCATATTATAGAGTTGGATTAAAGCTGAAGTATTTATCTAAATTTTCTTTTATTACTTCATATTCATTTTCATTAATATATTTATTGCTGTAAAGCCAAATATATCTTTCATATTGAACATTGTATGGTAAGATTGGATCAATCAAAAAATATTTTCTTCTGAAAAATTCGATTTGTTTTTTGTATACTAATTCGATGAATTTATCTATTTCTGATGCGTTTTTTTTAGTGTATATGAAATAAAAAAGCTTTGAGGAATCAATATGTTTTTCATCATAATCTTCAAATAATGTTTTTAATACGAATATTATAGCAAATGAAATTGAAAAAAATAGGCTTAGAAGTAAATTTTTTGTGAGTTTTATATATTCAGATGATATATAAATCGCAAATAAAAAATTTAAAATAATTGAAAAATAAGCAATTAAAGTAAAACCATTTTGTTTTGTTTTAGAAATAAAATGAGTGTTTTTTATATCTTCTAATGGGATATTATACTTAAGTTTATGTTTTGAAGTATCTAAATCTACACGTATCTCTTCATCTAATATCTCAAATAACTGTTTTTGATTTCGATATTTAATTTCTAACTTATTATCCATCAAAAACTATTTTTTAAAACAATTGATGATTTGGTATGCTACTCTTAGAGCCTCTGTAGCTTGCTCTAATGTTACAACAGGAGTAGTATTATTGTTGATGGCATCAGCAAATGATTCTAATTCGTCAAGAATAGCGTTGTTTTGTTCCACATCAGGATTGGAGAAGTAGATTTGTTTTTTTACACCTTCCGCATTTTGTAAAATGATATCAAAATCACCAGGAACTTCTGGAGCATCTTTCATTTTTACAACTTCACATTTTTTCTCTAAGAAATCTACAGAGATATAAGCATCTTTCTGGAAGAAACGCGATTTACGCATGTTTTTCATCGAAATTCTGCTGGCAGTTAAATT
Source organism: Flavobacterium melibiosi (assembly GCF_048158545.1). Taxonomy (NCBI): domain Bacteria; kingdom Pseudomonadati; phylum Bacteroidota; class Flavobacteriia; order Flavobacteriales; family Flavobacteriaceae; genus Flavobacterium; species Flavobacterium melibiosi. The sequence goes on along the minus strand of NZ_JBLNKU010000002.1, from coordinate 217,148 downwards.
TGCAACACAACCATTTTCGAATTCGATTCGGGCATTGGCAATATCAGGAGTATCGCTAATAACCGAAACGCCACTGGCATTAATACTTTTTACTTTAGATTTTACAACGCTCAAAATAGCATCAATATCATGAATCATCAAATCCAGCACTACGGGAACATCCGTACCACGAGGATTGAATTCCGCCAAACGGTGTGTTTCAATAAACATAGGATTTTCAATCATGTTTTTGGTAGCGATAAATGCTGGATTGAATCGCTCTACATGTCCTACTTGTCCTTTGATATTGTACTCTTTTGCTAAAGCGATTATTTCTTCTGCTTCTTCAACAGTTGTAGAAATGGGTTTTTCAATAAAAACGTGTTTTCCTGATTTTATAGAAACTTTAGCACATTTGTAATGAGAAAGGGTAGGAGTAACGATGTCTATAACATCAACAGCGTGAATCAATTTGGCTATGGTCTCAAATTGTTTGTAGCCAAATTCAGCAGCAATTTTGGCTCCATTTTCAAGATTTTCATCATAAAAACCAACCAATTCATATTTTTCTGATTGTTGTAATAAACGCAAATGTATTTTTCCTAGATGACCGGCACCTAATACTCCAATTTTCAGCATAATTATGTAATTTGTACAAAAATAGCAATAAAATGATTAATCTATTATTGATATGGGACAATTATTTAATGTATTTTAAATTCAATTTTCAATATTTGAAATTAGAAATTGTTTTCTATTTTTACCAAAATAAAATAGTAAATTTTGAAAGACACAGCCAAACATCAAGGACTTCGGAATCAGTTAGTAAGCACTTTGGAACAAAAAGGGATTACTGATAAAAGTGTTTTGGCTGCGATAAAAAAAATCCCAAGACACTTGTTTTTGAATTCCAGTTTTGAAGATTATGCCTATCAAGACAAAGCATTTCCTATTGGCGCAGGCCAAACTATTTCGCAACCGTATACAGTAGCTTTTCAATCCCAATTATTAGAAGTTAAAAAAGAACATAAAATTTTAGAAATTGGAACAGGTTCTGGGTATCAAACCGCTGTTTTGTGTACCATGGGAGCAAAAGTATTTAGCGTAGAAAGGCAAAACGAATTGTTTAAACAGACTTCTATTTTATTTCCAAAATTAGGTATTCGTCCCAAACATCTTTCTTTTGGAGATGGATACAAAGGGTTACCAAGTTACGCACCTTTTGATAGTATTATTGTAACTGCGGGAGCTCCATTTATTCCCCAGCCTTTGATGGCACAGTTGAAAATAGGAGGAAGGTTGGTTATTCCGTTAGGAGAAGAGGTCCAAATTATGACTTTACTAATCAGAAAAAATGAAACGCAATTCGAAAAACATGAGTTTGGGGAGTTTCGATTTGTACCACTATTAGAAGATAGAAATTAAAATCCCATCCCCAGCCCTTCCCACACGAGCGATCAATGTCATTAAGTTAAGGATTTATCTTGCTGATTTATAGATAATTATGCACTTTATTTGTAAAATTTTTCGTATATTTATATGATAATCAATCATTTATAACTTTGAAAAAAAACAGCTATTTTTATCTTCAAAAAGATACAAACACAATTATTTAGTGAGGAATTGAAAAACGAATATAAAGTTTCAGAAAAACACTTTACACGAAATAGAAAACAGAATTTTCCTTTTATCTTGCTATTTATGTTAAACTTCCTTAGAAAAAGCCTCACGATGGAAATAGATAACTTCATTAGTTTTCTAAAACCCAATATTGGTAGTAAGTTTACAAAGAGCGCATTTGTTCAAGCTCGAATGAAGGTAAAACCAGAAGTCTTTAAAAAACTTTCCCAAACATTAATAGATGAATTTTACACTGATAATGATAAAGCTATAAAACTATGGGGAGAATTTAGACTATTAGCAATAGACGGTTCTCGAATTACCTTACCTATCACTAATGAATTAAAATCTATGTATGGTGATGCAAAAAACCAAACAACCACTAGCATAGTTCAAGCAAGATGTTCAGTAATATACGATGTTAAAAACAACTATGTTTTAGATGGAATTTTAGCTCCTTTAAATTCAGGAGAAAGAAAATTAGCTTTATCACATTTATTGCATTGCAAATCCAATGATTTATTAATTTACGACAGAGGTTATCCTTCATATGGTTTTATTTATGAGCATATAAAAAGAGATTTAAATTTTCTCATGCGTGTGAAAGTTTCTTTTAGTCAAGTTACCATTGATTTTGAATCAAGTAAAAAGAAGTCTCAAATAGTAACTTTCTATCCTGGGAAAAACACTAAACTATCCGACAAGCCATACGGCAAGGATACTCCAATTGAAGTTAGATTAATACGTGTAGAGCTACCTAAAGGGCAAACAGAAATATTAATTACATCATTATTAGATAGTAAAAAATATCCTAGTTCAGTTTTTAAAGAATTGTACAGCCAAAGATGGGAAATAGAAACATTTTATGATCGATTAAAAAATAAATTAAAAGTTGAACATTTCTCAGGGTACTCCAATGAAAGTATTCAACAAGATTTCTATGCAGCACTATTTGTGAGTAATATACAAACTTTAATTGTAAGTGAATTAGAAGATGATTTAGTTAAGGATAATCAACAAAAAAAATATGATTATAAAATCAACACCAATTTATCTTATGGCTTTCTTAAAAACAGAATACTAGATTTATTCCTTACTTCAAAATCAATGGAAAAATCTTTTGAAGACCTTAAGCAGTTGTGTAAAGAAAACCTTATTCCAATAAGACCCAATAGATCTTTTGAAAGAAATTCAGGAAAATATAGAACCAGAATAAAACCTAATGTAACTAAAAATCAAAAAGATAGCTTTTGAAAATTTCTTAACTTAATGACATTGCACGAGCGATAGCGAACTGGCGAAGCAAAGGGAAGGGAGCTGAAAATGTTTTTTATTGACCAATAATACTTAGATAACGTTCTAAGCTTTCTTTTTCCATTTGAGCTATAAATAACAAAAAGTCTTCTTTGTTATTCTTAGTTTGAGCTGTTTCCAGTGCTTGGTAATATTGCATTCTACTTTCATAATCTCCTTTTATATTAGCGATGATGTAGCCATGTTGCAACAAAATCAAGTTCATCACCAAGCGTGAAGTCCTGCCATTTCCATCAATAAATGGATGGATAGTGACTAATCGTTCGTGCATTTCTGCAGCCAAAACGATAGGATGAAGGCTGTTTTTATTGGTTTCAAACCAAATGAAAAAATCTTCCATTTCTTTAGCAACCAGAAAAGGTTGCGGAGGCATATGACTGCTTCCCTGTATCATTACTTGGACTTTTCTATAGCGACCTGCGTCTTCTGGATGGATTCCTCTTAAAATAAGATTGTGAATAGAAAGTACTTCTCGTTCATTTATGGAAGTGTTTTTTTGCATCAAATCTTTAATGTAAGCAATCGCTTCCTGATGATTAATGACTTCAAGATGTTCCCGCATACTTTTTCCTGAAATAGTCAAACCTTCATTGATAACCAAATCAGTTTCCCGAAGCGTCATGGTATTTCCTTCTATACGGTTACTTTCAAAAGTATATTCTAATTCCAATGCCTGAGCAATACGATAACTGTCAAACGCTCTAAAAGAATCCAATTTTGTCTTCAAGGAATCTATTTCATCTAACATTTTTTGCAATGTTGTAGATAGCTTTTTCTTAGCAGCTTTATTTTGGTATTTTATTTCTTCCTCTGCAACCTGTAATGCTTTTAATGCAAATTCATCTTGGCCTATTTCATAAAGAATTTTTTCTTTAAGCCAAGCTACCATTATGGTTTCTATATCTATTTCAAGTAATGATGCGAGTTTTAAAACTTGATCTCTCGTAGGTTTTCTGGTGCCACTTTCAAATTTACTGATTAAGGCTTGATCAATTCCTAAAAGTTGAGCCACTTCTCTAGTCTTAAGTCCTTTTTGTTCTCTTGCATTTTTGAGTAGTGTTTTCATTTTATAAAAATGTTTTAAATTGTCTTGACAAATTTAGTCATTTTTATTTGGTAAAAAAACACAAATATGACTTAAAATTTAATTTAAAATGATTTTTTTATTCTGTCAAGGTCGCGTTTTGTATCTTGTTCTTTTAGCGATTCGCGCTTGTCATAGGTTTTCTTTCCTTTACAAAGACCAATTTGGAGTTTAGCCATTCCTTTTTCATTAGTGAACAATTTCAAAGGAATAATGGTTAGTCCTTTGGCTTGAACGCTTTTGATTAATCCTTTCAATTCTCTTTTATTCAAAAGTAATTTACGTTCGCTTCTGGCTTTGTGGTTGAATTGATTGCCAAAAGTATATTCTTCAATATATGTATTGATAGCGAAAAGTTCATTGTTACTAAACTCGCAAAAACTCTCCGTAATGTTAGCTTTTCCTAATCGAATGGATTTAATTTCAGTTCCTGCCAAAACAATTCCAGCAGTAAATGTCTCGATTATTTCATAGTCGAATTTGGCTCTTTTATTGTAGATATTTATTGTTTTCAGCATAGGAATACAAAGGTAGAAACAAATCTACGAAACACCAATTGTTTTTATATAAATACTTAAATTTGCAAAATGGAAAATTCGAAATCAAAAGATCCGCTTCACGGTATTACTCTACAAAAAATTGTTGAACAGCTTGTTGAATATTATGGATTTGATACCTTGGGAGCACTCATAAAAGTTAAATGTTTTACAGATAATCCAAGTATAAAATCCAGCTTGACTTTTTTGCGAAAAACGGACTGGGCAAGAAAACAAGTGGAAGAATTATATGTTAAAACAGCCTCAAAGATTAATAAAGGGATCTAATTGATACGATAGGAAATCATAACGCCACCTCTATAGGGAATCCACTCACCGCTTTTGTTATAGTTGGTAGCTTTATCATAGCGTTCACCGGTACTTATGTAATATCCTTTATAGAAACCTTGACTGGATCCACCACCCAAAAAACAATCTAATACAAACTTATCATTTATTTTAGTTTGATATCCAATAGTTCCCCCCATAACATAACCATATCCCTTTTCATATAGATCCGTATTTAAGTAATTCCATTTTTGGAAATTAAATATACTGGCTCCAATATGGCCACCAACGTAAAAACCGCTATATTTTTCATTAAAATGGTATCGGACTTCCGGTATAAAAGCATAGAATTGTCTTGGTTTACCGTATATTGATTTCCAAGGCGATGCCAAAATATCAAATTGAAAAGTGAATTTTTTCCCAATACTGGTTTCAATACCTACATTAGGAACAGTAAAAGCAGTGGTTAAGGCATTTATCTTTACATAGGTTTGACTTTGTGAATGTATTGAGAAGAAAAGAATTGCAATTACTAATAAATTTTTCATGATAAAGTTTTGCAAATGCTTTAGAAAGGCATTTATTTCGGCGGCAAATATAAAGATAATTCTTTCAAATAAATTTATAATTCAGATTTTGTACTAATGTTATATTAAAATTTTTAAATCACTTTGTATTCAAAATGGAATAAATAACAGTATCCAAAAAGCGGCCATCGTAAAATTCATTCTCTTTTAAATGGGCTTCTTTTACAAAACCATTTTTTTCTAAAACTTTCATAGACCCATGATTCTCAGGGGCAATTATTGCTTCAAGAGAATGAAGTTTCATTACTTTAAAACCATAATTAACCGCTTCTTTTACAGCCTCAGAGATGATGCCTTTTCCATTAAATTCAGGAAGCAACATATAACCAATCTCTGCTCGAAAATGTTCCGGTTTTATTCTATAATGACCAATAAGGCCAATCAGTTTTGGGTCATCTTTTAATGTGATCGCCCAATTGATTCCTTCATTAGTTTCAATTTTGGCATCAATCATAGCAATGTGTTCCAAGGCATCCTCAGTAGTTTTTACTAAAGGTCTTGGAATATATTTCATCGTTTCCGGGTTAGAACGCAAAGCGAAAATTTCGTTTACGTCATTCGCATCAACACGTCTTAATATTAGACGCTCGGTTTCCAGATTTGGAAAAGGATTAAAATTTATGGATAACATATTTTATTGATTTTTTTATACAAATTAAAGGATTTCGATGCTAAATTTTGATTTGAAAGAGTCGCTTGCTTCCAAAATTTGGATGCCTTCTTTTTCAAATAGATTTCCAGAATTTTCATAAGTATCAGAATAACCAAACCAAGGTTCGATGCAAAGAAACGGCGCATTTATTTTTGTCCAAATTCCTAAACTTGGAAAATCTTCGAAGTTTACTCTTAAAACCGGATTTTCGTTTTCTAAAATTGTCAATGAATTAGATTCTAATGTTTTGAAAATCAAGGCGTCATTTTCGAATAATTGGTAGGTCAATGGAATTCGTTTGTTTTGAGCTTCTAATTTCTTAGTTTTATTTGAAATCAAATCATTTTCCAAAAGATAATATTGCAAAGGTTCTTCTTTTTCGAATGCAATGGAATAGTTCTCAAAATTTCCGGGTAAAGCAAATGCTGGGTGTGCCCCAATAGAAAATGGTATTTGAGATTTCCCTTTATTAATGACTTTATATTCAATGTGTAAACTATTTTCATCCAATGTGTAAATGAGCTGTAATTCAAATACAAATGGATATACTTTTAGCGTTTCTTCAGAAGACTGTATCGAAAAAGTAGCGCTATTTTCCTTTTTATCGACTAATTCAAACTCCATATCTCTGGCGAAACCATGACGGGATAAATGATATTCGATTCCATTGTAATGAAAAGAATTGTTTTTTAAAGTTCCAACAATCGGAAATAAAATAGGGGAGTGTTTGCCCCAAAAATCAGGATTTCCTTCCCAAATATATTCTTTATTCAAATTAGTTTTTAAGGAAACTAATTCAGCTCCTAAGTGCTTAATTTCAGCAATTAGATTCGAGTTTTTAATTGTAGTTGTCAAAATGGTTTTTCAGTTAATTTAAAAATTGATTTTAAATGGTAAATATATTTTATAATTTTTAATAATAATTGGGATTGCGGCTAATTTTATTCATTTAAAATGCAATCAATTCTTTTGAAATAGTTTGAAATCCTCTTTTTTTTCATTTATTTGTGATATAAATAGCAAAAAAATGAAAAACATTCGCTTCAGAGTCATGCTACATTTGACCTTATTATTAGTGGTTACGTCTATTTGGGCGCAACAAACCCCAGTAAATGCATCCAGCAATCCAATCTCAAAGTACGATTACCATGATGCTTTTGCTCCATTTTTTTATACAAAAAACGGAACAAGTACCCGCTCAGCAAGTGGTCAGCCAGGTGCTGAATATTGGCAAAACAGAGCCGATTATAAATTAACGGCGAAACTGGATGAAAAAAATAACGAAATTACAGGAACCGGAATTATCACTTATACTAACAATAGTCCTGATAAATTGGCTTTTGTTTGGATGAACTTGGACCAAAATTTATTTAAGTCAGATTCCCGTGGAAATGCAGTTGTTCCTATTACAGGAAGCCGAAATGGGGCGCAAGGTCAGATTTTTGACGGTGGGCATAAAATAAAATCGGTGAAAGTAATTTCTACTGTAAAGGGAAAATCTATAGAGGTTGAAGCAAAGTATGTCATTACTGATACTCGTATGCAGGTTTTCCTTCCACAAGGATTGAATGCCAAAGGGGGAATCGTGAAAATCAAAATGGATTTTTCATTTATTGCTCCTTTTGAAGGTTCGGATCGTATGGGTGTTTTGGAGACTAAAAACGGAAAAATTTTCACTATAGCACAATGGTATCCTCGTATGTGTGTGTATGATGATGTAAGAGGCTGGAATGTAAATCCATATTTAGGTGCTTCGGAATTTTATTTGGAATATGGAGATTTTGATGTGAATATTACAGCGCCATCCAATCATATAGTGGTTTGTTCCGGCGAATTACTTAATCCTGCAGCAGTTTATACAACCGAAGAGCAAAAGCGTTTGATTCAAGCGAAACTAAGTGATAAAACAGTTTTTATTCGTACTGCTGAAGAAGTTAGCAATTTGTCAAAAACAATTACTAATACGACTAAAACATGGAATTATAAAATCAAAAATGCCCGTGATGTTTCTTGGTCATCTTCGGCTGCATTTATTTTAGACGCTGCAAAAATCAATTTGCCAAGCGGAAAAAAATCATTGGCTATCTCCGTTTATCCAATAGAAAGTGCAGGAAATGATGCCTGGGGACGTTCTACAGAATATACGAAAGCTTCGATAGAAAATTATTCTAAAAGATGGTTGGAATATCCTTATCCAGCGGCTACAAATGTTGCTGGTAATGAAGGTGGAATGGAATATCCGGGAATTGTTTTTTGTAGTTGGGAATCGAAAGGAGAAGATTTATGGGGTGTTACGGATCATGAGTTTGGGCATATTTGGTTTCCTATGATTGTTGGTTCAAATGAGCGTTTGTTCGCCTGGATGGACGAAGGGTTTAATACTTTTATTAATTCATTGAGTTCTGTTGATTTCAATAATGGCGAATACAAACCAAAACCTTTGGATTTACATTTATATGCGGATTATTATACTAATCCAAAAAATGAAACTATAATGAGTTCGCCTGATAATATGAAAGAAGCTAATATTGGTCTTTTATGTTATTCAAAACCAAGTTCAGGATTAGTGATTTTACGTGAACAAGTTCTCGGACCTGAACGTTTTGATTTGGCTTTGCGAACCTATGTAGAACGTTGGGCATACAAGCATCCACAACCGGATGATTTCTTTAGAACAATTGAAAATGTTGCGGGAGAAGATTTAAGTTGGTTTTGGAGAGGTTGGTTTCAATACAATTGGCGTTTAGACCAAGGAATTAACTCGATTAAATATATAAAAAATGATCCTAAACAAGGAGTTATAATTTCAATTGAAAACTTCGAAAAAATGGCAATGCCTGTAGTTTTAGATATAAAAACTAAAAGCGGAAACGTAACTCGAGTTAAATTACCTGTAGAAGTTTGGCAAAAAAATATAGAATGGTCATTCAAGCATAATTCTACCGAGGAAATTGAAAGCATTACAATCGACCCTGATCACGTATTTCCTGATAGTAATGAAAGTAATAATAGTTGGACTTCTGCCAATGGAATGATTGATGTTGACATTATATTGGATGAATATTTAGGAACTTATTCTAATAAAAATTCATCAATAAAAATTGTATTTTCAGAAAAGAACAGTATTTTAAATGTTGCAATAACGGATTATCCAAAGTTTACTGTTGAACGAATTGCAAAAGATACTTTCGAGTCTAAACAATCGGGACTTACATTTCAATTCAATGAAAGTAAAAAAGGCTTAGAAATGATTTTGAGTGATGGTAGAAAAATACCTTTTACTAAAGAGTAATTAAACATTTTTAATACTAAAAAACACCAGCATAATGTTGGTGTTTTTTTATGCAAAAGAAAAAACTTGATTTTTTTATTCAGGAATTTGTTGACTCAAACAATGTAACGTTCCAAAACCCCAAATGAAATCAGTAGCGTTAATTCCGATGATTTCTCTATCAGGAAAACATTCTGAAAGTATGTTTAACGCTTTTCTGTCATTACTGTCGTTAAAAGTAGGAACCAAAACAGAATTGTTCAAAATCAGGAAATTTGCATAACTGGCAGGCAATCGCAAGCCATCAAATTCCAAACGTTTTGGCATTGGTAAAACCACAATTACAGGTGATTTTCCATTTTCCAGTTTGGCGTTTTGCAAGCGTTTTAAATTGTCTTGCAATGGTTTGTAATTGTTGTCTTTTGGATCTGTTTCTACAATGGTCACAATAGTATCTTCGTTTACAAATCGGCATAAATCATCAATATGACCGTGGGTATCATCACCTTCAATTCCGTCACCTAACCAAATCACATTTGTAATTCCAAGATATTCCTTGAAAACCGCTTCGTAATCTGCTTTGGTAAAATTTGGATTCCGAACCTGAATATCCGGATGCATCAAGCATTCTTCTGAAGTCAATAAAGTACCTCTTCCATTCGAATCAATAGCTCCGCCTTCAACAATTACCGGTTTTCCTTTGTACATTACCGGAGTAACAGGAATATTTAAAAATTCTCCCACTTTGGCAGGAACGAATTTGTCTAATTTAATGTTTTTATATTTGGCCCAACCATTAAAATTAAAGTTCAAAGCTTCTCTTTCGGTTCCGTTTTTAACGATAATTGGACCCGAATCACGCATCCAACTTCTATTGGTTTTATGAATGATATAGAAGACATTTGTTAGCACAACATGAGCTGTTTCCAGCATCGTATTGACTTTTTCTTTTTGGTTTTCATCTGCAACTACTAAAAAAACTTGCTCGAAAATAGCCACTTTTTTAATGAATTCCACAAAAGCCCATTGAACTGCTTCGTATTTTCCTGGCCAATCCTTACCGTTGTGTGGAAAACACAGTAAAATACCTTGTTGCTTTTCCCATTCGGCAGGAAATCGTCTATTATTTGTCGTCATACAGCGTTTCTAATTATAAAGACTGCAAATATAAACATTCAATAGGATTTTAAAATAGTTAGCAACCATTCATTTTCGGGCATTTTATGAATTTATAAGAATAGTTTTGGTAATGATTATATAATATTGAGTTAATTCCTATTGATTTACAGCTAGTTATTTTTGAAAAAAATTTAAAAATACAGTTATGAAAAAATATGGTATTACAATACTAGCGGCAATTATGGTATTGTCAAGTTGCGAAAGCATCTCTAATAATGATGATGTACCTGAATTAGTTGTAAATGAAAATGCAGCCAGTTTCAAAGAAATTGGTTCCATTACTGTTGGTGGTGCCGGAGCTGCTGAAATAAGTGCTTATGATGAAGTTTCTAAAAAGTTATTTACCGTAAACAACAGTAATACAAATAGAATTGATGTTATTGATTTGTCTAATCCATCCAGTCCAGTTTTTTTAACAAGTATCGATTTAAGCCCATTTAATGGAGCTTCAAACAGTGTTGCTACATATAATGGAAAATTAGCAGTGGCATTAGAAGCAAAACCAAACAAGCAAGATGCAGGAAAAGTGGTCGTTTTTGATACTGCTAATTACAGTGTGATCAAAGAAATTACTGTTGGTGCTTTGCCGGATATGATTACTTTCTCTCCGGACGGAAATTATATCATGACTGCTAACGAAGGAGAGCCAAATGACACCTATTCTATAGATCCGGATGGTTCTGTTTCTATTATTGCGGTCAACAATAATTATGCAGTAACGACTTTAAATTTCGGAAGTTTTAGCAGTCAATTGAGTACGCTGAAAACAAAAGGATTCAGAATTGCAAGTCCAACAAATAATTTCGCCTCCGATATTGAACCAGAATACATAACGATTTCTTCTGATTCAAAAACGGCTTGGGTTACCTTACAGGAAAATAACGGAGTGGCTAAAATTGATTTGGCATCCAAAAAAATCACAAATATTTTTCCATTAGGCTACAAAGATTACAATCTTGCCGAAAATGCTATCGATATCAGCGATAAAGATGGTGGCGTATTGGCTAATACATGGAAAGCGAAAGGAATGTTTCAACCGGATGCTATCAGTAATTTTGAAATCAATAAAATCCCTTATTTTGTTACTGCAAATGAAGGAGATGCCAGAGAATATTCTGCTTTTGTAGATGTAAAAAGAATCAGCAGTTCGTCTGTTATTTTGGATCCAATAGCATTTCCAAATGCAGCTGCTTTAAAGGCCGAGGCAAGCATGGGAAGATTGAATATCAATACGAAAATGGGTGACACGGACGGCGATGGTGATTTTGATGAATTAGTTTCTTTTGGAGCCCGTTCTTTTTCTATTTGGAATGGAAATACTGGAGAAATGGTTTTTGACAGTAAAAATGAATTAGATAAGAAAGCACAGGAATTGGGTATTTACGATGACAATCGAAGTGATGATAAATCAGTAGAACCAGAATCAGTTGTTGTTACTAAAATGGGCGATAAAACGATTCTTTTTGTTGGGTTGGAAAGAGTGGATGCCGTTATGGTGTATGATGTTTCGAATCCAGCTGCTCCAAAATTTTTACAGACTTTTAAAACAGGTGATGCGCCTGAAGGATTACTTTTTATTCCAGCTTCGAAAAGTCCTACCAAAAGAAGCTTAGTGGTGGTGAGTAGTGAAGGGGACGGTGTCGTTAAAATATTCCAACCTGATTTGAATTAAGAGTTTATTTTTAAATAAAAATCCCTGCTAAGAATTATTTCTAAGCAGGGATTTTTTTAGTATCGAAATACGAATTAGTCAATCGCTCTTTTTGTAATATCACCAAAAGCGTCTATTCTTCTGTCTCTAAAAAAGGGCCAGTTCTGACGCACATTTTCTTGTAAGTCTAAATCCACTTCGGCAATCAGGATTTCTTCTTTGTCGTGTGAGGCTTGCGCCAAAATTTCGCCTTGTGGCCCCGCTATAAACGAAGAACCCCAAAACTGAATTCCCGCCGTATCAGGCAAGTATTGCTCTAAACCAATTCTATTTGCTGCTGCAACATACACGCCATTTGCAACTGCGTGCCCTTTCATTACACTCATCCAAGCGCCATGTTGGTTTTCACCGTATTGCTCTTTTTCTTGTGGATGCCAACCAATTGCTGTTGGGTAAAACAAAACTTCAGCACCTTGTAAAGCCGTCAAACGAGCCGCTTCAGGATACCATTGATCCCAACAAATTAAGGTTCCTATTTTTCCTTTTTTGGTTGGTATCGTTTTAAAACCTAAATCACCAGGAGTAAAATAGAATTTTTCATAAAAATGAGGATCGTCCGGAATGTGCATTTTGCGATACAATCCTGCTTCTGAACCGTCTGTGTCTATGATATACGCGCTATTGTGGTAGATTCCTGCCATTCTTTTTTCGAAGAAAGGAACAATAATTACAACACCTAATTCTTTAGCCAAAGCGCTAAAAGCAATAAATGAAGTGCTGTACAATGGTTCTGCCAAAGCAAAATTATCTACATCTTCACTTTGACAAAAATAATGACTGCTGTATAATTCCGGCAACGAAATCACTTCGGCACCAAGGTTAGCGGCATCACGAACCCAACTGATGCATTTTTTCAAGTTGTTTTCGGCAATATCATTAAGATTCAATTGAATGACTGCTATTTTATATTTCTTATTTGGCATGACTAAAATTTTAGATTGCAAAAATAGTGAATTTTATAAAGAGTAGAAAATAGGGGCAATGCGTTTTTTAGGTTTTAAATAGTCAGTAGGTTTATTGTATTGGATTTTTAGAAATTAAGCTAGAGAAAAAATTAATATAAAATTGGCATTAACAAAGTCAAGGAGGTTTTATTTTTGTATAGCGTATTATGACTAATAAAACGGGTTAAGTTTTACTACAATACAAGTAATTTAGTATTCATTAAATTTTTACCATTATGACAAAAGAATTCACAATCATCGATAAAGAAGACATCGCTCTTCTTAAATTTCCGATAACAGATGTTCTTGACGATGTTGACGAAATAAAAACCAGAATAAGTGAGATCAATAGGGCTTTATCATTGGGTAATCTAGAGCATTCAAAAATTAAAATTTTCTTTGAAGATATCGAATCCAAAAAAATAGTAGATACTACGGTTTGGGGTGTTACAGACAAAAATGTGATCTTAAAGCAAGGTGTGATGATTCCAATTCACAGAATATACAAGTTGTTTTAGTGTAATATTCTTTAATTATTTGGAAAGGTCATTTTCCCATCTTATTAGCCGAGCCAATTAGAGTTACATCTACAAGTTCCAGAGATATGACCATATCTTTAACAGTCTCCTTGTATTTTTTAAAATGAGTTGTTTCTATGTGTAATTTGTATGCCGTTGTATCAGCATATATTTCAAGTATTGTGATGTTTGATGGTTCGGTTTTGTCAGCAACGGCGTAATACGTTAAAACACCTGGCTCAAGACGAACTGCAGTAGTCATTTGTTCTTTTAGTGCACCATTATACTTGTCCAATTGCAATGGATCAACTTTAATTTTTGCCAATCTTACCATTTGAATTTTTTCCTGAGCCACAATATTTGTACTAAAGGAAAGTATAAATAAAGTAACTACTACAGTTAGCAATTTATGGGTTGGTTTAAATGTTTTCATATTTATTGTGTTGAAGTTTAAATTATAATAGTCTAAAAGTTCTTGCTTATGTTCTTGTTCACGAGCGGTTTTTGGTTTTAAATAGTTTTTGGATATTTCTTATTTGGGTTTCCTCATGACGACTCCGAAGTCGGGAGACTTCGGAGAGCGGATTTGCCAAATCATCCCAAATACAAAACCAACTTTCCATTAAGCCAAATGCCAAAATCCTTTGTAGTATGTTAGCTGGCGTATTTTTTTAAATCAACAGTTACTTTTCCAATTAGCCACTTATCTTTTTCTGCGTTTTTGTATTTATATTGAATTTCAAAAACCCCATTTTTAATTTTTCCATCCTCAAATAAAGTTTCTGAAAAACGACTATTTGTGATTTTCATTGTTTTTTCAATTCTGCCTTTCGGTAAATTTATTTTAAAAATCTTGTTTGTTTCTAAATTAAGAAAAGATAAATAATCTGAATTTTCTTTATCGATAGTTACAAAATAAGGGTATTTGTCATTTTCACTATGAAATATTTCTCTTCCAATATTGGCAATTTTTTTTCCATTAGTTTTGTCAAATAATATATATTCATACGGATCACAACATCCTGAAATCGTATGATATTCTACGAGAAATGAATTCTTATATTCTATCCAATCAGCAAATCCTAATTTTCCAGTTAATTCAATTAAATCTTTATCTAATGAAAAAAGTATTTTCTTTTTCTTGCTTTTACTCTCAAATATAACCAAAGAAGAATCGCAAGTAAATTCTCTATATATTTTAGCACCATTTTTGAAAACAGTTTTTTCACAAGAAATAATTTCATTCAACTCTGGTCGAGTTTTACAACTACAATTTTGTCCCAAGCAAAGTTGTGAAATTATTGATAATATGATTGTTACAGCTATTTTCATAATATGCCTGCTAACTTATATATACTCGCTATACAGAAGCGACTATACAACCGTAATTGGGTAGATTGTCGCTACTTTATAGCGATATAGAAAACAAATATATTAAAATTTTCTTACAAATTAGTATTCAACTTTTTTATTCCAATATGATTTATAACAGAATCTAAACTTTAATAAAGCACTTTTTTCGAAAATTTTATTTTGGAAAAAACTTGTTGTAAAATAGCCCCGATGGGAGTCAGTATCCTTTTTATAAATGCAACCCGATAGGGTTGCGTTTATAAAAAGATACTGCGGACAGCGGGACAACTCGTGATGAAAAATTAGAAATTTTCTGCTCCTAAAAAAAAGGCATAAAAAAAACACCAGCCTTTCGACTGATGTTCTCCTTGTTTTTAAATTATTTAAATGGCTAAAATGTATTCAATTGCTGCTTATTTTTTACCAATGATCTTTTTGAACAGCGTTACAATTCCCAAAACAATTCCACCGATTGTAAGTCCTATTAAAAATTCGGTTACGATGGAGGGCAATTGAGGTAATACATGATGTAAGAAATCGATATTATGTACAAATATGCCTCCAGCCACTAATATCAGGGCGATAGTACCTATGACAGATAAACTTTTGATGACTTTTGGCAGTGCTTGTACCAGAATATTACCGATCGTTTTTGTAAAACTTTTTTCTTTGGAACTCAGTTGAATCAGTTTTAAACCTGCTTCATCCATTCTTACAATTAGGGCTACAATCCCGTAAACACCTACGGTTGCTATTATTGCAATGATGGAAACAACCATAATCTGCGATAAAATAGGTTTTCCAATTACAGTTCCCAATGCAATAATTACAATCTCTACTGATAAAATAAAATCGGTTAGGATGGCTGATTTTATTTTTCCCTTTTCAAAAGTTAAAATTTCTTCTTCGGTCATCGGTTCCATTAAAATTTCGTGCTTTGCATGCTCGTGTGGAAAGAAGTATTCGTATATTTTTTCGGCACCTTCGTAGGCTAAATAAAGTCCGCCAAGTACTAAGATTATGATAACAGCCACAGGTAAAAATGCACTCAGTAGAAAGGCGATGGGTAAAATGATTACTTTATTAATGAAAGAACCTTTTGCAATTGCCCATAATACGGGAAGTTCTCTTGAGGAGATAAATCCGGAAGCTTTTTCGGCATTTACGGCTAAATCATCGCCTAAAATACCAGCCGTTTTTTTTGCTGCAAATTTACTCATTACTGCAACATCATCCATAATTGCTGCGATATCATCTAATAGTGCGAAAAAACCTGATGCCATTTTGATTGTTTTAGAAACTGCGTTGATTTTGGTATTGCTTTGCCAAAATCTAAGCTGTGCGTTTTGATTGTTTATTGATGCGAATCTAAAACTTTTTTTATTTACTCTATTTATAAAACGGGTGAATTTTTAGTTAATATTCACCCAAAACCTTTCTGTATTAGCAATACTGTTTTTAATTACTTTTGAAATAAAAACAATTATGGGATTCAAACATGTATTTATAGCCAAATTAGATTGGCTTTTTTCTAAAAAGGAAGCGGCGACGTATACTAAAAATCATACCATAACGATTGACGGTAAGGCTGTTCTACATGTTTCGGCTGCTAAAGCTTTCAAAGGAGATCCTGCTTTGTACAATCCTGAAGACCTGTTATTGAGTAGTGTGGTTTCCTGTCACATGATGTCTTACTTATATGTTTGTAAACAAAATGGTATCGATGTGGTGTCTTATACAGATGAAGCGGAGGCAACTCTGGAGGTTTCGGCCGACGGTAGCGGTCGTTTTATTGCCATTAAACTGAATCCGAAAGTTCGTATTACTAACAAAGAAAAAATAGAGGAGGCACTTAGCTTGCATAAAAAAGCAAACCAACTCTGTTTTATAGCCAATTCTTGTAATTTTCCAATTCTACATTTTCCAACTTGTGAAATTGCAAATTAAAGTGGTTACGCATTTTTACTTTTTTGGATACTGATTATAAAACAGCAATTAAATCAGCCAGTTTACTCCTAAAAAACAGGATGGCATAAAAAAAACACCAGCCTTTCGACTGATGTTTTCATTATTTTTAAAATCCCTCCGATTAAGAAACTAACTCGCTTTGATTTCTAAAAACCAACTCACCATTAAAAGCATCCAAAAGAATAATACTATCGGTTTTGATATTGCCAGCCAAAATTTCTTTAGACAATTTATTCAAAACATCTCTTTGAATCACACGTTTCACTGGTCTGGCGCCAAATTGAGGATCATAACCTTTTTCGGATAAATAAGCGATAGCTTCCGGAGTAGCGTCCATAGTGATGCCTTGAAGTGCTAACATTTTAGTCACACTTTTTAGTTGTAAACCTACGATTTTGGTGATGTTTTCATTGGTAAGTGGTGTAAACATTACAATCTCATCAATACGGTTAATGAATTCCGGGCGAACCGTTTGTTTCAATAATCCGAGAACTTCCACTTTTGCAGCTTCGGTTGCGGCTTCCACACTTCCTTTTAAATTTTCAAATTTCTCCTGAATTATCTGGCTTCCCATATTAGAAGTCATGATGATAATTGTGTTTTTGAAATCGGCCAGACGCCCTTTGTTATCTGTCAAACGTCCTTCATCCAAAACTTGTAGCAAGATATTAAAGGTGTCCGGATGCGCTTTTTCTATTTCATCCAATAATATCACAGAATACGGTTTTCTACGAACGGCTTCCGTCAATTGTCCGCCTTCTTCATAACCCACATATCCTGGAGGCGCTCCAACCAAACGACTTACGCTGTGGCGTTCTTGGTATTCACTCATGTCGATACGGGTCATCGCATTTTCATCGTCAAACAGGTATTCGGCTAAGGCTTTTGCCAATTCGGTTTTACCAACCCCCGTTGTTCCGAGGAAAAGAAAAGTTCCTACCGGTTTTTTCATGTCCTGCAATCCTGCACGGCTTCTGCGTACGGCATCACTCACCGCCTGAATGGCTTCTTCCTGTCCTACGACTCTGTGATGCAATTCATCTTCCAGTTTCAGCAGTTTTTCTCTTTCGCCTTGAAGCATTTTCATCACTGGAATTCCGGTCCATTTTGCCACTACTTCTGCAATATCTTCACGGGTAACTTCTTCTTTTATCAATGAAGTTCCTCCAGTTTGATCTTCGGCCAATTGTTTTTGAAACACATCCAATCGTTCTTGTGCTTCTTTGATTTTTCCATAACGAATTTCGGCTACTTTTCCATAATCACCATCACGTTCGGCACGTTCGGCTTCGTATTTGAAATCCTCAATCTCAGTTTTTACCGCTTGAATGTTATCGACCACATCTTTCTCAGATTTCCATTTGGCGTAAATTTCGTTTCTCTCTTCTTTAAGATTGGCCAAATCCATTCCTAAAACTTTGAGTTTACTTTCGTCTTTTTCTCTTTTAATCGCTTCAATTTCGATTTCTAATTGCATTACTTTTCGATCCAAGACATCCAATTCTTCGGGTTTTGAATTGATTTCCATGCGTATTTTTGAAGCTGCCTCGTCCATTAAATCAATGGCTTTATCCGGAAGAAAACGATTGGTAATATAGCGTTGAGACAATTCTACTGCAGCAATAATAGCTTCGTCTTTTATCTGAACTTTATGGTGTGTTTCGTATTTTTCTTTGATACCACGTAAAATAGAAATCGCACTTTCAGTATCCGGTTCTTCAATCATTATTTTTTGGAAACGTCTTTCGAGTGCTTTGTCTTTTTCAAAATATTTTTGGTATTCGTCCAATGTTGTGGCCCCAATGGCACGCAGTTCTCCACGAGCCAATGCCGGTTTCAGAATATTAGCCGCATCCATTGCACCTTCGCCACCGCCGGCTCCTACAAGGGTATGGATTTCGTCAATGAATAAAACAATATCACCTTCAGCAGAAGTCACCTCTTTAACCACGGATTTTAATCGTTCCTCAAATTCCCCTTTGTATTTGGCACCGGCAATCAACGCTCCCATATCAAGGGAATACACGATTTTATCTTTCAGATTGTCTGGAACATCTCCATCTACAATTCGGTGTGCTAAACCTTCGGCAATGGCGGTTTTTCCCACTCCGGGTTCTCCCACGAGCATTGGGTTATTTTTAGTTCTACGGGTCAGAATTTGCAATACTCTGCGAATTTCTTCGTCACGGCCAATTACTGGATCGAGTTTACCGTTACGAGCCAATTCGTTGAGGTTTTTGGCGTATTTATTTAAAGAATTATACGTTTCTTCAGCAGATGCCGAAGTCACTCGTTCTCCTTTTCGCAATTCGTCGATTGCGGCTTTTAGTCCTTTTTCGGTAACGCCTTGGTCTTTTAGGATTTGGGCGACTTTACTTTTGGAACCAAATATGGCTAAAATTAAATGCTCCACAGAAACGAATTCATCATTCATTTTTTTTGCAATAATCTCGGCTTCGTTCAGCGTTGAATTTGCAGTTCTGGAAAGCATAATTTCACCACCGGAAACTTTCGGGAAGCTTTGTATCGTGCTGTCTATTATTTGTTCCAATAAACTCACATTTACGTTGAGTTTTTTAAGCAGAAAAGGTGCCACATTTTCATCTACTTCAAAAATCGCCTTGAAAATATGTTCGTTTTCTATTTGTTGTTGCCCATGGCTTTGCGCCAATTGTTGCGAAAGCTGAATGGCTTCCTGGGATTTGATAGTAAATTTATTTATGTTCATGATGGTATATTGTTTTGTTGTTATTTGACTAACTTTGCGAATTATATTCAATATATATTCCAATACAATAATACAGACAAATTGACGGAAATTTCATGATTTTTATCATACTTTAAAGTCAAAATGTCTTAAAATAAGACAATTATGAGTTTTTTTCAAAATATTTTTAATAGTTCAGACGACAAGGATTTAAAAGAAAACAAAATCAACTGGAATGAACTAACCGATTTAGGTCAACTGAATGAAATTATTTTCATTTCGAATGAAAAACCGGTAGCAATTTTTAAACACAGTACCCGATGCAGCGTAAGTAGGATGGCACTGAAACAGTTTGAAAATGAGTTCAATAGCTCAGATAAAGTTACGCCTTATTTTTTAGATTTAATAGCGCATCGCGATATTTCTAATGCCATTGCGGATCAATTTGGTGTAAGGCATGAATCCCCACAATTGATTTTAATTAAAGATGGAAAAGCCATTTATAATGTTTCACATAGCGATATTGATGCGGAAGAATTGGGTAAAAAAGTTTAAAAATCAACTCTTCTTTAAAATATAAAAAAATCCATTCGTTGCTGAATGGATTTTTTTTTAACAATTATTTTGGTTTTGAATTAATAAGAACTTTTCATCTTCTCTTTTATAGCGTCTAAACAAAGGTTGTTGATACTTCCTTCATGCGTATGTTTGGTTTCTTTTGGCGATTTAAAAGTGCCATTTTCTAATTGTTCGGCTACGGCTTTATAGGCATCTCTAAAAGGCATTCCTGCAACTACCATTTCGTTTAAGGAATCTACCGTAAACAAATAATCGTATTTTTTATCGTCTAAAATATGCTCTTTTACTTTAATGTCTTTAATCGCAAAAATAGCGATATCCAAACATGCTTTCAGGTTTTGAATCGCTGGAAACAATCCTTCTTTCAACAATTGTAAGTCCCTGTGATAGCCACTTGGAAGGTTGTTGGTGATTAAAGTGATTTCATAAGGTAAGGCTTGAATTTTGTTGCATTTTCCACGAATCAACTCAAAAACATCTGGATTTTTTTTGTGTGGCATGATGCTCGAACCGGTTGTAAGATGCGACGGCAAAGTGATGAAATCAAAATTCTGGCTCATATACAAACAAACATCCATCGAGAACTTCGCTAAAGTTGCTGCCACGCTACTCATGGCAAAAGCCACTGTTTTCTCTGATTTTCCACGGCTCATTTGAGCAGCTACCGAATTGAATTTTAAAGTTTCAAAACCCAATTCCTGTGTGGTGAATGTTCTGTTGATAGGAAACGAACTTCCGTAACCTGCGGCTGAACCTAATGGGTTTTGGTCCACAATTTTCAAAGCGGCATTCAACATCGTAATATCATCAATCAAAGTTTCGGCGTAAGCGGAAAACCACATTCCGAAAGAAGAAGGCATAGCAATTTGAAGGTGCGTGTATCCTGGCAACAACACATTTTGGTGTTTGTCTGCGGATTCCATTAGCAAATCGAACAAGCTTTTTACTTGCTCTTTAAATGCTGCAACGACATCTTTAAGATATAAATTAACGTCTACCAAAACTTGGTCATTACGAGAACGGGCGGTGTGAATTTTCTTTCCGGCGTCTCCAAGTTTAACTGTTAGTAAATATTCAATTTTGGAATGCACGTCTTCAAAGCTGTCTTCGATTTCGAATTTACCGTTTGTAACGTCTTTTATTATTTCTTCCAAAGCCAAAACCAAAGAAACAGTTTCGGAGTCTGTTAAAAGCCCGATTTGTCCCAGCATTTTTGCGTGTGCAATAGAACCTAATGCATCATATTTTGCCAGAACTAAATCCAGTTCCCTGTCGTTTCCAACAGTGAAATGTTCAATTTGTTTATCGGTTGGTATTCCTTTTTCCCAAAGTTTCATATATGGATAATTAGATTTTTAGACTGTTAGATTTTTAGCCCCGATTACTTCACTTAATTTCTATTTTCATAGGAGTTCAGTGAACTTCGTTTGAAGCGATATCCTTTTTCTGGCTTCTTTAGCCAGGAAAAGATATAGCGGATAGCGGGATTAGCTCCAAATTATTTTATTGTTTGAAAAAATCAGTTAGTATTTTGATATACAATTGAATTCCTTCTTCTATTTCGTTTATAAATATAAATTCGTCTGCCGAGTGCGACCGCAGGGTTTCGCCAGGCCCTAATTTCAAGGATTGACAACTCAAAACAGATTGATCCGAAAGGGTAGGCGAGCCATAAGTGGTTCTTCCCAGTGCGATTCCGGCTTGTACTAATCCGTGTGCCACAGGAATCGAAGACGCGTTTAAATGCATGGAACGCGGATTGACTTCGGCAGTCAAATGTTTTCTCACGGTATCTAAAATTTCTTGATTGCTGTAACAATCATTCACTCTGATATCGACAACCAAATGACATTCCGCAGGAACTACATTGTGCTGTTTTCCTGCAGCCACTTGTGTTACGGTCATTTTTACGGGACCTAAAACCTCCGATATTTTTTCAAATGGATAGCTGTTAAACCACTCGATAACGGGTATCGCATTGTAAATAGGATTATCCAGATTATTATGGGCGGCGTGACTGGCAGTACCTTTAACGATGACATCGAGTACCAATAAACCTTTTTCGGCAACAGCCAATTGCATCAAAGTAGGTTCGCCTACAATAGCACATTCCAGTTCCGGTAAATGTTTCAAAACGCTGTTTAATCCATTTTTTCCGCTGCTTTCTTCT
Organism: Flavobacterium melibiosi; assembly: GCF_048158545.1. Classification (NCBI taxonomy): domain Bacteria; kingdom Pseudomonadati; phylum Bacteroidota; class Flavobacteriia; order Flavobacteriales; family Flavobacteriaceae; genus Flavobacterium; species Flavobacterium melibiosi. Next base: position 194,688 of record NZ_JBLNKU010000002.1, on the reverse strand, counting down.
TCGGCTGAAGCGACCATCACAATATTGTAAGGCAGATTTTCATTTGAATAAAAATGAACAAAAGTGGCTAAAAGAGAAACCAGGCAGCCTCCGGCATCATTACTTCCCAATCCAAATAATTTACCGTCTTTTACGATGGCCTCAAAAGGATCGTTGGTATAGCCTTGGTTTGGTTTTACGGTATCGTGATGTGAATTGAGTAAAAGTGTTGGTTTGGACTTATCAAAATTCTTATTGAAAGCCCAAATATTATTATTCTCTCTTTCGAAAGGGATACTATTTTGTGTAAACCAATTTTCGATTAAAAGTGCTGTTTTGTCTTCTTCACTTGAAAATGAAGGCGTTTCAATCAGCGATTTTAATAGCGCAATGGCTTCTTGTGTAAGGATTTCTATACTCTTCATATTTTATTTATTTTGCCACGATGGTACTTTTTTTTGCCACGAAGGCGCAAAGTCACGAAGTTTGTTATCTACTTTTTTGTCACAAAGCCATAAATTAAGAAAGTTTTTAAGTGTACTTTAAATTATTTCTTTGTGTCTTCGTGTCTTTGTGGCAAATTAACTATAGTTCTATACTAGTGCAAATTACTTTCGAGTCTTGCAACATCCTGTGATGACCAATTTTTATTTTTTTAACTCCTTTAGATAAACTATTGAAACAGTTGTCTAATTTAGGAATCATACCGGAATGTATCGCTTTTTCGGCTTTTAATTTGGAATATAATTCTTGATTGATGTTCTCAATTACGGAAGAATCGTCTTCGGCATCATATAAAACGCCTGGTTTTTCGAAGCAATAATTCAAAGTGACATCAAAAACTTCCGATAAAGCAATCGCTAATTCGCTGGCAATCGTATCCGCATTAGTGTTTAATAATTGTCCTTTTCCATCGTGTGTTATCGCACAAAATACAGGGACTATACCATTTGAAAGCAACGTTTCCAATAATTGTGTGTTTACTTTTTTGACATCGCCCACAAAACCATAATTGATTGTAGGATGGTTTCTTTTATCCGATTGAATTAAATTTCCATCAGCACCAGAAAATCCCATCGCATTGGTGGAATTCGCTTGTAATTGGGCAACGATATTTTTGTTGATTTGACCGGCATAAATCATCACAACAACATCGAGCATAGCGGCATCGGTAATGCGGCGTCCGTCAATCATTTGAGGAACTAAACCAATGCTTTCCGCCATTTTAGTAGCTGATTTTCCTCCGCCATGAACGAGTACTTTATACCCTTCAATCTTAGAAAAATCAGATAAAAATTGTGATAATTCCGTTGGATTATCAATGATGTTTCCTCCAATTTTTATTAGGGTTACCGGCTTTTTATTTTCCATTTTCCAATATTTTTTGTAACACTAATTGTGCGGCATAGGTTCTATTATTGGCTTGTTCGATAACAATTGAATTTTCGCTGTCGATTACTTCATCAGTAACAATTACATTACGTCTTACCGGCAAACAGTGCATGAATTTAGCATTGTTGGTCAGTTTCATTTTATCGGCAGTTACGGTCCAGTTTGGGTCGGAATTTGTAATTTGACCATAATCGTTATAATTGCTCCAATTTTTGGCATAGATAAAATCGGCATTTTCGAAAGCTTTGTCCTGGTCGTATTCAATCTTGGAATCTTTCGTGATTTCAGGATTCAATTCGTACCCTTCGGGATGCGTAATGACAAAGTCTGCATCTTGCAACTGCATCATCTGCACAAAGGAATTGGGAACAGCCTGAGGCAATGCTCTGGGATGCGGTGCCCAAGTCAAAACTACTTTTGGTCTGTGTTCCGTTCTGTGTTCTGCCATAGTAATGGCATCGGCTAGTGATTGTAATGGATGTCCTGTAGCACTTTCCATATTAACAATAGGCACAGTGGCATATTTTAAGAAACCCATAAGAACGGTTTCGGCATTGTCTTTTTCTTTGTCTACAAGTCCTGCAAAAGCCCTGATGGCAATAATATCGCAATATTGAGAAACAACTGCTGCCGCTTCTTTAATATGTTCCGAAGCACCGGAGTTCATGATAGCACCATCTTCAAATTCTAATGTCCAACCTTCACTGGTAAAATTCATTACCATGACGTTCATTCCTAGATTCAAAGCTGCTTTTTGCGTACTCAAACGCGTTCTCAAACTGGAATTAAAAAACAACATCCCCAAGGTTTTATTTTTACCCAGTTTTTTGTTTTTAAGTGGTTTTTTCTTGATTTTTAATGCTTGTTTCACCCATTTGTTGAGCGAATCTATGTTTTGTATGGAGATGTAGTTCATTTTAGTTATGAATTATGAATTATGAATTATGAATTATGAATTGTCCAAAAGTCTAACAATCTAAAAACCCAATATTCGAATTAAATTATTTTAGTAAAAGGTATTTCGTTTTTTAAAGCTTTCAAAATAAAGTTGTCTTCCAATCCATTGACAATCCAGGTTTCGATATTAGCGGCTTTGGCAATTGCCGATGCTTCTATTTTAGATTGCATCCCACCGGTTCCGTGCGAAGATTTAGAATCGCCAATCTCTTTTTCCAATAATTTTAAGTCAGTTACCAAAGAAATCGTTTCAGGAACGGCATCATGGATGGATGATTTGGTGTAAATCCCGTTCGTATTGGTAGCAATGATAAGAATATCCACATTTAATAAAACGGCGGTTAAAGCGGCTAATTTATCATTGTCTCCAAACTGAATTTCATCCGTTGCAACGGTATCATTTTCATTGATAATTGGAATATAACTATTTTTGACCAATACATTTATCGTGTTGACGATATTGAGCTTGGTTTGTTTTTTTTCAAAATCAGAATACGAAAGCAAACACTGTGAGGTATGCAAACCTAAATCGCTAAAGTTTTCGTGGTAAATCCGCATCAGATGAGGTTGCCCAATAGACGCTAACGCTTGTTTTACAAAAACATCTTTATCGTGGTTATCCAGTTTTACAAATTGTTTGGCCGCAGCAATCGCACCGGAACTTACAATAATAAACTCATAATCATCTTTCAATGCCGCTATTTGCATTCCAATATCTTCAATCTTTCCTCTCGAAATGTGATTGGTTTCTTTGGTTAAGGTATTGCTTCCTAACTTTAATAAAATTCTTTTTTTACCTGATTTGTCCATTTTTTTGTTTTTATAGCTAATATGTGAAAGAAATAAAAATGCATCATACCTCTCAATCACAGTTAACCATTTAACCTATATTTCCTCCAATTCTATTATAAATATATGAGGGATTCCAATCTCTTAATTTCCCTAATCTCATTCTTTTAGCAGTCTTAAATTCTTTGTATCCATATTTATGAAGAAAATGAACAGCATCAATATTATCTTTCGGAAAAACGGCATTTTCATGGTGTGTAAATCTCAATTTCATAAGTTCAACCCCAGCTTCTTTAGTTTTAGCAAGAATTAAACCTTCACCAAAAGTAGGTAGATAAAATCCTTCTATAATTGCATTATTGTGATAAACAAAACCATCTTGAAGGTGTTTCTCTAAATGAAACATTCTATCCTCTCCAGTTGTTAATTTATCAATAGTAGCAATTTCTTCTTTATGGTCCGAATGAAATGGTATGATATTATTAGAAATTTCCCAGGATTCATTTGCTTTTATATCTTTGAAAAACAGATATTCCGTTTCCGTTTCAAAACCAATTTTTGTATAAACCGGAGCTCCAAGATCTGTTGCTATTAGATAAATAGTATCGCAATTTTTAGCCATCGAATCATTTACCAAAGATTGAGTGATTAATTTTCCTATTCCTTGTTTTCTATTCTCAGGATGAACAATAATGTGTCCTAGCCAAGCAACATCGTTATGAATGATAGCTGTTCCGATTCCGACTATTTTATTGTCGTTATTTACTCGAATTGGAAAGCAAAAATCTGTGTTCGTTGTATAAAACTCATGAACCGGTAAAATAGTACCCCAACCTAAAGGCTGTAAATCATTTAATAAATTAACATCACTATTGTTTAATATTTCTATTGTCATTTTTATCAACTATGTTGGTCAGGAATTAGAGATAGATTGCTTGTATCTCAGAATTAACAGTAAGTTAATCTACCTGATTTGTCCATTTCCGTAAATATACCATTTATTAGTAACTAAATGTTGCAATCCAATTGGGCCTCTTTGGTGTAATTTGTCTGTGCTTATCGCCAATTCGCCACCTAAACCAAATTGCCCTCCATCGGTAAATCGGGTAGAGGCATTTTGATAAACGGCTGCAGTATCTACATTTTCCATGAATTCCTGAGCAATTGCATCATTTTTTGTGATTATCGAAGCCGAATGTCCGCCACAATATTTATTTATTTTGTTAATTGCTTCTTGATCCGAATTGGTTGTTCCGATGACAATTTTATAATCTAAAAACTCTTCGTACCAAATTAAATCCGATTCGATCTGAGGAATATTTGCTACTCTTGAAATGCTTTCATCTCCTAAAACGGTAACGTTTTTTTGTTGTAATTCCGTAATTATTTTTTTAGCAAAAGCTTCCCAATTTTCAAGATTTGTATCAATTAAAACTTTATCTAAAGCATTGCAAACAGATATGTTTGAAGTCTTTCCGTTAATAATAATATCAAGCGCTTTTTTTAAATCGGCTTCCTTATTTACATACACAAAATTATTTCCTCGCCCACTTATAATCACTGGGCAAGTGGCATGTTTTTTTACAAAAGCAATCAATTTCTCACCACCACGAGGAACGATTAAATCCACTTTTTGTGTTGGTTTCTCCAAAAATGCCTGCGTTTCTTCTCGATTGTAATTCAAGTATTCCACCCATGCTGTAGCAACATTGTTTTCTTTTAAAGCTTGATGCCACAATTCTACAATTTTTAAGTTGGATTGTAAAGATTCTTTTCCACCTTTAAGTAAAATTTTATTTCCGGATTTAAAAGCGATTCCGCCTGCTTCAACAGTAACATCGGGTCTGGATTCATAAATAATCATTATGGTTCCAAAAGCCGCTGTTTTATTGATGATTCTCATTCCGTTTTCATGGTCGAAATTAAAACGTTCCACGCCAATAGGATCTTCTTGACTTGCTAATTGTTGCATGGATAAAATCATGCCGTCAATTTTGGCATCATCAACCAATAAACGTTTTTCCATGGCCAAATCATCCCCAGAATAATTATTTAAATCTTGTTGATTTATAGTCTTAAGATTAGCTCTTTCTTGTTCAAGAAGTTCGGCCATGCGACTTAAAACTGCATTTCGTTTTTCTATTGGTAATAAGTGGTTCATTAGTTTTTGGTTTTACTATTTTAGAAAAAAATCTAAACATATAAGTCATATAAGTTTAAGAGCTTAGATGGCTTATATGTTTAAAAAAATCATTTCAATTCTGCCAATGTTTCTTTTAAAGCTATAATAAAGGTGTCGATTGCTTCCTTCTTGATTGTCAATGGAGGAAGAATTCTTAATAAGTTTTTATTATTAGCATTTCCCGTGAAAATATGTTTGTCAATAATCATTTTTTTACGAAGTGTACTTACGTCAAAATCAAATTCTACACCTAGCATTAATCCTTTTCCTTTTACTTTGATAACTTCAGGAACTTGTTTGATTGCTTCTAAAAAATAGTCATAAACGTCATTTACGTTATCCATTAATTTTTGACTTTCAATCACATCCAAAACCGCAATTCCAGCAGCACAAGCCAAATGGTTTCCGCCGAAAGTAGTTCCCAATAATCCATAACTCGCTGTGAATTTTGGAGAAATCAAGATTCCGCCAATAGGAAATCCGTTACCCATTCCTTTCGCCAAGCAAATAATATCTGCTTTGATGTCATGATGTTGGTGTGCAAAAAACTTTCCGCTTCTTCCGTATCCTGATTGCACTTCGTCCAAAATCAAAACGGCATCGTAAGTGGCACATATTTTTTCTAATGACTGAAAAAATTCAGTTGTTCCCTGGTCTAAACCGCCAACGCCTTGAATTCCTTCGATAATAACAGAAGAAACATCTCCTTTTTTTAGTTCGTTTTCTACCAATTGGATGTTATTCAATGGTAAAAAAGTAACGATTTGCTGTGCATTGATCGGCGCAACAATTTTTTTGTTATCAGTAACGGCAACTGCCGCAGAAGTTCTTCCGTGAAAGGAATTATCAAAAGCAATTACTCTGGTTTTATTGTTGTGAAAAGAGGCTAATTTCAAAGCGTTTTCATTGGCTTCAGCTCCAGAACTGCATAAGAATAAAGTGTAATCTTCCAATCCTGAAAGTTTTCCTAATTTGGTTGCTAATTCTACTTGCAATGGATTCTGAATGGCATTGGAATAAAAACCAATGTTATCCAATTGATTTTTTAATTTGGCAACATAATCAGGCTGGGTGTGTCCAATGGAAATTACTCCATGGCCACCATATAAATCTAAATATTCCACACCATTTTCATCTGTAATTGTGCAATCCAGTGCTTTTACAGGAGTGATGTTGTATAAAGGGTAAACGTCAAATAAGTTCATTTTTTTAAAGTTTAATCGGTTAATGGGTTATTTGTTTAATCGATTAACCGAATTAACGATTAACCATATAAACATTTAGAATCCGCTTGGTTTCAAATGCAATCCTGTGGCTTCATCCAATCCAAACATTAAATTCATGTTTTGAATGGCTTGTCCTGAGGCTCCTTTTGTTAAATTATCAATTACTGAAGTAATCAATAACCGGTTTCCTTTTTTCATTAAACTAATAATGCACTTGTTCGTTTGAATCACTTGTTTCATGTTGATTCCAGTGGTAGTTACAGTTACAAAAGGTTGGTCTTTGTAAAAAGCTTCGTATTTAGCCACTACATCTTCCAGACTTTCTTCGATTGTTGTGTATAATGTTGCAAAAATTCCTCTTGCAAAATCACCTCTGTTGGGTACAAAAATCAATTCGTTTGTATAGTCCGCTTGCAATTGGTTGACACTTTGGTTTATTTCGCCTAAATGTTGGTGCTCAAAAGCTTTGTAATGCGACATATTATTCGATCTCCAACTAAAATGCGTCGTTTCCGAAGGTGAAACTCCAGCTCCCGTGCTTCCGGTTGTGGCATTGATATGAACGTCTGTCGTAAGCATTTCGTTTTTGGCCAGTGGCAATAATGCTAGTTGAATCGCTGTTGCAAAACAACCTGGATTAGCTATAAATTGAGCGTTTTTGATAACCGTTTTATTCAATTCAGGTAAGCCGTAAACGAAAGTTTTGCTGTCAAAATCTTTGTCTTTTGTCAATCTGAAATCATTTCCTAAATCGATGATTTTGGTATGACTCGCAAATTGATTTTGCTCTAAAAATGATTTTGATTTACCGTGTCCTAAGCACAAGAAAACAACATTCACATTTGGATTTACAGTATCGGTAAAATTCATTTCGATATCGCCCATCAAATCGTGATGCGCAACCGAAAGGGGTTTTCCAGCGTTTGTCGTGCTGTAAACAAAATCAAGTGTAGCATTGGGATGAAACATCAATATTCTGATGAGTTCCCCCGCTGTGTAACCCGAACCACCAATTATTCCAATATTAATCATGTGTCAGTTTGTTTACAGATGAAAATATGTTTTGGGCATTCCCAAGAATTTTGATAAATCCTTTGGCATCGTCAGATGTCCAGGCGTTGTTCATTTCTCCATATTGACCAAAACCGGTATTCATTAAATCATTTTCAGATTCAATTCCGTCCAATGTAAAGTGATATGGTTTTAAAGAAACGATAACGGTTCCATTTACAGTCGTTTGAGTATCTTCTAGAAAAGCCTCAATGTTTCTCATTACAGGGTCTAAGAATTGTCCTTCATGAAACAACATTCCGTACCAGTTTCCTAGCTGTTCTTTCCAGTATTGTTGCCATTTACCCAGCGTATGTTTCTCCAATAAATGGTGTGCTTTGATGATGATTAAAGGTGCAGCGGCTTCAAAACCAACTCTTCCTTTAATTCCGATTATCGTATCACCCACATGAATATCTCTACCAATTGCATAAGCGCTGGCTAATTTTTCTAATGCAACGATGTTTTTTGTTGGTGTGTCCAATGTCCCGTTGATACCTACTAATTGTCCTTTTTCAAATTGTAGTGTGACTTTCTCTTCTCCAGTTTTTTGTAATTGCGAAGGGTAGGCTTCACTTGGTAAAGTTTGATTTGAGGTCAATGTTTCTTTACCACCTACGCTTGTTCCCCACAATCCTTTATTAATGGAATATTGTGCTTTTTCCCAAGAATAATGAACTCCATTTTTAGATAAATAATCAACTTCTTCCTGTCTTGATAATTTTAAATCTCTAATAGGAGTGATGATTTCAATTTCGGGCGCAATGGTTTGGAAAATTAAATCAAAACGAATTTGGTCATTTCCTGCGCCAGTACTTCCGTGGGCGATTGCTTCTGCACCAACAGATTTTGCATATTTAATCGCTTCGATAGCTTGAAAAACACGTTCTGCACTTACGGATAATGGATAGGTATTATTTTTTAATACATTTCCATAAATCAAATATTTAATGGCTTTATCGTAATATTTATCTACAATGGTAAGATTTGCATGTTGCGCACTTCCTAATTCGTAGGCTCTTTCTTCAATAGCGGCTAGTTCAGCTTCGTCAAATCCGCCTGTATTTATAAGAACGGTATGAACTTCATATCCTTTTTCGTTTTTTAAATATTTCAGGCAATATGAGGTGTCTAATCCTCCACTATAAGCTAATACAACTTTTTTCATGATATTATTTTTTTAAGAACAAGGCTTCTTTAATTGATTTTAATCTGTTTAATACTCTGACATTAAATGGATGTTTAGGCGGGTCTTTAGGTTTTTCTTTTGGATCATAAAGCATTCCGGTACACAAGCACATTTTGTTGTCTTTACTTTTTAGGATTTCATAATTGGTACACGTTTGACATCCTTTCCAAAAACTTGGATCGCTGGTCAATTCTGAAAAAGGTACAGGTTTGTAACCCAAATCTGAATTGATTTTCATTACCGCTAAACCAGTCGTGATTCCAAAAACCTTAGCCTCTGGATATTTTTCCAATGAATAATCAAAAACAAATGATTTGATTTTTTTTGCTAAGCCTAAATTTCTGTAATCAGGATGTACAATCAAACCAGAATGTGCTACAAATTTTCCGTGTTGCCAACTTTCGATATAGCAAAAACCAGCAAATTTACCATTGTCTAATGCAATGACAGCATCTTTGCTTTCCATCTTTTTTTGGATGTATTCCGGAGTTCTTTTAGCAATCCCAGTACCTCTTAATAAGGCGGACGATTCAATAGTATCGCATATTTCCTGCGAATACTTATAATGTTCTTCCTGAGTTACAACGATAGAAATTTTCATTTCAAGAGATTATTTTGAGTTAAAAAATGAGTTGGATTCAAGTTTTGAAAACAAGAGTCATACCAATCAATTAAAATAGATGCATAAAAAGACATTGATCCTAAGCATAGCGTTGTGTAGGCTAATGAGCAAGGAAATATAGTTTTTTTAGGATATACTAATCCAATGGTTAACTGGGATAATTTCAAAACGGTATATATGAAAAATGAATAAAAACAAAAACAAAACACGTTGTGGGTACTATATTATAGCATCCGTACTTCGGGAGAAGCCGTAGGTCTGTTTGTCCGTGATATAGAAGTTATATGTACACTTATATTATTCATGGGTGCAAAAATACAATTATTTTTTAAACACAAGGCTTGTTTTGTTTTTTGTAACAAAAATTTAATACAATGTTTGTTTTTTTTTGTAAATTAAAAACTCCCTGAAGTAATTTATGTTCAGGGAGTCGTTCTTTTTCTATTGATTAAGATAATTAGTTTCGAAATCTATTTCGACTGATAATGTCTTTTAATTTGGCTTTCAAATCTTCTCCAGTATCATAAATCATTTGTTCACTGCTAGGAAAAGCGATTGCTCTTTTATCAAAATAAGAATAATAATTATCGTCAGAAGCGCGTCGGTCTCCTTTATAGGTTGCATAAATATTTTCGAAAATAAACTCACTTGTTAGCGGGAAGGACTGGATTAATTGATTGCTTTTCAGATTTATATAATCAATTTTTGCGGTAATTTGGCAGGATTTAAATTGTCTAAATTCATAAATTCGGGCGTTTACGGTTCTAAGATTGTCAACCATAACCACTTTGCCTTTTTCGTCTAAAACTTCTTTTCCATTAGCATCAATCAGTTTTTTTACCCCATCTTTTATCATACGTTCCTTTACAAATTCTCTCTCTTTGATTTGTTCTGGTGAAATATAGATTTGTCTAAAATTAATCATCATGCCATAATCATAATCAATTCCTCTTTGTTTGTTACTGTGGTAAACGATCCATTTATCATTTAATCCATAGGTGCTAAAATCCAACAAATCATTTTGCAGACGAGCTGGAATAATCATGTTGGTTTCGTTTTTGGTGTAAACCGAAACATAATCAGAACCTTTGAATTTAGCTTCATCCATGAGTTGCAAAACATTTTTGTAATTTGGATTTATTTGATTCAAATAATCTAAATCATCATACCCCTTGCGGAAATTCATCTTGTCTGAAGTTAGCATTAACTTTTTTGCATTGGCATACAAATAAGCTGACAAGGCATTTTTACTGTCTATAATTTGGTCATTATAATTGTCAAAAGGAAAAATCGCATTTCTACCTTCTTTAATTAATTTCAAAGGAAGCAATGGTTTGATTTTTTCCTGACGGTTGTTCAATTGTATATACGTGGTGTACATTTTTTCCAATTGCGCCGGATTTGCCTCTTTTGCCAATAAGTTTATCGTATTTAAATCACGCTCTTTGGCTTTGGCGAAAGCCTCTTCCAGTAAATAAACATATTCCTGCTTGCCTTTTTTGTCTTTATTGGTTCGTAAATTAGAAATGGCATTGTCAATTGCCTGATCGTAATTTCCGGAGCTTAATAAGTTTTGAGTTTGCTTTACGCCACAAGACGAAGCAAGAATAAACAGCGATAATAAAAGAGTAATTTTTTTCATAAGCAAAAAAGTAAGTAGGTGTTCGTTTGAAGCTGTAATCCTGTTTTTTAAATTCAAATTTCAAAAATAATGCCACAAAAAAACCTAACAAAAATAGAATAAATGTTAGGTTTTGAAAAGTATATTTTTAATTTTTTATTTTCTTACGAATGGTGGAAGTAACTTACTGGAAACTTCGCCAAAACCAATGCGAACTTGCCCATTTTGACAAAATCCTTTCATGATTACAGTGTCGTTATCATTGATGAATTTACGTTCTGTCCCGTCATTCATTTTTATAGGGTTTTTTCCTCCCCAAGTTAATTCTAGCATGGAACCAAAACTATCTTCGGTTGGTCCTGAGATTGTTCCTGATCCCATCATGTCTCCAGAATTTACGCGACAACCATTAGAGGTATGATGTGCTAATTGTTGACACATTGACCAGTATAAATATTTAAAATTAGAATGAGAAACAACTGTTTCTTCGGCATTTTCAGGTTGAATTGCCACTTCTAAATTGATGTCGAAAGAATGCTTTCCTTTTTGTTGTAAATAAGGTAACGGAGTAGGTTCTTGTTTTGGACCTTTAGTTCTAAACGGTTCCAAAGCATCCATAGTGACAATCCAAGGTGAGATTGAAGTGGCAAAGTTTTTTGCCAAGAATGGTCCTAGTGGCACATATTCCCATTTTTGAATATCGCGGGCACTCCAGTCATTCAATAAAACCATTCCAAAAATATAATCTTCGGCTTCATTTATAGGAATATTTTCTCCCATAATATTGACGTCGGTTGTTATAAAAGCCGTTTCCAATTCAAAATCTACTGAACGGGAAGGACCAAAAACAGGTGTGATTTCGCCATTTGGCAACGTTTGTCCCATTGGTCTGTGTACTGGAATTCCCGAAGGGACAATAGTAGAGCTTCTTCCATGGTAGCCCACAGGTATATGAAGCCAGTTGGGTAATAGTGCGTTTTCAGGATCGCGGAACATTTTTCCTACATTAGTAGCATGCTCTTTACTGGAATAAAAGTCAGTATAATCACCTATTAGTACTGGTAATTGCATTTCTACGTCTTCCATTTTAAAGATGACAATATCTCTTTCTCTTACATTATCGCGTAATTTTGGATTTTTTTCGTCAAAAATTTCGGCGATACGATTTCGAACCAAACGCCACGTTTTCTGACCATCAGAAATAAAATCATTCAAAGTGTCTTGCATGAACATATCATCCGTCAGCTCAATACCTTCAAAATAATTTAATTGTTGTAAAGCTCCCAAATCGATAGCGAAATCTCCAATTCTAGTCCCTACAGTTACTATGTTTTCTTTAGTAAGAAAAACACCAAAAGGAATGTTTTGAATGGGGAAATCACTACTGGCAGCTACTTCTAACCATGATTTTCTATTAGTATTGTTGGCAGTTATAGGCATATGGATGTTAATTATTTTGTTGAAAATTACTCATCAAATATATTATAATCTAACTATTAACCAAACGTTTTTTTGTATTTTTGCAACATATTAACGAAAATCAAAGAAATGCAACGCGACGAACAAATTTTTGACCTTATTCTAGAAGAACAAGAAAGACAAATACACGGATTAGAACTTATCGCTTCGGAAAACTTCGTAAGTGACGAAGTAATGGAAGCAGCTGGTTCAGTTTTAACCAATAAATATGCAGAAGGATATCCTGGCAAAAGATACTACGGCGGTTGCGAAGTAGTTGATGTTATTGAGCAAATTGCTATTGACAGAGCCAAAGAATTATTTGGTGCTGCTTACGCAAATGTACAGCCGCACTCTGGTTCACAAGCGAATACAGCAGTTTATCACGCTTGTATCAAACCTGGAGATAAAATTTTAGGTTTTGATTTGTCACATGGTGGACACTTAACTCACGGTTCTCCAGTAAACTTTTCTGGACGTTTATATACGCCTTCTTTCTATGGTGTAGATAAGGAAACTGGAAGATTAGATTACGATAAAATTCAAGAAATAGCAACAAAAGAACAACCAAAATTAATCATCGCAGGAGCTTCGGCTTATTCTCGTGATATGGATTTTGAGCGTTTCAGAGTAATTGCTGACAGTGTCGGTGCTATTTTATTGGCTGATATTTCTCACCCTGCCGGACTTATTGCTAAAGGTTTGATGAATGATCCATTGCCTCATTGTCATATTGTAACTACTACGACTCACAAAACATTGCGTGGTCCTCGTGGAGGTTTGATTTTGATGGGTAAAGATTTCGAAAATCCATTTGGTTTAACTACTCCAAAAGGAGAACTCAGAATGATGTCTTCTCTATTAGACTTAGCTGTTTTTCCTGGAAATCAGGGAGGTCCTTTGATGCACATTATTGCTGCTAAAGCGGTGGCATTTGGAGAAGCATTAAATGATGAATTTTTCACTTATGCTTTGCAATTACAAAAAAATGCTAACGCAATGGCGGATGCTTTTGTAAAAAGAGGATATGAAATAATTTCTGGAGGTACAGATAACCACATGATGTTGATTGATTTAAGAAACAAAAACATTTCTGGAAAAGATGCTGAAAATGCATTGGTAAAAGCAGAAATTACGGTAAATAAAAACATGGTTCCATTTGATGATAAATCACCATTTGTAACTTCAGGAATTCGTGTGGGAACTGCAGCGATTACCACTCGTGGTTTGGTTGAAGAAGATATGGAAACTATTGTTGCTCTAATTGATAGAGTTCTAGTGGATCACACCAATGAAGATGTTATCGAAGCAGTAGCTGCTGAAGTAAACGAAATGATGAGCGAAAGAGCTATTTTCGTATACTAAATAAATACGTCTTAAAGTTTTAAAGTCGAAAGTCGAAAGTCTTGAGGAAGAATTTAATAGTTCTTTCTTAATTTTGACTTTCGACTTTCGATTTTATGAACTTTTAATATTTTGATTTAAAAATTATGTCTGTACTAAGATTAAAATTACCAACCGATCCGAGATGGGTGAATATTGTAGAGAAAAACATTGAAGAAATCTTGACAGATCATGCCTGGTGTGAACAAAAAGCAGCGACAAATGCCATTACAATTATCACTAGTAACTCAGAACATCAGGATTTAGTGAAGGATTTATTGGCTTTGGCCAAAGAAGAAATTGATCATTTTGAGCAAGTACACAACATCATCATCAAGCGTGGTTTGAAATTAGGTCGCGAACGCAAAGATGATTATGTGAACGAATTGTATTTGTATATGAAGAAAAGCGGAGATGGAAGCAGAGTTTCTGCCTTAGTGGAACGGTTATTGTTTTCAGCCATGATAGAAGCCAGAAGTTGTGAACGCTTCAAAGTGCTTTCGGAAAACATCCAAGACGAAGAATTATCTGTTTTCTACAGAGATTTGATGGAAAGCGAAGCGGGTCATTATACGACTTTTATAACCTATGCGCGGAAATATGGAGTAGGAATTGATGTTGAAAAACGTTGGCGAGAATGGCTTGAATTCGAAGAAAATATTATAACAAATTACGGTAAAAGTGAAACGATTCATGGATAAATTTAATTGTGATATCTTTTATTTTTATTTGAAATACACCTAATTTATTTATGAGCGCTAATAATCAGCTTTTTATATTTTTTATTTTTTAAAGAAACCAATGTTTAACATTTAAATTAAATTATTTGTTAAGGATTAATAATTTTTGATTTACTTTTAGCGTTTACTTTTAACTTTAACGATTGTTTATAGCTATGAAGCTCAATTTTAATTATGATGGAAATATTGCTTGCAGGGCGATATTGCAAGATCAATTAGAAAATATGGATATTAAATATCAACTTTTGGATTTAGGACAAATTGAAATCGGTGATGATGTTTCAGAAGACAGCTTTACAGCGCTGCAAGATAGTTTAAAGAAATATGGAATTAATATTATTGATAACCCAAAAGGGCAATTAATTCAAAAAATTAAAGATGCAATTATTGAAATTGTCTATGAGAAAGATAAATTTCCTAATGTAACAATTTCACAATACCTATCAGATAAATTAAACTTTCGATATGGATACATTACAAATGTTTTTTCGGAGTACACGCATACATCAATTGAGAATTTTATAATTATTCAAAAGATTGAAAGAGCAAAAAAAATGATAATTGAAGAGGAACTCACTTTAACTGAAATTTCTCATGAGCTAAATTATAGTAGTGTAGCTTATCTATCCACACAATTTAAAAAAGTAACGGGATTAACGCCTTCTATGTTTAAAAGAATAGTTGATAAAAGAAGGCAGTTAGCTAATAATGAATAAATAAAATTAGAAAAACAACCCCAATATTTTATGATTACACATCAAGATTCAATGCATATTCTTTTAGCTGACGATGACGAAGATGATCGCACTTTTTTTAGTGAAGCTATACAGGAGCTTAAAATGAATAACAAATTGACTCTGTTTAAAGATGGTAAGGATCTAATGGATTATCTCATTCATCCTGATATTAAGTTGCCTCATGTTTTATTCCTTGATTTAAACATGCCAGGAAAAACCGGAATCGATTGTCTAAAAGAAATAAGAGCGAATACTCGTTTCAAAGATGTTTCCATTGCTATATATTCTACCTCTTCATCAGAAAAAGATATTGAAGATACATTTATAGAAGGTGCTAATATTTACATCAAAAAGCCAAACGATTTTTCTATGTTGAAAAAAGTAATTAAAGAAGTTGTAAATATGAATTGGCAATTTCATACCTCTGGCTTAAATATAGAGACCTTTTTCTTTAGCATATAATTAGGAAATAAATGAAAATTCTTAGACTATATAAGAACTCTCAAGTGTTTAAAATAGCTTTAGCTATTGCAATTGTTGTGATTTGTTATATAGCCTCTGTATTTTATTCTCAAATGAAGAAACTCGATTCAACAGTTGAGTTAATTGCAAACTCTAATGAGACTCAAATTGAACTCGAAAAACTTTTATCGGTAATCAGTATTTATGAAACCGGTTTGCGAAGCTATATCATTACAAAAGATGAATCGTATATAGAAGACCGGTTTTTGAGCAGAGGTAAAATTGAAGAAAACTTAAATAAATTAAAGAAGTTAACTTCAAATAATCCAGTCAGAAATAAGGATATTGACGGACTTAAAAAAATTATTGATTACAGATTTAAGCTGTTCCGACAAACATTAATTATTGCTAAAAGTAAAAATTCAGGACCTTTATACTTAAATGCTAAGCTACTGGAAAGTAGTGAGGTTACAGATAGGATGAAATCTTTTGTCACTAAAATAATTTTTTCTGAAAGTGCAAAAACAAAATTTCAAAATGACAATCATCAATTTGAATTACGGGAATCCATTATAACCGCCTTTTTATTGGTTATAATTTCTCTTTTAATATTGTTGTTATCATTCAATAAAATGAATGTGGATATTGAAGAGCTCAAAAAAGCAAATGACAAATTAAAATTGCTTAATGAGTCGTATAATACCGCTGAAATGACTGCTGGTTTTGGACATTGGATGGTTAATCTGGAAACTAATACCTATACTTTTTCAGATAATTTGTTCCGTCTAATGGGGGTTGAACCCAATGCATTTGAACCCAACATAAAAAATACAATTAAATTCATTCATCCGGATGATTTAGATTATGTGACAAAAGTGCATAAAGATTCTTTGATAAACCATCAGTCCACTTCCATGATATTTAGGTTTTTAACTCCGATAGGAGATGTGAAATACATTTTGGGTGTAGGAAGTTTTACTAATGATGGAAATGGAAATTTAATTAAAATAGGTGTGAATTGTGATATAACAAACCAATACAAAAAAACACTTGAATTAGAGGAAAATAATAAAGAGCTTAAATATATCAATAAAGAACTCGAAGCTTTTAACAATATAGTAAGTCATGATTTGCAGGAACCGCTGCGTAAGATTCAAATGTTTATTTCCAGATTAGAAGAAAAGGAATTGGATTTGTTAACCCAGCAAGGAAAAGAATATTTTTCTAAAATCCGTATAGCAGCCAACAGAATGCAAACTTTATTAATAGATTTAGTCGATTATTCCAGAACAATAAAAGGCGATAAGGTTTTTGTAGAAACGGATTTAAATAAGGTATTAGATGAAACGCTTCAAGATTTATCCACTAATATTGAAGACAAAAAAGCAACCGTTGAAATTGGAAATTTGCCAACGATCAAAGTAATACCGTTTCAGATGAAACAGCTTTTTATAAACTTAATTTCGAATTCTCTTAAATACAGTAAAGACGATGTACCACCTCAAATAAGTATCGCATCTAAAGAGATTACTGAAAAAGAAGTAGTAGATTATAAGATAGCGAATGCAGCCGATTATTATAAAATTGCTATTGAAGATAACGGAATTGGTTTCAAACAGGAATATGCCGAAAATATATTTCTTTTGTTTAAACGTTTGGAAACCGATCCTAAATACTCAGGGACTGGACTTGGTCTGGCTATTTGCAATAGAATTGTAGAGAACCACAAAGGTTTCATAAAAGTAAAAGGGGAACCTAGAGTAGGGGCTAAATTCTATATTTTTATTCCAAAAGGAAATTTGCTTTAATTTCAATACATAAATTACAATGATTACATTAAAAGAAGCTTCAATAGCTGATATAAATACAATTCAAGAGATTGCCAATAAAACGTGGCCGATAACATATGGTGAAATTTTGTCAAAAGAACAATTAAACTATATGATGGATTTGATTTATTCAGATGAATCTTTAATAAAACAAATTCAAAACCAAGAGCAATTATTTTATATTGCCTATGAGGAAACTTCAGTTTTAGCATTTATAGCAATCGAGCACAATTATAAGAGTGAAGCAGTAACCCGAATTCATAAAATTTATATTTTGCCAGAAACACAAGGAAAAGGAATTGGTAAATTATTAATTGATGCGGTACAAAAATTAGCCAACGAAAATAATTCGACATCACTTTCCTTAAACGTAAATCGTTTTAATAAAGCACTAGCTTTCTATCAAAAATTAGGTTTTGAAATCATTGCCGAAGAAAATATTGAGATTGGTAACGGGTACTTGATGGAAGACTACAAAATGGAAAAAAAGCTATAATTATTTCACTATAATATCATGTTTGTAAAGTAGTCCTTTAAGTCCTTCTAAAGCAAAGACGGCTTTCTTTAATTTTGTTGTCTTCGGGTCAATGGTATAATTGTAGCTTGTTTTGAAATTTGCTTTATTAGCAATTGCTTTAGCAAATTCAGAACGGTATAAATCGCAATTTTCAAAAATAACTTCGGTCAAATCTGTGGCCATAAAATCTACTGCAATTAAACTACAATTGGTAAATGATGTTCCTTTGATTTTTAAGGTATAAAATTTGGAGAAATCCAAAATACAATCGGTAAAAGCAATTTCGAAAATTAATTTATCGCACATGGAAAAATTCACTTCTTTAATTTCGCAACGATTAAAAGTCACGGTTCTAAAAGCGACATAATTTATTTTTGCATTGCTAAAAGTACAATCATTGAAAGTACAGTCAATAAAAGTGACCGCCAGAAATACACATTGGGAGAAATTACAATTGGTAAAAGTACAACACTCAAATTCCTTAAAATTGACTTCTTCTTCGCTATAAATGATGTTGTTGTATTCAATATCTAGAAAATATTCTGGCATTTATAGGTTTTAAATTCAGGTTTAAGGCAATGATACTTCGCAACAAAGAAACAAAATTCTATAGCTATACAATTCAGAATTTGAAATAATTATTTTAAAATTTTAAACTCTGTCATAATCTCCTTTCCAATTAATGATCGCTTTTTTAACTGCGGATCCGGATAGATTTTCATTCAAAGTTTTTTCTGTAAGAGCTGGAAGTTCTTCATCGGGTGCAAACCGCAAAGCAAATAATTGGTCATCATTTAACTTATGTTCAAAATCCTCCAATCTTTTTCCTGTAATAGAAAAATAACGGTATCGAAGTTCTAAACGTACAATTCGGTTTTGCAAAGTCAATGCGTAATGTTGTCGCAACATGAAAGCCAGACAAAACAGAACAACAAAAATAGCACTGATGAAAGTCCAAATCAATTTGTCTTCGGAGGTGCAACTAAAATACACGCTGAGGGCCAGAAATGTCATTATAATAGGATAAT
This sequence comes from Flavobacterium melibiosi, assembly GCF_048158545.1. Lineage (NCBI taxonomy): Bacteria > Pseudomonadati > Bacteroidota > Flavobacteriia > Flavobacteriales > Flavobacteriaceae > Flavobacterium > Flavobacterium melibiosi. Next base: position 175,527 of record NZ_JBLNKU010000002.1, on the reverse strand, counting down.
AAACAAAATGATGAGGCGGATAATACCGAATATAATTTTTATAGGATTGTGCTTCCATGATTTTCTTTTATAGTTTTTTAAAGATAGTCAAAACAACTTGTTTGGAAGGAAACTGGATTTTTAATTGTAAGAAAACCAAAATTATATAAGTTTAGAATTTCATAAATCCTTTTCGGGAATGATATGAGCCAAGATTCCTATTCAGAATTTAAACAACTACGAGTTTTGAAAATAGACTATAAAAAAACATAGGAAACAGAAATCCCACCATAAAAATTTCTAGGATTTCCGGGGTAATAATACCTTGGTGGTACATTTCCAAAACCAACGGCATTGGGTAAAATGCTAGCCGCATAATGGGTGTTCGTTGCATTATTAATTCCAGTACTCAGTTCTGCTTTTAGGAATTTTTGTATTTTAAAAGTATAAGCCGCTTTAATATCCAACAGTTTATAGCCATCACTATATTTTGAGTTTGTATCGTTCATTGGAATTTCACCCACACTTCTAAAAGAAGTATTCAAACTAAAACCATTTTCTGTACTCAAATCCACCCCCAAATTCAATTGTACGTTAGGAACGCCTGTTAGTCTGTTACCCGAATAATCTGCATTTCCATCCACAAAATCCTTGAATTTAAAATTGTTAATCGTTCCTGAAAAATAGGGTGTAATTTGCCATTTAGAAGTTTTTAAAAGCATATAGTTTACAGAATATTCAATTCCAACATGTGAACTCTCTCCTGCATTAATCCCCAAATACTGGTCTTCGGCTGTGCGTCTGGCCACCAATAAGTTTGTGATTTGTGTGCTATAAAGTGCGATTTCAGTATATAATTTATTAGCCAACCAATTGCCTTTGAAACCCAATTCATAATTCCATCCAATCTCTGGTTTTAAATTGGTATTGATTTGCCCTTCAGGAGTCAATGTTTCGGCAACTGAAGGCACTGAGAATCCTTTACTGATTGAGGAATAGATGTTCTTACCTTCGGCTACTTTATACGAAAGCCCAATTCTAGGCGATAAAACATTTCCAAAAGTATAAGGTGGTTTTTGGTTTACAGTATTATGTTGAAAAACATCTTCTAAAGAATACGTGGTTGTATTCAATGCCAGACCGCTTTCTAAAAACAGCTCTTTCGACAGTTGTAGTTCTATTTGTAAAAAATAATTGATGTAATTCCGTTTCTGTTTTATGTTACTGAATTCCGCTCCCGTAATACTTCCCTGGCCGGGTTGAGATAAGTATAAATTTTTGAAAAGAGAAAAATTATATTTTTCGGATAAGAATTCTGTTCCAAGGCTTGCTTCAAAGGGCAGAGAAAATAAACCGGCTTTGTAATTTATCGTAGACCGAAATCCTAAGGAGTTTGTTTTTTCTTCCAAAATGTCAAAAGGTCTGTCTTCATTTGCCTTTTTTAAATGGGTGAAAACACTCGTTTTGGCTGACCATTTCTCAGAAAACTGATAGTTGTATCCAATTCCCATCAGGAATTTATCAGAGGATTCATTTCCTTTGGCCGCAGCCCAAGTAGTCGCAGCCTTTTCGGGATGATTTTTAAAATCATTTTCATTTAATGAACTTGGGATAAAAGCTTTTAGACGGGTGAAAATCCCTAAATAGGATAAACTTCCTTTGGAGTTTAATTTTTGTTTCCCGTGTACGTTAAATGATTTTCTGTCGTAAGCACTATTAGCTCTAAAGCCATCACTTTGCAAATGCGTATAGCTAGAAAACAGATTTGATTTAGCATCGCTATAGCCCGCAGAAAGACTTTGTTTTACCAAGCCAAAACTACCGTATGTCGTTACTGATTTTCCAAAGGATTCCCGAAAAGGAGTTTCTCTTGCAAATAAATGTATTACACCACCCAATCCAGAACCAAAGCTAGTGGAATTAGGACCTTTAATTATTTCAATACTTCCAATGGATTCCAAATCAATATCTTCAATTACCGTTTCGCCTTCGCCACTTGTCAATGGAATATTTTCGAAATAGGCTTTTACTTTATTGGTTCCATATTGTGATCGAGCGCCAATTCCCCGAATCGTAATTCTATTGGTATTCAAAGATCCTTGTTGCATGTAAACCCCCGGAATTTTATTTAAAACGGAGGTGAGTATCACGCCATCACTTTTGTTGAGATCCGTCCTCTCAATAACTGATACAGCTGCCGCAGTATTTTGAATAGAAGTTTTAATAGGCGATGCCTGAAGAATAATTTCAGGAAGAGTGATCGTGTCCTTTTGTACTTGACCAAAAGCTGGCATGATACAAAATAGAAAAAAGACGAAAAGGGAAGAGGTGCTTTTGTACAAGGATTATATATTTATTAGAAATCAAAAATATAAATTTACTATTTACTTTTGAACCTGAGAGAACTATATGTAATAAATATGATATAAAATGAAAAACGCAATTATCAGCTAATTTGATAGCATTTTATTTTATGAACCCGAAAATTATGTAACTTTAGAAAGCAATTATTGCTAGTACTACCTAACCTTCTGGTTACAGACTTTACCCATTGTCCAAACTAAAAATATATAAAAATGCTACAAAACTTATTAATTGAGCGAATGATATATGCCTCCGAAGAGCATAAAATGATGCAGGCAATGATTCAGGAATTCATTTCAAATGATATTATGGATCATTTAGAGGAGTGGGAGAAAAATGGAATGGTATCCCGTGAAATATGGAAACGAGCGGGAGAATTGGGATTGTTGTGTTTGGATATTCCGGAATTATATGGGGGAGGAGGATTGGATTTTACATTTAATGCTTTGCTTATTGAAGCGTTTGCCAAAAAGGGAATAACTGGTCCCGGCTTTTCGTTGCATTCTGATATTGTAGCTCCTTATTTATTGAAATATGGAACTGAAATACAAAAACAAAAGTATTTGCCGCTAATGGCCAAAGGTGATATCATTACTGCTATCGCAATGACGGAGCCTAGTTGCGGGAGTGATTTAAAAGCGCTACGCACCACTGCCGAGGATAAAGGAGATTATTATCTGGTGAATGGACAAAAAACCTTTATTACCAATGGTTTCATGTGTGATATGGTTATAGTGGCTGTAAAGACCAATCATAATATAGCGGAGGAGGGTGTAACTTTACTTATTTTAGAATCGGCAATGGAAGGTTTCCATAAAGGAATTCCCCTAAAAAAAATTGGAATGAAATCTCAAGATACCGCAGAGTTATTTTTTGATAATGTAAAAGTTCCAAAGCAGAACAGGCTTGGAGACGAAAAAGCAGGATTTAAAATTATGATGCAGGAATTAGCCCGTGAGCGTTTATCCGTTGGGATTACGGCGGTAGGTACTGCTGAAGGAGCAATCGAAAACACCATTGCTTATACTACACAACGAACCGCTTTTGGTACACCTATTTCCGGATTTCAAAACACCCGATTTAAACTGGCGGAATGCGCTACCCAATTGCAAATCCATCAGACCTTTTTAGACCGATGTATAGAATTAGTATCAAAGGATCAATTAACTGCAGAAAGTGCTTCGATGATTAAATATTCGGCAACGGAGATGTGTGGAAAAGTCGTTGATGAATGTTTGCAATTATTTGGGGGTTATGGCTATATGTGGGATTATCCAATTGCCCGCATGTATGCCGATAATCGTGTAGCACGCATTTATGCCGGAACAAATGAAATTATGAAAATAGTGATTGCGCGTAAATTACTTAAAGATCTTTAAGTTTTTTGCTGGTTTTAATTGTGTTAATGTGCCGTCCTAAAATAATGATACAGGTTATTGAATAAATCCTATTCTAATTATACAAATATGAAGTAACTGTACAAGAATTCATTTCAGAGATTGGAAATACTATCAACTGAATACGCCTTAATAAAAAAAGCCCTTTGGGAAATCCAAAGGGCTGATAATTGAAAAAAGATTTATTTTTTTGATTCTTCAACAGAAACTTTTCTAAACTCTTTTAAAAGTTTCTCCAGATCTAAAGTTGATTTACGTGCTCTTGTTCCGGCAGCTTTGTTTCCTTTTTCGATGTGTAATTCAGATTCTGTTTTGAATGTCTCGATTTCGGCGTTGATTTTTGCGAATAAATCTTTCATGATAATACGTTTTAGATTAATATGCAAAAATAGAAGTTTGATTATTATGTAGGAATAATTTGCTGTTAAAATTATTGTTATTTTTTATGAGTGATTGAGGTGTGCTAAATATTAAAGATTCAAAGATTTAAGACAATTTTATTGCAGCATATACACAATATTTGATAAATAAAGTAGAAACCCAGCAAGGTTATCAATAACGAATAATTGCATTATATGTTTGCTTTAAGTTTATAATAATCCTAATTTTTTAGCTTTATTTATTAGATCCCTATCGCTGCCTTTTCCCATTAATAGCTGCCCTTTTATATTTGCTTTTCTTTTTTCTATAGCACTCATAGAAAGAGGTATATAGTTGGGAAGGTTAACAGTTTTAACTCCTTGTGAAATTAAGATTAGAATCTGACTATCATGTTTATCCCAATTTATATTTCTTTTAAACAATTCTCTCTGAGATTCTAGTATTGTAGGACTTCGGAATGTATCTCCACCCATAATTTTTTTACAAATAATAGGGAATAATTCAAAGTTAATATCACTTTTAGAAACAAAACCTTCTGGGTTTATCTCTTTAATAATCTTATCTACAGTAAGAGGTTCACTATGCATTGTAAGAAGGACTATTTTACAATTTGTAAATTTTTTTCTTATTAGCGAAGCCAGATCAATACCATTTTCAATATTAAACTCTTTATAAGGAGGAAGGCTAATATCTAATAATGCCAAATCAATATTTGTATTTTGTTTAAGATGAAAAAATATTTGATTGTATGCATCTTGACAATTATAGCTCTTTACAAAATTTGGTGTGTTTTTTTGAAAGTCGTTATTAGATAAAAGGTTACTATAGCTGTCAACTGTCATTGGGTGATCATCAACTATCAAAATAATAAGGGGCTTATTCATCTTTGTTCAATTTCGCACAAAATTAATTAAATATTACGGTTATACCGTAATATTTAAAGAAGACAAAGTTGTTTTTTTGTGATAGATGATGTTTAACTTAACCTACATTTTTATGAAAAGTAAATTGTATATAGCGGGACTTGTTTCCGTTGCTTTACTAACTTATTCCTGTTCGACCGATGAAGACAGTTATGAAGTTCAAGCAGTAAAAACGATTGATTTTAAGAGTCCACCCCAGTCTCTTTTAAACCAAGAAATTACTGCAAAAAGAATTGATTCCACTACAGTAAAATTAGAAACAACTGTAATTGAAGAGGAAGGTGATCCAAGTAATCCAAAACCTCCAAGATAGTATTAAGTTATTATTAATTGAAACAAAAGTGCCATATGATTTATTTGTAAATCATATGGTGCTTTTGTTTCAAAATACTATATTTGATATTATAAAATAATAATTACATTTTGAGTACCCTTACAAAAACAATCTGTTTGCTTCTAATACCTTTTTTTTTTTCATGCCAAAAGAAGCATTCAGATGTCTCTGCAAAAAACAAAACTATTATATTTGATAAAAGTTATTTAGATGGTTTAAAAAAAAATGAAAAAGAGAAATACTTAGATTCTCTAGGTGATTTATTAAAATCCAAAGAAAATGATTCCGTTGTCAGAGAGGTATATTTAAAAGCCGCGACGGAATATTATAATATTGATAATTTAGAAAAATCTTTATCTTTCAGTTTAAAGGCTTTAAAGCTATCAAAGCAGGCTGGCGATAGTGTCAGAATTCCGAAGGCCTTATTTTATGTGGGCGATTGTTATCAAAACTCAAAAAGAGACAGCGCTTACTTTTATTATTTACAGGCAGAAAAAATATATTATAAACTGCATGACTTTGATAATATGGGGAGCATGTTATTCAATAAAGCCCATGTTTTATTTTATGATGGAAATTATGTAGAATGTGAAGTTCAAATTTCTAAAGCACTACTGTATTTAAAAAAATCTACCAATTACCGCTTGATTTATGCTTGTAATACATTAATGGGGAATTGTTTGGAAAAATTGGTTAATTATGATGAAGCATTACGGTATCATAATTTAGCACTACGGGATTTAGAAAAAATGAAAAGTAGTGGTAAAGATAAAGACGAAATAAATAATTACAATGTCAGTTCTGTTATTAATATATGCAATTTATACGATTTAAAAGGGGAGTTTTCAAAGTCTATTGAAAAATTGCAAAGCTTACTTTCAGAGGATTTAAAAAAGAAATCACCCAGATTATATGCTAATGTTTTAAGTAATTTGGCTTATTCTAAGATGAAAAACGGGAATTATAGAAATGTTGATTCCATGTTTTTTGAATCCTTAAGAATTGTTGACAGCATGGGGGTTGAGTCGGATATTCTGTATAAAAAGATACATATAGGGGAATATTTTTTAACTCAGAAGGATACTATAAAATCAGTTCAAAGTTTAAAAGAAGCAAATCAATTAGCTATTAAAATTAAGAACAGTAATGAAATTTTATCATCCTTAAAATTGCTGTCCAAGTTAGATAAAAGTAATAGTTTTTTTTATGCAAATGAATACATTAAAGTAAGTGACAGTATTAATCGAGTTCAACAAAATGCTCATAATAAGTATGCCAGAATTGAATATGAAACTTCAAGAATAGAGGATGAAAATAAAATTTTGACAAAAGAGAACTTTTATATTTTAATTTTTTCGTTTGGGTTGGTTTTAGTACTTATTGTAGTAATTGTTTTAAGATATTTAAAATATAGAAATAAAGAGTTACAGTTTGTTAAGAAACAGCAAAGAGCTAATGACGAGATTTACAAACTATTAACAGAGCAAAATAAAAAAATAGATATTGCAAAAGAGAATGAGAAGGCCAGAATAGCAAAAGAATTGCACGATGGAGTAATGAATAAAATTTATGGTGTTCGAATGAATTTAGGTTTCTTTAATTCTATCATGGATGAGAAAACAATTGAAAAAAGGAAAGTATATATTTCGGAGCTACAAAATATTGAGAGTGAGATTAGAATGATAGCCCATGACTTAAAGCGGGGCTCTTTTATTGAGGGTAATGACTTTAATATATTATTGTCAAGTTTGATAGAAAATCAAAAAGAGTATACTAATACCAAGTTTAAATATTTGAATGATGGAATGTTTGAATGGACAACTATTGAAAATATTTATAAGATAAATTTATACCGTATAATTCAGGAGGCAATTTTAAATATTAGTAAATATGCAAATGCAAAAAATTGTGATGTACTAATTCAGAGAAAGGATAACTATCTTTTACACCTGACCATTAGTGATAACGGAGATGGGTTTGATATGAAAATTAAAAATAACGGTATTGGATTAAGCAATATGAAAGAAAGAGTACATTCTTTAAAAGGTCAATTTAAAATTGATTCAAAAATTGGAGAAGGAACAAAAATTGAAATTGTATTTAATCTTCAGACACTATCCTATTGATTCTTCAAAAAAAGTGAAATTGAAGTTGGTTTTTGCTGAGGATTGATTTACAATATTTCACGTTTTATTCGACACTATTCCTTAAAGTGTGTAAGTTTTATAATCGGATCCTTTTTTCAAATATAAGGGTAAATTGGTTTAAAACAATTCCCTAATTTCGAATAAGTATTGACCATTTTTTGTTGCTTCTCTTAGTGCAAATTCCAAGGATATTAGTACCAATTTCCAATTTAAAGAGACCACCTGATTTCGGAGCAAAATGACCACCTCAATTTTCTTTAATTGCTTCAAAACTTAATCTAGAAATTCAAATAAAGAAATATTTTTTTTATAAATGCATAAGTACTTGTTTATTATTGCGATTTAATTGTTTTTCTAATTTTACCCATGTCTGTTATCTTGTCTACCATAGTCCGTTTTTTTAACGAATGTATGGTCCTAACAATATGAAAAATTCAATGGTTTTTAGTGCTTAATTTTACCATAAAATTGGGCGTTCCATTTCAATTGGAAAGTGGTGATCAATTTGATCGTTTTTTTACTTAGTTACATAAAAGTCAAAAAATATATCTCAAGTAATAAAATTTGAATCGCATCGCCGACTATTGATTTTTTTTAAGCAAATATTGGTTGAAATAGTGTCTAGCTGTTAAATTTAAAAATCGTAATCAATTTATTTACTATTGTAATTAAAAAAGGGAAGATGTTTGACACCTTCCCTTTTGTCGAAGTAGCCGGGATTTCAATCGAACACTTAATACCAATCTTAACTTTTTTTGACAGTTTAAAATTATGATTTAATTTATTGATCCTTAGTATTTTAATTATTTTTTTTGATAATTATTTTTTAAGGTAAAAATGTTTAACTAAGTATTTTAACGGTTTTTAATAATTTAAGATTTATTAACGGTAATAAGTTATGGTTAAAGGAGGCGTGTGAGTTTGATAGTTGAAATCTTAATAATAGTCGAACACTTTATGGAGATAAAAATTATTATAGATTATTTGAAGCGTTCTATTTTATAGAATTGAAGGGCAGTAGCAACAAAAAATAGATTCTTTTAAATTACCGTCATAACAGTAAAATGACGTTTATTTCTCTTGTTTAAGCCAATTTATTATAATTTATGTATTAATTACTGCTATGACGGTAAAAAATAATGTTTCTTTTTAAAAACACTTGTGCTGTAAAGTATATTTACTTATTTTTACTGCTTAAACGGTAAAAAATGAATGATTTTAATTTAGGTCTCTTCATAAAAGAGCATCGCAAGCAAGCTGGACTGACACAGTTAGAATTGGCTAATCTAGCTGGAGTAGGGAAGACTACCCTTTTTGATATTGAAAAAAATAAAGGAACGGTTAGCTGGAATAATCTTTTAGTTGTTCTAAAAGTATTGAACATTGAAATCCAGTTTAAAAGCCCAATAAATAAATAATTATGAGAAAAGCAATAATATTTGTTCACGATAAAAGAGCAGGAGTATTGAGTGAGAATACTACTGGAGGTTATCAATTTACTTATGATGAAAATTATGATGGAGAAGCAGTTTCATTGACTATGCCTATAACTAACCGAGAATATTCATTTGCTGAATTTCCGTCATTCTTTGAAGGATTGTTACCTGAAGGTATCATGCTTGAGGGACTTTTGAAAATTGCTAAAATTGACAAAAAAGATTATTTCTCACAACTTATTGTAACAGGAAATGATCTAGTAGGAGCAGTAACTGTAAAAGAATGGAAAGATGAATAGATGTCCAATAACGTATGAATTATGTGGTGCTGAAAAATACAGTGAAAAAGGACTTCGAATGATTGCTCCTAAACTTACTGCATTAAATGACTTGCCATTTACGGCAGCTGAGCAAAGACAAGAAGCTGTTAATCGTGCTAAGAAATTGTCTATTCAAGGTGTGCAACCAAAATTAAGTGCTGTTATTTCTGTTGTGAATCAACAATTTGAAATTGTTGATCAATTTGGTAATTATATTATTAAACCTCAAAATGATATTTTTCCTGAACTACCAGAAAATGAAGATGTAACTATGAAGATGGCAAAAGTGTATGGACTTGATGTGCCTCTTCATGGATTGATTTATTCAAAGGACGGTAGTCTTTCTTATTTTATAAAACGATTTGACAGGTACAGTAAGGGGAAAAAATATGCTACAGAGGATTTTGCGCAATTAACAGGAAATTCAAGAGATACCAAGTATGATTATACAATGGAAAAGTTGGTCAAAGTAATTGATGAGTACTGCACCTTTCCTGCTATAGCAAAAGCAGATTTTTTTAAACGAGTTTTATTCTGTTTCATAACAGGCAATGAAGATATGCACTTAAAGAACTTTTCGGTAATTACAAAAGCTGGAAAAACAACTTTGACTCCAGTTTATGATTTTTTAAATTCTTCGATTTCCATTAAAAATCCCCAGGAGGAATTCGCTCTTTCTTTGAAAGGTAAAAAAAGCAATTTCAAATCAACGGAATTGATAGAATATTATGCAAAAGAAAGATTAGGACTTAATGATAAAACAATTGACACTATTTTATCTGATATGAATAAAAGTCTATCTAAATGGACACATTTAGTAGAGATATCTTTTTTATCAGATGCCATGAAAGAAAAGTATTTGAAGTTAATGGATAGTAGGATTAGGAGATTTTAATAATTATTTTGTTTTATGGTTTCTCGTAAAATTAAAAATTGTTAAGTTATTGATCATGATTATTATATTAATATTTATGTTACAATTGAATTTAAGTGCTTTTTTAATTTTATTCTTGACTTTTATTTTGTTTACCGTAATTCCTTTTTTTATAAATGTATAGTTCTAACAACATAAAAAAGTCAATAGTTCGTAATATAAGTTTGTCCTAAAATTAGGTGGTCAATTTGACCGGTTTTTCCATTAAATGAAATAATGATTAAAAAAGGGTTTGCGAAGCCATATAATGACGTTTTTTGCGAAATGCTACCCAATATCAAAAATGGAATTTGCAAGCTAAAAACAAAATAAAGGATTGTATTCTATTGTGACTAAGTTTTAATTTCTTTTGCCGGGAAGATATCGGGAAAACATAAAATAAAAAAACCGTAAAAGCTTAATTTATAGCTTATTACGATTTTTTTAAAGTGGAGTCGCCGAGAATCGAACTCGGGTCCAAACAAGCAACTAAAAAGCTTTCTACACGTTTATTTCCTGATTAGGTTTTCGATATTGTGCTAGGCCAGAAACAGCCACACGATACTTATCTTCTTAATTTCGAAATCCACCCGAAGCTTATGGAAATCTAGGTTTATTTTTACGGTTCCCCTAAATTGACCGCCACAAACCAAGGCTTTCAAGGAGAATCCAGCTTTCCTATCTGATAGGAACGTGGCTTAATCGTACTATAATTCGGATTATGCAGCTAAAGCGTAGTTATTTTCGCCGTGTAAAAGTGTAAGATCTTATATTTACGAGCAAGGTCTCAATGCTCGACGTGCTTACTTATCAATTCGACTTGCTGTCAAAACCAGTCGACCCCTTTTTTATTTCAAAATTCAAAATATGAATTTTGAGTTTGCAAATGTACAATTTTAAACTTGAATTAATATTGCTAAACTCTCAACTCTATTACAAAAATCATTCCTTTTTTTATTCGTCTTTTAATTTGAACGGATAATCACCAAATAAAACAGCTAATTTCCTAACATCGTATGTTTTTCGTGTAAATTTATTGGATAGTGCAATGATAGTTACACCTTCTTTTCTTAAGGTGATGTAGGATGACGTATTGCCATGCCACCAACCGTTGTGAAAATAAAAATTTTGTCCTGTATCCCAATTGACCATTCGAATACCAAGACCATAATTTTTAGTCCCTTTACGTTCATTACTATATCCTTTATATACTTGACTTTGCAGCTTTGGTGTTAAAAAAGAAGAACTATTTCTGGCTCTGTCAAATTTCAATAAATCCCGTGGTGTGGAATAGATATTTTTATCACCATAAACCGCATCTAAATAATCCTTGCCTATCTCCACTTTATTTCCTTTATAAGAGGTAACTGCTGTGTCTTTATCTCTTTCATAATCAAAAACATAAGTATTTTTCATCCCAAGTGGCTCAAAGATGATTTGTTTCATGGCATCTTTGTAAGGGAGTTTTGTTATTTTTTCAATTATTAATGCCAACATGGCATAATTTGTATTACAATAACTAAAACGCATATCGGTTTTGAATTCTAAACCAATGTCCTTAGTTGCCATAATAGTAAGGACATCTTGATTGGTAAGTATGTTGTGTCTGTCCCAAATCGATTTGTCTCGATCTGTAAAATAGGCATAATTACGCATTCCGCTTCTGTGATTTAACAATGTTTTGATAGTAACATCAGGATAAGGAAACTCTTTCAAGATGGTATTTACTTTTTGATCTAAATGAACTCTTTTGGCATTTATCAATTTTAAAATAGCCGTTGCAGTAATGACTTTACTCACTGATGCAATATGTAGTGGTGTAGATTTAGTAATTAATGTTTTATTTCTAAAATTAGAGTAGCCTTCATATTTTTCATAAATAATTTGTCCGTTTTTAGCTACTAGAAAGCTACCGTTTGCACTATTATTTGGCCAATTTTTATTGTAAAAAGAGTCGATATCCCTTTTTTTTGTATTGATGTATTCAGCCGTTAGTTTAGGAAGATCATTTCTTAAAGGTTTCATTTTAGGCAATGTACTCTTAGGGAGTTGGGCATCACTTAATTCTATTTTCTTTTTCTCTTTGGTACAAGAACTCAAAACGATTATCAAGGTGAGTATTTGTAGTATATTTGCTTTTTTTATAAATTTCATTTTCATAATGCTAGAATGACAAATATATAGAATCAATCCCTTTTGATTCTTCTTTTTTCCGAAACCTTAACACTATTTTATCAACGTTTTACAAATGCTGTTTGGTATCATTTTGGACATCAGCTTTTAATGGCTTGTATCTTGTAAATTTATTTAAAAAAGAAAGCCAATTTATTTAAAATTGTTATATTTGTAACAATTAATGTTAATTAAGTTATATTAAATCAATATAAAAAAATAAAAAATGAAATTCGGAATTATAAAAGAAAGAAAAAACCTACCAGACAGAAGAGTTGTTTTTTCACCAAATGAATTAGCAAGATTAAAACAGCTTTATCAGGGAGTTTTTATAAAAGTGGAAAGTTCCGATATTCGAATTTTCACAAATGAGGAATATAAAAATCTGGGGATTGAAGTTGCAAATGATATCAGTGATTGTGATGTTTTATTTGGTGTTAAAGAAGTTCCTGTGGAAGATTTAATTCCTAATAAAGCATATTTCTTCTTCTCGCATACCATAAAAAAACAGCCTTACAACAGAAAATTGTTGCAAGCGATACTCGAAAAAAATATTGATTTATACGATCATGAAACCATAGTTGATTCTCATAATCGTAGGTTAATTGGTTTTGGAAGATACGCTGGAATTGTAGGGGTTTATAACAGTATTCGCGCTTTTGGAATAAAATTTGAATTGTTCAAATTGCCAAAAGCAGAAACACTTTCTGGTAAAGAGGCACTAATTACTCATTTAAAGAGGCTAGTATTGCCGCCTTTAAAATTTGTGATAACGGGAAGCGGAAAAGTGGGCAATGGAGCAAAAGAAGTTCTTGATGCTATAAAAGTAAAGGAAGTTTCCGTCGAAAATTATTTGACAAAAAACTATTCACAACCCGTTTATACTCAAATCGATGTTTTGGATTACAATAAACGCAAAGATGGACAAGTACTGGACTTTACTGATTTTTATACTAATCCACAAGAGTACGTATCCGATTTTGAACGATTTACTAAAGTTTCTGACATATACATTACAGGACATTTTCATGCCAATGAAGCTCCAGTAATTCTGATGCGTGAAATGCTTCAGTCCAAAGATTGTAAAATTAAGATCGTTGCTGATATTTCTTGTGATGTGAATGGTCCAATTGCCTCTACGTTAAGATCATCAACAATTGCAGAACCTTTATATGGGTATTTACCCAGTGAAAATAAAGAAGTAGATATCTTTCATCCCGCTGCAATTGTTGTAATGGCAGTTGATAATTTACCATGTGAATTGCCAAAAGATGCGAGTGAAGGTTTTGGAGAAATGTTTATGGAACATGTAATTCCTGCGTTTTTCAATGGAGATAAAGACGGAATTTTGCAAAGAGCTAAAATAACCGAAAAAGGAAAATTGACTCCAAGATTCAGCTATTTACAGGATTATGTTGATGAAAAATAAAGAATATAATTTTTGAAATTAATAAACCGAGTTAGTGATAGCTCGGTTTTTTTGTGAAATTTTATAAATGAAATATGATTAATCTCATGAAACGGATTATTATTTCTCTATACCTTTGTTTTTCAAAATAAAATAATTTAATAGGAGCCTATTCATTTTTATGAATGCCAAATTACCAAAGTACCCATTCATTGATAAAAGTTTTTTGTAATATTACTACATATAATTAGTTGGGATGAGAAAAATTAAGTACAAGAAAGGAAAGAAAATGCAACCCTATAATTTAGAATATACTGGTATTCATAAAAGTAAGGAATCGGAGATGCAGTTGTTTGTTTATGATGATTTAAATCTTACCGAATACGAGGATTTTAAGGTTTCGGATTTAGATAAACATATTGATAAACAAAAAACAAATTGGATTAATATACACGGTTTAAATAATGTAGAGTGGTTAAAATCGATTGGAGATTATTTTAAAATCGATAATTTTATGTTGGCTGATATTTTGAATACCACCCGAAGAACAAAACTGGAAGAGTCTCATGATTTTCTATTTTTTAACATAAAATCACTGTTGCCTGCGGAACACTCAGATAATATAAGTGTAGAACAAATTAGTTTTTTGTTAAAAGATGGGATTTTAATTTCTTTTCAGGAAAAACGAAGTGACTTTTTTACCCATATTCGAGAACGCATTCGAACGCATTCAGGAATTGTCAGAACCAAGAAAGCGGATTATTTGTTGTACATCCTTCTGGATGCCATCATGGAAAATTTCTACATCACTTTAGAGAACGAGGAAGACAAAGTTGAGGAATTGATTAACCTTACCAAGCAAAGTGTGGATCCCATAATTTTAGAAAAAATAGAGAAACACAGGGATAATTTAAATTTTTTAAAACGTTCTATCATTCCGCTTAGGGATTCGTTGTATGATATAAAAAGTATAAAAGACGATACTATATTTAATGCGATGGAAGCAGATAGTTTTAGCTTTTTTGCCCGATTGCATCAAAAGAGTTTAGAACTTTTGGAACAAATTGAATCTGATATGGGTTCTTTGGAAAGTGCGTCTAATTTCTTTTTTTCGGCACAGACGCATAAGATGAATGAGATTATGAAAACTCTGACCATTGTATCTGCGATATTTATTCCGTTAACTTTCATTGTGGGGATTTACGGGATGAATTTTGAATATATGCCGGAACTCAGACGTCATTATGGCTATCATACCGTTATGGGCGCTATGTTTTTAATAGTAGTTGGAATGATTATTTATTTTAAAAAGCGTCGTTGGTTCTAGTAATTAAAAATCAAAACATACAATTTATTTTGAATTTAAAAAACAAAAAATGAATAAGGCCATATATATAGCAACAAGCGAACAAAATAGCGGTAAGTCGATTATAACTTTGGGGTTGATGAGCATGCTTATTGGCAAAACAGCCAAAGTAGGTTATTTTAGACCTATTATAGAAGATTTTGAAGAAGGTGGATTTGACAACCATATTGAAACGGTAATTGGACATTTTGGATTGGATATTCCATTTGAAGATGCTTTTGCAATTACAAAAAGCAAGCTAATCAAAAAGAAGAATAAAGGGAAAATAGGCGAGGTCCTGGATTTAATTATTGAAAAATACAAGAAATTAGAAGAACGTTTCGATTTTGTTTTGGTTGAAGGTACCAGTTTTACTGGAGAAGGCACCGTTATCGAATTAGATATGAATGTTTTGATTGCCAAAAATCTTGGGATTCCAACTATTATTGTGGGATCAGGAGTAGGCAAAACTTTAGAGGAATTAATAGATAGTTTGTATCTCGTGTATGATTCATTCAAAATAAAAGAAGTAGAGGTTTTGGCTGTCATTGCAAATAAAGTTAAACCTGAGAATATTGAATTAGTAACTACTGGTTTGAAAAAAAGTCTGCCCGAAAGTGTATTAGTGAATTCAATTCCCTTAATTTCTAATTTAAATAATCCCACAATTCAGGAAATTGTAAACAAATTAGATGCTAAAGTTTTATTTGGTTCCGCCTATCTAAACAACCAGACAGGTAATTTTAGCGTGGGTGCCATGCAGCTTTGTAATTACTTGTTGCACTTGAAAGAAAATAGCCTGGTTATTACCCCTGGAGACAGAGCTGATATTATTCTTGGCGCGCTTCAGGCGAATGAATCAGTAAATTATCCCACAATTTCGGGTATACTTCTTACGGGAAATATATTGCCGGAAGTTAGTATTTTAAAATTAATAGAAGGACTTTCTCCAATTGTTCCCATTTTTGCTGTAGAGGAGGGGACGTATTACATTACCAATAAAATAGGTTCCATTAAATCAAAAATTTACGCCAATAACAAACAAAAAATTGAAACTTCCATAAATACTTTCGAAAAATATGTTGACTTAGATAATTTGGCACAAAAGCTAATTACTTTTGAAGCGGAGGGAATGACACCAAAAATGTTCCAATACAACTTAGTAAAAAGAGCCAGAAAGCATAGAAAACACATTGTTTTACCGGAAGGGAATGATGAAAGAATTATTATTGCGGCTTCGCGATTATTGACAATGGATGTGGTTGATATTTCGATTATTGGAAACAAAAAACAAATTGAAAGTAAAGTTGCGGAGTTGGGACTTCCTTTCGATTTTTCTAAAATAAAAATCATTAATCCGATAGAATCCGAGCATTATGATGATTATGTAAATACCTATTATGAGTTGCGAAAAGCAAAAAATGTAACCATAGGAATGGCTAAGGATTTAATGGAAGATGTCTCGTATTTTGGAACCATGATGGTGTATAAAGGGCACGCAGATGGAATGGTTTCAGGAGCGGCACATACTACGCAACATACTATTTTACCTGCTTTACAATTCATTAAAACAAAACCCAATTCCTCTGTGGTTTCATCGATATTTTTCATGTGTTTAGAAGACCGGGTTTCTGTTTTTGGAGATTGTGCCATCAATCCAAATCCCACTGCAGAGCAATTGGCAGAAATTGCGATTTCCTCAGCGGATTCCAGTTTAGCTTTTGGAATTGAACCGAAAATCGCTATGCTTTCGTATTCATCCGGTTCATCCGGTAAAGGAGATGAAGTAGATAAAGTGAGAACCGCAACTGAAATAGTGAGAAAAAAACGTCCCGATTTAAAAATTGAAGGACCGATACAATATGATGCAGCTGTTGATATGGAGGTTGGGAAAAGTAAAATGCCCGATTCTGAAGTGGCAGGACAAGCCAGTGTTTTGATTTTTCCAGATTTAAACACAGGAAATAATACCTATAAAGCGGTCCAAAGAGAAACTGGCGCATTAGCAATTGGACCTATGTTACAAGGATTGAACAAACCTGTAAATGATTTAAGCCGTGGTTGTACGGTAGATGATATTATAAATACAGTCGTGATTACGGCGATTCAAGCACAAGGATTATAAGAAATTATAACTTTTACGTCACGTTTTAACTGCTAAGGAAAATAATAATATTTTGCCGAAAAGTCTCAAAGACACAAAGAAAATAGGTTTATAAAGGATAAGAAATTAATCTGATCGTTTAATAACATTTATCAGATTATTTAAAATTTGCGCCTTAGGGTCTTCGTGGCAAAAAAGGTTTGATTAAATAAAATAAATTATGAAAATAGTAATAATAAACTCAGGAAGTTCCTCCATAAAATACCAATTGATCAACATGCCGGCAAATGAGGTCATTTGTTCGGGGATGATTGACAGAATAGGACTGGAAACTTCAAATCTAACTTATGTAACCAATAACACTAAATTAGAAGAAACGTTGCCTATTGCGAACCATAAAATTGGTTTGGAAAAAATTGCCAAATTACTGATGGATGAAAAAGTGGGAGTAATTAAAAGTACGGATGAGATTGAAGCTGTCGGGCATCGTGTGGTGCATGGCGGAAGCGCTTTTTCGAATACGGTAATCATTACCAATGAAGTAAAAGATAAAATCAGACAACTTTTTGATTTAGCACCTTTACATAATCCAGCGAATTTAGAAGGAATAAATGTTGCCGAGGAAATTTTTAATTCAGCACAACAAGTGGCTGTTTTTGACACGGCATTCCATCAAACGATTCCTGTTGTGGCACACAAATATGCAGTGCCAAATTACCTTTTGACGGAGAATAAAATTCGTGTTTATGGTTTTCATGGAACAAGTCATAAATATGTTTCGGAAAATGCAATTCATTATTTGAAGCAAAATTCTAAGAATAAAGGTTCTAAAATTATTACGATACATTTAGGAAACGGTTGCAGTATGACAGCTATAAAAGATGGAAAAAGTATCGATCATACGTTGGGTTTTGGTCCAATGAACGGATTGATTATGGGAACCCGAAGTGGAGATGTGGATCAATCCGTGATTTTTTATCTGGTAAATTCGTTGGGTTATTCGCTTGAAGCGGTGAATACTATGTTGCAAAAACAAAGCGGAATGCTGGGGCTTACCGGTTACAGCGATTTAAGAGATATTGAAGCCAATGCGGAGAACGGAAATGCGGATTGCCAATTGGCTTTGGCCATGAATGCGTATCGGATAAAGAAATATATTGGTTCGTATACCGCCGTTTTAAATGGACTTGATGCCATTATTTTTACGGCTGGAATTGGAGAAAATTCGTCCTACATCCGAAAATTAGTGTGTACGGATATGGATTATTTCGGAATAGAATTGGATGCATCCAAAAATGAAATTCGTTCGAAAGAAATTCGAGAAATCAACACGCCAGATTCCAAGACTAAAATATTGGTTATTCCTACCAATGAAGAAATCGAAATTGCCAATCAGGTATTTGAATTACTGACGAATTAGGAAAACAACCAACTTGAAAAAAGCTTCTATAAACAGAGGTTTTTTTTATGCCTTTTATTTGAGAAATCTAATTATATTTGGATATAAAATACCACATTTTGAAAGCAAGAATTACAACAATAATCCTACTCTATTTAATCTCATTTCAACTTTATTCACAGGAGTTACTTCCCTTTGTAGAGAATTACAGCAAATCAAATTATCAAGGGGATAATCAGATTTGGAGTGTTGCACAAGGAAATGATAATGCCATGTATTTTGCCAATAATTATTATTTATTGCGGTATGATGGCGTAAAATGGGAGAAATACAGTTTGCCTAACAAAACGATTATTCGCTCCGTAATGGTTGACGGTGACCGCATTTATACCGGTTCTTATAAAGAATTCGGGTATTGGTTCCGAAAACAAGGAAAGATGCTTTACGTTTCTATTTCCAATTTCAATAAAACCAAAGTTTTTGATGACAATGATAATGAAGAGATTTGGAAGATATTTAAATTTAATAATAAAATCTACTTTCAGTCCTTTAATGGACTTTTCATGTATGATGGAAAAGTAATTAAAGAAAGTAAGTTTGATTTTCTGGTTTCTTATTGCTTCCCGGTTGGCAATGAATTGTTAGTTGCTTCAGTAGAAAAAGGAATTTATAAAATGAAGAATTCCAAGTTTGAAAAGATTCAAGGTTGGTCTATTTTAGAGAATAACGTCATTCATGCTATTGAAAAATACCAAAATAAAACGTATTTTTTTACTAAAAAAAACGGGATTTATGTTGAAGAAAATGGTATTCTGAGTATTTGGGAAAACCCATTAAATGCCATTTTGAAAGCGGCAAATATCAATGTTGCCAAATTCATTAAAAACAATAAATTAATCATAGGAACAGCTAATAAAGGTGTTTATATTTTTGATTTGAATTCTGGTTCGTATAAAAACATCAATCGAAATAACGTATTGATGAACAATTCAATTTTGAGTATTGGCTTGGACAAAGAGAATGATTTATGGTTGGGCTTAGACAACGGAATTGCTCATATCGAGGTTAATTCTCCTATTTCTATTTTTTACGATAATTCAGGGATTTTAGGTTCCGTTTATTCTGTGGCAAGTACTTCAAAAGGTTATTTAATGGCTTCGAATCATGGCGTTTTTAAATATGAAGACAAGCTACTTTCGTTAATTCCCAATACACAAGGACAAGCCTGGAACATCAGTAAAATAAATAACAAATACCTCATAGGTCACAACGAAGGGACTTTTGTTTACGAGAATGGATTGTTTTATAAATTAAGTACAATAAATGGAGGTTGGAATTTAGCAAAAAGCAGTATAAATAATTCCTATTTGCAAGCAACATACAGTGGTGTAATCATTTATAATGATAGTAATGATTTGAATCAAAAGATAGTTGTAAAAGGGATATTGAAACCTATAAAATATGTTGCGCAAAACAGGAAAAATGAAATATGGGCTGCGGATAATAATAGAGGCTTGTATCGAATTTTGTATAATGATGCATACGAAACAACTGATATCAAGAATGTTACCCAACACAGTAAAATAAGTAATGATTTTGGAGTGAAAATATTTGAGTTTAGAAATGAAATCCTTTTTTTGATTAATAAATCTTGGTATACCTATAATTCAATCACCAATCAATTAGAAGAAAATGAATTGTTTAATACCAATTTTAAAAATGTATCAAACATCGTTTCTATTGATGAAAATCACTTTCTGATGCTGCAAGAAGGGCTTTTGTATCATATTTATGCCCATGATAATAAATTTATCCGCACTATTATTCAAGAGAAATATTACAAAGGAAAAATCATTAACGACAATTTAAAAGTATTCAAAAACAAAGACAATTATCTGTTAAATCTGGATGATGGTTTTATTTCGTTACAATTAAAATATGCAAACAAGAAAGAATCGAATATAAGTGTTGAAGCCTTTGTTAATGATGGTTTGGTTGAAAATAAATCAAAGATTCCATACAATTCAGAGCTTCGTATACATGCAATATCGGGTGTTTTTGGAGCAACAAGACCTAATTTATTTTATAAAATCAATGGAACCAAAGAATTTATTCCTGTGAATGAAGGTTTGATTGTTTTGAATAATTTGAATAGTGGTTCCAATGAGATTACCGTTTATCTTCATGATGGACTGAATTATGATAAAATTTCCAACTTTCAATTTGTTGTAGCTAAACCATGGTATTTTTCTCTTTGGATGATTTTATTGTACCTAGTTGTGATTGGAGGTATTCTGTATCTGTATTACAAATGGAATAAAATGCGATACATACAGAAGCTGGAGATGCGTGACGAAGAGTTAAAACATCAAAAGAAAATTCTGGAGATGGAATTAAAGGCCGAAAACGAATTGAATATTCAAGAATATGAAAAACATATTTTAGAATTGGAATTGCAATCTAAATCTTCAGAAGTTGCAGGTAAATCACTTTCGATTGCGAAACAAAGTGAAATGATTGAAAATATTCAAAGTATTCTGGATTCAGATATGGATTTTAATAAACTAAAAAGTGAAATCAAAAAAGCCATAAAAATCAATGCCGTTAACAAACATGAATGGGAAACGTTTGAAACAAATTTGAATCAAATCCACAATGAATTTATAATTAACCTTTCAAAAAAATATCCGAACCTGACTTCGAAGGATATTAAGCTTTGTATTTACTTAAAAATGAATCTTTCGTCCAAAGAAATTGCACCCATGATGAATATTTCTTTTAGAGGCGTAGAACTCCATCGCTATCGTTTAAGAAAGAAATTAAACCTCGTTCAGGACGAAAATCTCTCTAAATTTTTATTAACTGTATAAATAAGCTTTGTTTTTTATAGATAATATAGTATTTCAGTGTATTTATTACGGAATTACAACACATCATTACTACATCATGTAGATGTAGTGTAGTATCTTATAACCGCTCTTATCCACAGTGATACATAGATTTATAATCGTTTTTTACTATTTTGATGTATTCATGTAGTAACTCCATTATGCGTACTATAACGTTGTAATTATCTAATTTGGCCCTACTAACTTTAACAAATTATTAATATATGAGAAATTTTATTTTTAGCTTTTTAGCACTCATTCTACTTCCAGCATACATGTCTGGACAAGTAATTAAGGGAAAAGTATTGGATAAGGATGGAATTGGGATTCCGGGAGCTATGATAGTTGCGGCTGATTCTAAAACTTCAACTGATACTGATTTTGACGGTAATTTTAATATCAATGCCAAAGTTGGCGAAGTATTAAAAATTAGCATGGTAGGTTTTGATGCTTTATCAGTTCCTGCAACAGCAGCACCGATGAGCATAAAATTACAAGAATCCAAAGACACTGAATTAAAAGAAGTGGTTATCATTGGTTACGGAACCAGAAAAAAGATTGATAACACTACAGCAATTACTTCATTAAAAGCAGAGGAGATATCTAAAACCAAAGTTTTGAATGCTTCGCAAGCCATACAAGGTAAAGCGGCAGGTGTTCAGGTAATTTCTTCAGACTTACCGGGAAGTACTCCTTCAGTTATTATTAGAGGTTTGGGTACCGCTTTAGGAGGAAGAACCCCTTTATATATTGTAGATGGTATGCCTACGGAGAATATCAATAACATTAATACGAATGATATTACTTCGTACGAAATTTTGAAAGATGCATCTGCATTAGCAATTTATGGAACCAGAGCTGCCAATGGTGTAATTATTATTACGACTAAAAAAGGTAAAGGAGACAAGGTTTCTGTAGAATTTGAAAGTTTTGCAGGTTTTAGAGCGCCTTTGAAAAAAGTAAAAATGGCAGGAAGTAATAAGTACTCACATTATTCGAATTCTGCTTTGCAAACCACAACTTTTTCACAGGATCAACCTGTTAACACAGATTGGTTTGATGCCATTACCAGAACAGGTTCATATACTCAAAATAACGTTTCAGTTTCTGGAGCAACGGAGAATATTAAATACTTCTTCAGTTTAGGAAATTATCAAGAGAAAGCAATTCTTAACGGATTGGATTACAGTCGTACTACTTTTAGAAGCAATAACGAATTCAAAATTTCTAAAAAACTGACTTTAAATCAAAATTTCAGTTTTGGTTCAGCAAATTCAACACCAAAACCATTAAGCGCTTTTACTAACGCTTACAAACAATCTCCGATCGTTCCGGTTCGTTTTCCAAATGGACAATATGGTGTCTCTTTTGTTGGGAACGATGGTTTTGCAGGAACAACAGGTTCTTCTTTTAACAATGTTGGAAATCCTGTAGCACAATTAGACTTTTATGATGAAGAACAACGTAGCATAAGTTTACAAGGAGGTTTAAAATTAGATTACGATATTTTAAAATCATTAAAATTCACCTCACAGTTTAACGGGGAATATTATTCTTGGAAGCAATATAATTTTGAAGATACAAGAACTATTGATATTGCTGGAGATCCAAGTCCAGAAAATACTTTACCAACGAATATTAATGAGTTGACTAAAGGAAGAGAGCAATATTTTAATTGGAACTTATCAAATTATTTAACCTACAATAAGGTATTTAATGAAATTCATGATGTTGAACTAACTGCAGGTATCGAAACATCAGTTAAAGGAGCAAGAGAAAAATTGACGATAAGAAGAAAGAATGTCAATGCAAATTCTAATTATTGGTCATTATCAGGTGTTGATAATGTAGCTAATGTAATCAGTTATAGAGATGAAGTATTTAATGAAACCAGATTGGCTTCATACTTTGGTCGTTTTCAATACAAATTAATGGACCGATACTTAGTTACAGGAACAATCAGACGTGATGGTTCATCTAATTTTGCTAAAGATTATCGTTGGGGAACTTTTCCAGCCTTTGGTTTAGGATGGGTTATTACCAAAGAAGAATTTATGGCTAATGCAACAGGAATAGACTTATTGAAATTAAGAGGAGGTTGGGGTAGATTAGGAAATCAAACTGTACCACTTAACAATCAGGCTTATACCTCAGGACTTACCAGTTATTTAGGAGGTTCAATATTAAATGAAGGAACTACAGTCAATTCTCAAGTAGATCCAAGTCTTTCTTGGGAAATTACCGAAGAAACTTCATTAGGTTTAGATTTTGAATTATTGAATAAGAGATTAAAAGGATCTTTTGATGTTTATGAAAAAAATACAACAAATGTTATTTTAAACACAAAACCTTACATGACTTCAGGAATAAGCAATTCTTCACCGGCACATGTTGGAGAAGTGTCTAATAAAGGATATGAGATTGCTTTGCGTTGGGACGATAAATTAACCGATAATTTAAGTTACTGGGTTGGGGGAAATTTTTCTAACAACAAAAATGAATTGACAGGTTTGAAAGATGCTACGCTTGCGCCAATTACAGGTGGAGATTTAGGAAATGGACAATGGACAAAATTATTAGACAACACTTCTGTAGGGAAATCATTAGGTAGTTTCTATATGTATGAATATGCTGGTTTTGATGCTACAAATGGGAAAATGTTGTACTATACCGCAGCAGGTGCCAAAGTGACTCAAGATGCTTTAGATGCGAATGCAGATAAAAAATATGTTGGTTCTATTTTACCAAATTCAACATATGGTGTTACTTTAGGGATGAACTATAAAAACTTTGATTTCTCAGTGGACGGATACGGTACTTCTGGTGCTAAAGTGTACAATGGTAAAAAAGCACAACGTTTTACAGGAGAAAATATCGAAGATTCACTGGCAACAGATTTTTGGACAGTAAACAATACAACTGCTTCAAATCCTGGTCCGTTTAACCAAGTTCCCGTAGCATCTACTTATTATTTAGAATCTGGGGATTTCTTTAGAATCAACAATATTACTTTAGGATATAAAATTCCTTTGAAAGGAGAATTTTTAAATTCTTGCAGAATATATGTAAATGCTATAAATCCATTTATAACTCAAAAATTCTCAGGTTTCTCTCCGGAACTAAATGGTAATGGAGATCCTTATGGAACACAAGGTATTGAGTTGGATGCATACCCAACATTAAGATCAGTTGTTATTGGTGCTAATTTAAAATTTTAATACAATGAAAAAGATATATATATCAATTTTTGCGCTATCCGCATACTTTTTCTCGGGATGTACAAATGACTATTTAGATGCAGATCAAACCGAATCTATTTCTACAAAAGACATTGAATTATTCAATAATGATGCAGGAGCAGCCACTTTTGTAACAGCAATCTACAGTAAGTTTTTAGATTGGAACATGACTTCATTTTCTTGGATTGGGTTGTCAAGTATTGCTTCTGATGATGCTGACAAAGGATCGTCTCCTGGAGATACAGGTTCCGATAAAGATTTAATGGATGCCTTAACCTATAATGCTTCAACGCCATCTACAAGTGAGATTTTTGCAGCTAATTACGAAGGAATTAACAGATGTAATCAAGCATTAAGTATTATCCCGCAATTAGATAAAGCAGATCCTGCTTTACGAGCAAGATTATTGGGAGAAGCTAAGTTTTTGAGAGCTTTTATGTATTTCACTTTGGTGAAAACCTATGGTGGTGTTCCAATTATCGATCATTTGCCAAATCCTTCTTCAGAAGAAGACAGAATTATGCAATTAACGCGTAAATCAAGTGCCGAAGTATATGCTTATATCGAAAGTGATTTGAATGATGCTATTGCGGCATTGCCAAACAAATCAGAATATGCTGCTTCTGAAAAAGGAAGAGCTTCAAAAGGAGCTGCCTACGCTTTATTGGCAAAAATAAATTTATACCAAAAAAACTGGCAGAAAGTAGTAGACAACTGTAACTTGGTTACAGGATATGCTATTGTTTCAGATTATGCTTCTATGTATAAATTGGCAGGAGAGAATGATGCTGAATCTATTTTTGAAATACAAGGTACAGGTTCTGTGCCAGCCAAAGGAATTTCTGGATATTCTAATACACAAGGTGCTCGTGGTGCCGGAGGTTGGGGTTGGGGTTTCAACACACCATCTCAAAGTTTAGTAAATGCTTATGAAGCAGGTGATGTCAGAAAAAATGCAACAATCATTTTTGCAGGAACTACATTATACGACGGTAGAGTAGTACCATTGACTGTTGAAAATCCGAGGTACAATTATAAAGCGTATTCATCTGCTTTTACAGATGGTTGGGAAACCGATGTGAACATCAAATATTTGAGATATGCTGAGGTGTTATTAATGAAAGCCGAGGCGTTAAATGAATTGAATCAAACCACAGCTGCGATTCCTTTGTTGAACCAAATCAGAACAAGAGCTGGATTAGGGAACACAACTGCTGTTTCTCAAGGCGATGTTAGAACTGCAATCTGGAAAGAAAGAAGAGTGGAAATGGCATTTGAGCATGATAGATTCTTTGATTTAGTTCGTACAGGTCAAGCTGCTGCAGCCTTTGCTATTGATGGAAAAACGTTTGTTACCGGTAAACATGAAGTGTTTCCATTGCCACAATCATTCATTACACAAGCAAATGGATTGTCGATACAGAATCTTGGTTATTAATTTTTAAAAACAGTAAAAATGAAAAAAAATAAATATATTTTCTTATTTGCTTCTGTTCTGGCTTCTCAATTTTTTGTAAGCTGTAATGAGGATAGTATAGATAAAGTAAACAGTCCAATTCCTTATGAGTCAATTGGCGGTTATGAAAACTCGGATGATATAGCAGCTGCAAATTTGGTTTCTAAATTGAGTTTTGATGGAAATATTACAGATTCAAAAAATGGAATAACTGGAGGAGTTGGAACAAATGTGACTTATGGAACTGGAATCAAAGGAGAAGCATATAAAGGTTCTTCAAGTTCTTTTATCGCTTATAGTACAGTAACTAGTTCTTTGGTAGACATAAAAAGCATTACAGTTTCTATGTGGATCAATACGAATCCACATACAGGAGGAGCGCAATCATTATTTATGTTACCAAAAACAACAGATTTTTGGGGCAATATTTTCTCAATGATTGAAGGAACAGGTCCAGCAACAACTATGTTAATGAAAAACCATCTTCAAAAAGATGTAATGCCTAGTATTGCTTGGTCAGGTCAGTTTATTGAGCATGGAGGTACAAATGTTTTAACGAATATGTTTGGAAAATGGAAACATGTTGTATGGACTTATAGTGGAGCTAGTTCTACTTACAGTATGTATGTTGATGGACAAAAGCTTGATTTGCCTGCTTCAATAGCTAAGCGATATGCGAGCGATCCTCTTGCTGGTGGAGTTGGTTATGGTGAACTTGCTAATTCAAATGTTTCAAAATTCATTATTGGTGGATTTCAACAACATTTAGGTGCACCTTGGAATGCTCCAGAAGGTTGGATGTTGAATTATACAGGCATGATGGATGAGTTCAGAATATATAATGCTGCTCTTTCTGATAATGAAGTTGTTGCTTTATATAAATTAGAAAAAGACAACCGATAAAAAGCTCTCTTGCACACCTAGTTTTCTATAAACTAGGTGTTTTTTCAATTATTAATACTTTTATTTTATAAAAATGAAAAAGTACTTATACGGACTAATTTTTTTAAATCTTTTTATTTCTTGTTCATCTTCATCTCCAGAAGGAAAAGGTGGTGGAACTCCATTACCAACGAGTCCAACAGTACCAACTGTTCCCTTAACGGATACCGAAGCGATGGATCAAGTTCAAAAAGATGCTATCAAATATTTTTGGGAATATGCCGAAACCAATTCAAAATTGGCACGGGAACGTTACCTTACTGAAGATCCCAGTTTTGAAGCTAATATTATTACAACTGGAGGTTCAGGCTTTGGTTTAATGACACTTATTGTAGGTGTGGAACGAGGTTTTGTACCAAGAGCCGAAGCAGTTTCCCGTCTTACAACAGCAATGACTTTTTTGGAAAATGCAGAACGTTTCCATGGTGCATGGCCTCATTGGATAAATGGGACGACAGGAAAAGTAATCCCTTTTGGAACAAAAGATAATGGTGGAGATATCGTTGAAACTTCTTTTTTATGTCAAGGGTTGCTAACCGTTAGAGAATATTTTAAAAACGGAAACACTGCTGAAAAAGCGCTTGCAGCCAAAGCAGATAATTTGTGGAAAGGCGTAGAGTGGGATTGGTATACAAAAGGAGAAAATGCCATGTATTGGCACTGGTCTCCTAACTATGGTTGGGAAATGAATTTTAAATTAGAAGGTTATAACGAATGTTTGATTACCTATGTTATGGGTGCTGCATCTCCAACACATCCAATTCCGGCAGCAGCGTATCATCAAGCTTGGGCTCGTAACGGTGCAATTACAAACGGAAGTTCTCAATATGGAATACCGGTAATTTTTAATTATAACGGTGTTGTAGGAAATGTAGGGCCTTTGTTTTGGGCACAATATTCCTATTTGGGAATGGATCCTCGAGGATTAACGGATGCGTATGCAAATTATTGGACAGTGACACAAAATCATTCTAAAATCATTAACCAATATTGCATAGCTAATCCAAAACAATGGATAGGTTATTCTGATAAATGTTGGGGACTTACAGCTAGTTATACCAGAAATTCGGATGGTACTACAGGATATACAGCCCACCAACCGTTGAATGATACAGGAGTAATTTCGCCAACGGCAGCTTTGTCCTCTTTTCCTTTTACACCTGCGGAAAGCATGAAATTTTTACATTATTTATATGATGAAAAAAAGAGCTCTTTAGTTGGAGTTGCAGGACCTTATGATGCCTTTTCGCCTCATTATAATTGGGTAACGCCACGCTATTTAGCTATTGATCAAGGAACAATTGTTCCTATGATTGAAAATCATCGTACGGGATTGATTTGGAAATTATTTATGCAAGCACCTGAAGTAAAAGTGGGGTTAAAAACATTAGGTTTTTCGTCCACTCAATATGGATTTTAAAACTAATTCTTAGATGAAATGTAAATTAGCAATAGTCACGTTATTATTTTCCATTGTTTCTCTTGCACAAAGTGATGTAATTGGTACAATAAAAACCGAAATCGTACAAAAACGCGAATTAACTTTTGCTTTACACATTCCAAAAAATACTAAAGAAAAAAAGCCGCTGATTGTTTTTCTTCATGGTTCTGGTGAAAAAGGAACTGATATCGAAAAAGTAAAAGCGCATGGACCATTCAAGTATTTGAAAAGTCACAAATTAGATGCTTATGTTTTGGCACCGCAATGTCCGGAGAATGAATATTGGAATGAAGAAGTAGTGTTATCGTTTGATTTTAAAAATTCAAAAAGAGAACAACATTGACAGCAGTAGAATTTATCTCACAGGTCTTAGTATGGGAGCATGGGGCGCTTGGAATCTAGCTTTTACACATCCAGAAACCTTTGCGGCTTTAGTACCTATTGCAGGATATGTGGATAGAATTCCAATGATAGAAAACTGTAAAATCAAAGACATTCCAACTCGAATTTTTCATGGTTTACTCGATGATGTCGTGAATGTAGAGTATTCGATTGCGATGTATAAAAAATTAAAAACCTGTAATACTAATGTTACACTAACGATTTTTGATGATGCAAATCACGATAGTTGGACAAAAGTATATGACAACCAAGAAATTTATGATTGGATGTTCAAACAAATAAAAAACAGACAAAATGAAAATTAAACTTATTATACTCCTTATTGGCTTTTCACTTTTTGGCTACAGCCAAAAAAAGACAACTAAAAAGGCAGTTAAAATTAAACCCAAAACTGAATTCGTAGCAGAGTTACTTTCTAAAATGACTTTGGAAGAAAAAATTGGTCAATTGAATTTACCCACTTCGGGTGATATTACAACTGGTGCTGCCAGTAGCTCTAATGTGGCCAAAAATATCGAAGAGGGTAAAGTTGGCGGTTTATTCAACATCAAATCAGTTCAGAAAATAAAAGAAGTACAGAAGATTGCTGTCGAAAAAAGCCGATTGAAAATTCCATTACTTTTTGGAATGGATGTTATTCACGGGTATGAAACTACCTTTCCTATTCCGCTTGGATTGTCTTGTACTTGGGACATGAAACTGATTGAACGTAGTGCTCAAATTGCTGCTCAGGAAGCCAGTGCCGATGGAATCAACTGGACATTTTCGCCTATGGTTGATATTTCTCGTGATCCACGTTGGGGAAGAGTTTCTGAAGGTTCGGGTGAAGATCCGTTTTTGGGAAGTGAAATTGCAAAAGCAATGGTCAATGGGTATCAACAAAATGATTTATCAAAGAGCAATACCATTTTATCGTGTGTGAAACATTTTGCTTTGTATGGTGCACCAGAAGCAGGACGTGATTATAACACGGTTGATATGAGCAGAATAAAAATGTACAATGATTATTTTCCTCCATACAAAGCTGCTATTGACGCTGGTGTTGGTTCGGTTATGGCGTCTTTCAATGAAATTGATGGAATTCCTGCAACTGGAAACAAATGGTTAATGACTGATGTGTTGAGAAAACAATGGGGCTTTAACGGTTTTGTTGTTACCGATTTTACAGGTATAAACGAAATGGTTGATCATGGAATGGGTGATTTGCAAACCGTATCTGCTTTGGCATTAAATGCCGGAATTGAAATGGATATGGTGGGTGAAGGTTTCCTTACGACTTTAAAGAAATCATTGGAGGAAGGAAAAGTAAGCATCGAACAAATAGATAATGCGGCTCGTCTTATTTTGAATGCCAAATATGATTTGGGATTGTTCCATGACCCGTATAAATATTGTGATGAAAAAAGAGCTAAAACAGAAGTTTTTACTAAAAGTCACAGAGCTGAAGCAAGAGCTATTTCAGCACAGTCTTTGGTTTTATTAAAAAATAACAATCAGCTGCTTCCTCTTAAAAAGTCTGGGACAGTGGCTGTTATTGGACCATTGGCTGATGCCAAAGAAAATATGGCTGGTACTTGGAGTGTGGCTACTAATATGGATAAATCCATTTCATTAATAGCAGGAATCAAGGAAGTTGCCGGTGATGCTACTAAAGTGCTTTACGCCAAAGGTAGTAATCTGGATTATGATGCAGCTTTCGAAGAAAAAGCGACCATGTTTGGAAAAACACTGCACCGCGATAGCAGAACTACCGAAGAATTATTGGCAGAAGCCTTGAAAATAGCGAATCAATCGGATGTAATTGTAGCAGCTTTAGGGGAATCAGCAGAAATGTCCGGAGAAAGCAGCAGCCGAACTAATTTAGAGATTCCACAAGCACAAAAAGACTTATTGCAAGCATTATTGAAAACAGGAAAACCGGTTGTTTTGGTTTTATTTACAGGCCGTCCATTGGTTTTAGTTCAGGAAAATGAAACTGTTCCAGCAATATTGAATACTTGGTTTGCAGGAAGTGAAGCTGGAAGTGCTATTGCTGACGTTTTGTTTGGAAATGAAAATCCTTCCGGAAAATTAACGACGACATTCCCAAGAAGCGTAGGACAAGTGCCTATTTATTACAATCAAAAAAATACAGGAAGACCACTTGCAAACAAAGAAGGGAAATTCGAAAAATTCAGATCGAATTATATTGACGAAAGAAATGAGCCTTTATTTCCTTTTGGTTTTGGTTTGAGTTACACCACTTTTGATTATTCGAACTTGAAAATTTCATCGGATAAAATGAATTTCAACGAAAAAGTAAACGTTACCGTTGACGTTACAAATACAGGAAATTTTGATGGTAAAGAAGTAGTTCAATTATATATAAGAGATGTAGTAGGTTCCGTTACAAGGCCTTTAAAA
Source organism: Flavobacterium melibiosi (assembly GCF_048158545.1). NCBI lineage: Bacteria > Pseudomonadati > Bacteroidota > Flavobacteriia > Flavobacteriales > Flavobacteriaceae > Flavobacterium > Flavobacterium melibiosi. The sequence goes on along the minus strand of NZ_JBLNKU010000002.1, from coordinate 144,134 downwards.
GAGTTGAAAGGATTTCAAAAAATTGCTGTTGCAAAAGGAGAAAAGAAAACAGTAACTTTTGAAATTTCCATAGAAGAATTGAAGTTTTATAATTCTGATTTACAATTTATTGCTGAACCTGGTGCTTTTCAAGTTTTTGTTGGCACAGATTCAAACACAGAGAAGAAAGTTAGTTTGGAGTTGATTAAATAAATTTGGTTTGTTTATTTAGTGATTACCCTTCGGTATTTATATCGAAGGGTTTTTTTTATAAAAGCAATACAATGAGCAACTGTGTTTATTGACTTTTATCAATTCAAAAAAAATAACCTGCAGGATTTTTTTTTGAATGTGGCATCAAATATTCGTTAAGAATTACGAAATTGCCATTCCTATTGAAACCGAAAAATTCAAACCATCACCGTATTAAATTATGAGAAAATCAATTTTATGTGTTGCACTATTCCTTAACGGAATTGTTCTTTTTGCACAAACTATAGAAGAACAAATGGTAAAGGAAATTTATAAATCTTCCTTGACCAATGCTAAATGTTATCCCTGGCTGGACCATTTATCCAATAAAATTGGCTCTCGATTATCGGGTTCAACCGGAGCAGAAAAAGCGGTTTTGTATGCCAAAGCGCAATTGGAAACGCTCGGATTAGATAAAGTATATCTTCAGGAAGTGATGGTTCCAAAATGGGTTCGGGGCGAAAAAGAAATCGCTTATTTACAATTTGGAAAACAAAAAATCACTTTCCCAATATGTGCGCTGGGCGGCTCAGTTGCCACTCCAAAAAAAGGATTACAAGCGACTATAACTGAAGTAAACAGTTTAGAAGAATTAATAGCATTGGGGGAAGAAAAAGTAAAAGGAAAAATCATTTTCTTTAATAGACCTATGAATCCTGAATTCATAGAAACTTTCAAAGCGTACGGCAGTTGTGTCGACCAAAGATCCTCAGGCGCAAAAGAAGCCGGGAAACTGGGTGCATTAGCCGTAATTGTAAGATCGATGAATTTGCGATTGGATGATTTTCCACATACCGGTGCAACCAATTATGGAGAAATTTCAAAAGAACAACGAATTCCGGCTGCTGCGATTAGTACAAATGGGGCTGAACTTTTAAGTAAAAGTTTAAAAGAAAAACCCAATGCGCAATTTTATTTAAAACAATCCTGTCAGGCATTTGATGATGTTTTGTCTTATAATGTTGTCGGTGAAATGACAGGTTCTGAACATCCTGAAAAAATAATGGTCGTTGGAGGACATCTTGATTCTTGGGATTTAGGGGACGGATCTCATGACGATGGCGCTGGATGTGTACAAAGTATGGAAGTATTGAATATCTTTAAAAACATAGGGTATAAACCTAATAATACGCTTCGTGTGGTATTGTTCATGAACGAAGAAAACGGTGTTCGCGGCGGAAAAGAATATCAGGAACAATCCAATAAAAACAATGAAAACCATATTTTTGCTTTAGAAAGTGATTCAGGAGGTTTTTCACCAAGAGGTTTTTCAATTGATGCTGATGAAGCGAATTTCAATAAAATCAGTAGTTGGGCAACTTTATTCGAACCTTATTTAGTTCACAAATTTGTAAAAGGACATTCTGGTGTTGACATTGGTCCGTTAAAATCAAATCATATCGTAAAGGTTGGATTGCAACCAGATTCACAACGCTATTTTGATTATCATCATGCTGCAAATGATACTTTTGATGCCATCAATAAAAGAGAATTAGAATTAGGAGCTGCAACTATGGCTTCACTTATGTATTTGATAGACCAAAACGGAATCGAAAAACGTAAAGAAAATCAATAAGGGATAGAAAATATTTTGGTATCTAAATCTAAAATTTAAGAATAAATATAAGCATATAAAAGAAGGTGTGAAATTCTCAATTTTTAAAAGAAATCGTGAATTTTGCACCTTCATTAATTTTACTTTCCACTTCAATACGGCCACCTAAATTGGTAATGTGATTGTAAATTAAGTAAAGACCTATTCCATTACTGTCAATGTGGTTATGAAATTTTTGATGCAATCCAAAAATTTTATCTTTAACTTTTTCCATATCAAAACCAAGTCCATTATCAGAATAAATTAATTGACTAATGCCGTTTACTTTTTTAGAATATATAGAAACTGATGGCAAAGTGTCAGGTTTAGAATATTTAATTGAATTAGTTAATAAGTTAAGAAATATACTTTTTAGATATTCTTTATTGAAATTAACGTTAGCAAGCTCTGAAAAATTGATAGCAACATTAATTTTTGAATTTTCTATTAAAGAATTTATAGAAAGTAGCACCTCGTTTAACGAATCATTTAAGCTTAATTCTTCAATTGGGGCATTTAATTCATCTTTTTGAATTAATTCATCTACAGCATTTTTTAAAGTAAGTCCTAAGCTTTCGGTTGTTGATTTTAGTATAGATATAAATTCAATTGTTTCCGGATCATTGATTTTTGAAACATCAATCAAACTGAATACGGATAACAAATTATTCACGGGAGATTTTAAATCATGTGAAGTAGTGTAGGATAAATGTTTGAGGTCTTTATTGATTTTTGTCAAATTTGCAATAAGCAAGTTTCGTTCCTCTTCAATTTTTTTTTTATGTGTAATGTTTTTGGCAATAGCATAAACTAATTTTTCACTTTCAACAGGCATTGAGGTCCAAGACAACCATACAATCTCACCAGTTTTGGTTAAATATCGATTTTCAAAATTTAAAAGCGGTTTGTTTTTATATACTTGTTCTCTAGTTTCTATAGTAATTTTAAGGTCTGGTGTATAAACAAAACTACTGATGGGTTTAGCATACAATTCTTCATCTGAATAACCTAATAATTTTGAAACAGCGGGATTTATTCTCTTGAAATAGCCATCAAATCCTGCAATACAAATAAAATCAGCTGAGATATTAAAAAAATTATCGAAGTGATAAGTTCCATCTGAATCAGGATTTCCTTTTTTTATAGTCATTGAGTTTAAAAGTTATCTGTTATTCGAATTTTGGACAAATACAAAATTTATAAATTGTTTGATTTTATAAGAAAGCATAATATCAAATTTAGCTAATAATTATTTATAACAAGCACTCGTATAAACAAATTTGTAATTAAAATAAGATATCCCATCATTCAAATAAAAAAGCTCAAACAAAAAGAGGCTGTCAAAAATGACAGCCTCCCATATATTTTATTTGACCTTAAAAAGGATTCAAAACACTTTTGCAACTAAATTTAAAACTGGTTTATCGTTTTTCTTATAGCAACTAATTTCGTCATTAAACCTTCAAAATAGTCTAAATGTAACATATTTGCCCCATCACTTTTTGCATTAGCGGGATCAAAATGAGTTTCTATAAAAATCCCATCGACACCTACTGCGATTCCAGCTTTGGCAATAGTTTCAATCATATCTGGTCTTCCGCCAGTTACTCCGGCAGTTTGGTTGGGTTGTTGTAATGAATGCGTAACGTCAAGAACGGTAGTTGCATATTGTTGCATCGTAGGGATTCCTCTAAAATCCACAATCATGTCTTGGTAGCCAAACATGGTTCCGCGATCTGTAACCATTACGTTTTGGTTGTTACAATCCAAAACTTTTTGTACGGCATGCTTCATACTTTCCGGACTCATGAATTGTCCTTTTTTCAGGTTTACAACTTTTCCAGTATTGGCAGCAGCCACGACTAAATCAGTTTGACGAACCAAAAAAGCGGGAATTTGAAGTACATCTACATATTGAGCAGCCATTTCCGCATCTTCATTGGTATGAATGTCAGTTACTGTAGGAACTCCAAAAGTTTCAGATACTTTTCTAAGGATTTTCAATGCTTTTTCGTCTCCAATCCCTGAAAAACTGTCAATTCTAGAGCGGTTGGCTTTCTTAAAAGAACCTTTAAATACAAATGGTATTTCCAGTTTATCTGTAATGCCAATTAATTTTTCGGCAATGCGCATTGCCATTTCTTCCCCTTCAATGGCACAAGGCCCTGCAAGTAGAAAGAAGTTACCACTTTCAGTATGTTTGATTTGTGGAATATGTTGTATGTTCATAAATATATTTTTTTGAAAGTACAAAGGTAATTAGAAATTATGATTTAGTATTTTTTTGAAGCTATTTCCTGCTATCCGTTACAAATAAAAATTTACTTAACTCTAATAAAAATAAAACTTTGTGAAAATCCTTTTCTTTTTTGGCAGCAAAAAGAAAAGGATTTTCACTGTTATCAGGGCTAAGAGAGTCGTGTGTATATTTAATTCTTTTTTAAAGTAAGACCAACGGGTACCATTAAAATTCCTTTTTCGTAAATGTTTAAATAGAGTTTTACTTGTTTTTTTTGACCTTCCCATTTTAGTTCATATACATCTAGAAAACCTGCGCCTAAATCAGTGTTTTTTGTTGGAAATGGACAGCAACTTTCTAATTTTGTATAGGTGATTTTTTCACCTTTTGGTCCAGCCAATGCATTCAAAAAACGCTCCTGATTAACCGTTTCGTTTGCCGTATTTCTATAAAATATGTTAATGGGGTAGTCTTGGTCATAACCATATTTTTTGTCTTTACTGTATTCTGTTATCACAAAAATATTTTGATCTGTAACTCTTAGATTTGGTGCATTGTTATCTACATTTTTTAAAGTAGATTTGGTGCTTACACAAGAAGCACAGGCTATTAGTAAAGCAATAAAAAGAACTGTTTTTTTCATGATTTATGGTTTTTTACTCCCTTACAACAGGCATTTTTTAAATTATTATATTATTTTAAGTACTATTTTGGTGCAAACCAACTTTGAAAATACAAATATAATCAGAACTTTAAATGGTTTTGTTACTTTGAACAACAATTGTGCCTTAATTGTACTTTTTTTAAAAAGTAGAATCCTTATTTTTACAAAAAAATGAATTTAATATGAGTTTAATTTTTCAAACATGGTCTTGGTATGTTTCCGGATTTTTGATAGGCATGATTATGCTTTGTTTAATCTATTTTGGAAAGACTTTTGGTATGTCTTCAAATTTGCGTTCGCTATGTTCTATGACTGGAATAGGAAAAAAAGTACGTTTTTTTGATTTCGATTGGAAAGCACAACGTTGGAATTTAGTGGTTGTATTAGGTGCTATGTTGGGTGGTTTTGTTGCAGTTCATTTTATGAGCGATGCCTCAAATGTCACTATTAATCCAAAAACCATTGCACAGTTAGCACAATTGGGGATTGATGCTCCAAACGGAAAACTAATGCCAGATGCACTTTTTGGCACACAAATTTGGCAATCACCCAAAAGTATTTTTATTCTGGTTATAGGAGGGATTTTAATAGGTTTTGGTTCGCGTTATGCCGGTGGCTGTACTTCAGGGCATGCTATTTCGGGTTTAAGTAATCTGCAACTCCCATCGCTAAAAGCTGTTATAGGATTTTTTGTTGGAGGATTGATTATGGCCCATTTTTTATTACCATTAATTTTTTAAGATATGAATGTATTAAAATATTTAATCGTTGGATTTGTTTTCGGAATTGTGCTAACTAAATCAGAAGCAGTTTCCTGGTATCGTATTTATGAAATGTTTCAATTTCAGTCCTTTCACATGTATGGAATTATTGCTGTGGCTATTTTGACAGGAGTTATTGGCATTCAAATTATAAAAAGAAATAATTTGAAGGATATAAAAGGACAAGCAATAGAAATTCTGGATAAAGAAAAAGGTTCTTCTCGTTATTGGATTGGCGGATTATTTTTTGGATTAGGTTGGGCCCTTGTAGGTTCTTGCCCAGGCCCTATATTTATTTTACTTGGTGCTGGTTTCTGGAGTGTGCTCTTGGTACTTTTGGGAGCATTGTTAGGTACCTTTATTTACGGATTGTTAAAGGATAAATTGCCTCATTAATCCCCTTAATTAAAATTTAAATAGCATTTTTTATAAAAGGAATACTATTTTTTTCTGTTTAATTTCAAAATTCCAACTACAATTAAGTATTGTGCTATTAGGTATGTTACCATTATCAGAAAAGAACTAAACAGAATAGGTTCATAAAATTTATTGAATGCCAGAATACTGTCTGAGATTACAAAAATTGAGGCACCTAATACGATATAAGTCCCAGCAGGTTTACTCCATTTTAAATATCCTTTAAATGCAAATAATAGCATTGTTGACAATACTATTGCATAGACTAAAACCGGGATTTTTAAATCGCCTAAAGTGGGTAATAACAGTAAAAACATCAATATTAAATATACAATAATAGCTGTGATGCCGACCCAGAAAACGGCATTGTTTCTGGACGAATTTATTCTTAATTGCTTGCTGAATAAAATGATATAAGTAATATGTGAAATCAAAAATGCTACCAACCCAACAATAAAATAGATTTCTGCTTTGTCAGCGAACATTAAAACTACATCTCCCATCCAAGAAAAAGTCAAGGCTATCGAAAGAAATCTTTTTGACGGAAAGTCTCCACAAAAATAAACTGCCAATATAAGAAAGGGAATTAAAAAAGGTTTTATAAACCAGGCAATGTCTTCTTTTCCTAAAATAATTAATAAAAGATAAATGAAACTAATTCCAATATAGGCTTTGAATGATAAGGTACTTTTCATGAATTATTTTTAGGATTATGCTAGAACTACTTTTTCTCTTTCAAAATTTATACTTACAAAGTAGACTGTAACTATTAAGGATAACGTAAGATATCCAATAATAATATAATTTGCGTAAGGGAAAAGTTGATTCATTGAAAACCAGTCACCAAAATAAGTAATAATGGCTATCCCAAATGTAAATCGTAGGATTTCCCAAAAGATTGAAATTTTTCGAGCATCCATTAATTCAGTGTAACTATAGACTGTTACAAAAATAAATGCTCCATAAACAAATACATTGGGTAAACCTATTACAGCAATAAAGTTGTATAAGTAGCTTATAAATAGCAATGTAATAACAGCTTGAGCTATGGACCAAATCATTAATTTTCTCGAATGTTTGGTGCCGTATTTTTCAAAAGCATAAACATCCTTAATCTTGTGAACTGGATATTTTTCTTCAAAATTTTCTGGGCGCCATCCTGTTGGTTTAAACCAAATGGCAATTTTGTCTTTCCAATTTTCAGCGCGCCAGGCATCTTTTATCATTAACCAAAGATGTTGGAAATTAATACGAATGGGATTCCAGGTTTGTGCAGGTCTTGTAATCCCAAAAACTGGCGGAACTGTTTCTAATTCTTCTTGAAATGTCCCAAATAACTTATCCCAAATTATAAATATCTGAGAATGGTTTTTATCCATATATTCTGGATTGATGGCATGATGCACCCGATGGTGAGAAGGGGAAACAAGTATGTTTTCCAGAAAGCCAATTTTTTTAATGTGTTTGGTATGATACCAAAATTGAAGAAATAAATGAATAGGAAGTGTAACTGCAATCACTTTTGAGGGAACTCCTAAAAGAGCCGCAGGAATCAGTAAAAAAGTAAATAAATTGACAAAACTGGATATAGGTTGGCGTAAAGCACAAGCTAAATTAAATTCTTCACTACTGTGATGAATAGCGTGTTTATTCCATAAAAAATTGATTTGATGCGAAAAGCGATGGCTCCAATACCCATAAAAATCGATTGCTATGAAACCAATGATGTAGGCAACTGTAGTAGTCTCTAAATGGAAAATTGCAATTTTTGAAGCAATCCAGTCATAAGAAATAAGTGTAATACTAAGTCCTAAAACATCCTTAACAGAGTTGACCATTCCTGAGCTTATGCTCGAAACAGAATCCATATTAGGAGATGTATCTTCTCCTTTATAATGGCCATATATTTTTTCTATTATAATTAATAATAAAAAAATGGGCATTACAAAAACTAAAATTTTACCGTATTCTATCATAAAAGCCTAATGTATTGTTCAAATATATAATAAAAGTATATATTTTTTGAATTATTTGTAATAATTCTACAAGAGGCTATTTGATTTAAATACGGCTATATAATTTCAGCACTTAATCCAGCTTCCAATAGTTGGGTACACTGTGGTTTTAGCTTGTCATAAGGACCTGTTTTTACGGTACATTTTCCGTTGTAATGTACAATCAATGAGCATTGCTCTGCTTGCTCAGGAGTATGATTACAAACACGTATTAAAGTTTCTATAACATGGTCAAAAGTATTTACATCGTCATTATAGACAATAATTTCGTTATCTATTGATATAATTTCTTTTACACTGACTCTTTCTCTTACTTTTTCTTTAGTACTCATTTTGTAGGTTTTTTGTACTTGTATTATCAATGAAAATAATATAACTCTAATTTACGTATTTTAAAGAAACCCAATTATTTTTTTGGAACTTTTTAACATAAGTTAATCCTTTCTCCGTACAAGAAGCATCAATAAATGGGATGTCTTCTTCATAGAAACCACTTAAGAGTAAGGTTCCTTTTGGATTCAAACAATCTACATAACTTTGCATATCGTTCAACAAAATATTTCTATTGATGTTTGCGATTATTAAATCATATTTTTTGTTTTTCAACAAAGCAGCATCACCTTCATAAACTGTAATATGTTCACAATTATTGCGTTCCCCGTTTTCGATAGAATTTAAATAGCACCAATTGTCAATATCAATTGCATCGATTGGTTGAGCACCTTTCATTTCAGCAAGAATAGCTAAAATTGCGGTTCCGCATCCCATATCAAGCGTTTTTAAACCAGTAACATCTATTTCCAATAAATGTTGAATCATCATGTGAGTAGTCTCGTGATGACCCGTTCCAAAACTCATTTTTGGTTCAATTATAATGTCAAATTCGGCATCCGTTTTTGGATGAAAAGGAGCACGTACGTGACAGTTACCATCTACATCGATTGGTTCAAAATTCTTTTCCCATTCTTCATTCCAATTCACTTGTTCTATTTCTTCGAAAGTGTAGTCAATTTTGAATTCCTCTGATCGTAAAATTTGAATGTCTTCAAGAATCATTTCATCCCATAAATCCTTTTGAACAAAAGCAGAAATACCCGTTTCGGTTTCAGTAAAACTTTCAAATGCTTTTTCTCCTAATTGGGCAATTAATATTTCTGAACCTAATTGCTTCGCTTGTTCGCTATCGCTCGAGTCTTTTGGTTCTATGGTAAAATGATATCCGATATAAATGTTTGACATGTTTATTTTTTTTGCAAAGGTAGTATTATCTCTTTTTATTGAAGAATTAAAACAAAAAAAGGCTTGATAAAATATCAAACCTTTTTTTAAATTTTATGTAAAAAATTATATTGCGCTCACAATAGCAACAAAATCATCTGCTTTTAGTGCAGCTCCACCAATAAGACCTCCGTCTACATCTGGTTTAGAGAAAATTTCTTTTGCATTTTCTGGTTTTACGCTTCCTCCATAAAGAATTGAAACATCTTCAGCGATGTCGCTTCCAAAAGCTTTACGAACTGTTTCTCTGATGAATTCATGCATTTCCTGTGCTTGTTCCGGAGAAGCTGTTTCTCCAGTTCCAATTGCCCAAACTGGCTCGTATGCCAAAACAACATTTACCCAGTCCTTAGCTTCAATATGAAACAAACCATCACGCAATTGATTTTCAACAACATTAAAATGATTTTTAGATTGGCGGTCTTTTAATTCTTCACCAAAACAGAAAATAACAGTCATATCATGTTCCAAAGCGGTATTAACTTTACTCGCAATCAAAGCATCTGTTTCATTAAAAATAGCTCTACGCTCTGAATGTCCAAGAATTACAGTATTCACACCTACACTTTTAAGCATATCAGCCGAAATTTCACCTGTAAAAGCACCACTTTCTGCCTGATGTACATTTTGAGCAGCTACGTTAATATTAGTAAACTCTAAATGATCAACAGCAGAAGCCAAGTTAACAAAAGTTGGAGCAACAATTACTTGTGCTTTAGTTTCAGTTGGTATTTTTGCTATTAATTCGTTTAATAAATCTTCAGTTTGTTCTGCGTTTTTATGCATTTTCCAGTTTCCTGCTACGATTTTCTTTCTCATTTTGTTGTTTTTATTTTAGTTAGAAGTTTGTTTTGAAATTATATAGTCCTAAATTATTTCAATTTTTTTAAAGTTTCATTTATGAGGTCAAAATCAGTTTCTATCGCACGATATAAAACAATTTTGCCGGTTTTGTCTATAATTATATATCTTGGAATCCAATCCAGGTCAATCGCTTTTGCAAAAACACCTTTCATCTGGTCATTTGCCATGAAGTGTTCTCCTTTCATTTCGTGTTTTTCAATACCGATTTTCCATTTATCGGCTGTTTTGTCCATAGAAATAAATACATAAGCCACATCTGGATTATTAACCTGTAATTCTTTGATTTTCGGCATCGCTTTTACACAATCGCCACACCAAGAGGCCCAAACTTCTATCACTAGAGTTTTACCTTTGTATTTTTTTAAAATATTCTTAAAAACAACTTGGCTTCCATCAGCTGATAACAATGTTTCTGATAATGCTTCTTTTGAAAATGCCGTTTTTTGAGCTTGTGTACAAGAAAATGTAACGAAAGCAATGAATAAAACGAATATTTTTTTCATTTTTTATAATTTGGAACAAAGTTAAACAAACAATTTGATTAGGGAATATAGATTAGAGAATTTTGAATTCTCAGCGATTATGTCACAAAAAATGATTTTTTTGTAATGTTAAAAGTAGTGAAATCGTAATAGTTAAGCGTTAAGTGGAGTGTTTGTTTAATTAAATTGAAATTTCAGCTTATAAAACAAACCAATTTAGTGCTTTTTTAAGCATATTTCGACAAAAATGCACTACTAAATAGGGTCGTAGTTCCCCTAATAATGATAGTAAAAGATCTCTTTATTGTGAATCTATTTTAGGAAAAAAAGTGTGGATGTGTAAAATTATTAAAGGTTTAAAATTATGGATTTCATGTAACTTTAAACCTTTAAATTTTTTTATAGCTTCAAATCTGCAAGATCATTATGATGCAACTTTTGCTTTATCGTTCCTTTTTCAAGGATTACAATACTTGGGTTGGCTCTTTCAATTGTTTTTAAAGTGATGGCATCGCAAAAATAGAAATCGAATGTCATTCCGAATTGTTTTTTTGATTTCTCAATTTCCTTTGGTGAAGAAGCTGTCATACCAATCACTTTATAGCCTTTTGCTTTAGCTTCTTTATTTAATTTTTCCATTTTGTCCAAGCCACTTTGATCTGAATTCACCAAATCATAAGCCACAATCATGACTAATTTTGGTTCTTCTAACAATTCTTCTTTATAATCGGAGCCATCTTTTTCCATAGTAAAATCATGGATAGGAGGGATATAACCTTCTATAATTACTTTGTCTTTTCGATCCACAAAAGTTGCTCCTTCAGGAAGAGCCATTAAATCCTTCTCGGTAAATTCCTTGTCAACGCCATTTACTTTATAAATGAAAACCATTTCTACTACGCTTTTTGGTGCATTATCAGGAATTCTCATTCCTTTTTGGATATTATTTCCCACCTTGAACGGTCTGAAATCGATTAATGGTAAATGGTTTAAAACCCAAACTCCCATAAACGAACCCAAAATCACGCTAGCATAAATAATTATGTTTTGAACATTATTGCTAAACAACGGTTGAACCAGTTTTTTGTTGAAAAACAATATTAGAATGAAGAATAACAGAACAATGTCTTTAGTGAAGGACTGCCACGGTGTAAGTTTCAAAGCGTCTCCAAAGCAACCGCAATCTTTTACCACATTATAATAAGCGGAATAAAAGGTAAGGAAAGTGAATAATACAATCAAAACCAGTAAACTCCAAATTGTGAATTTTGTTTTGTATCCAATAAGTAGCATAATGCCCAAAACCACTTCAAGAATCACTAGAAACAAAGCGATTCCCAATGCAAATGGAACAAAAAAGGGCATATTGAAAACCGGCTCACTAAAATATTCAGCTAATTTATAAGAAAACCCAATTGGGTCATTTAGTTTGATTAATCCCGAAATGATAAATAGTATTCCAACGAAAATTCTAGAAAATTGTGTAATTATATTTTTCATAGTTTTATTTTTATTTACCAAAACCCATTAAAATCAATGCGAAAACCGAATAATTAATCATATCCTGATAATTTGCATCAATACCTTCAGAAACCAAAGTTTTACCTTTATTATCTTCAATTTGTTTTACACGAAGTAGTTTTTGCAAAATCAAATCCGTTAACGAACTAACGCGCATGTCGCGCCAAGCTTCACCATAATCATGATTTTTGTCTTCCATTAACTCTTTGGTTAATTTAACTTTAGCATCGTATAATTCGGTTGCTTTTTCGAGATCTAAATCAGGTTGGTCAGCAACGCCTAATTCCAATTGAATCAATGCCATAATGGAATAATTGATAATTCCGATGAATTCACCCGTTTCATCTTCATCAATTTTACGGACTTCGTTTTCTTGTAAACTTCGTATTCTTTGGGCTTTAATGTAGATTTGGTCTGTCAACGAAGGCAATCTTAAAATACGCCATGCGCATCCGTAATCTTTCATTTTGTTGATAAACAGCGAGCGACAAATCGCAATCACGGTATCATATTCCTTTGAAGTATTCTTCATTATTGATGTATATTTGTCTAAAATTTCTTCAAAAATAGCATTTTTTTTTGAATGAAGATTGAAGGATAAATAATGTTTAATGTAAAAGGTTTTAAACAGAAAACTGAGACCGTAAACTAAAAAATAATGATGATTAACTGCAAAGGACAACTTATAGACCTATCAACTCCCAAGGTAATGGGAATTTTGAACGTTACACCCAACTCTTTTTTTGATGGTGGAAAGTATAAAAACGAAAATGAAATACTTTCTCAAGTTGAAAAAATGCTAATAGATGGCGCTACATTCATTGATTTAGGCGCATATTCCAGTAAGCCTAGTGCCGAATTTGTCTCTGAACAAGAGGAAATTTCGAGAATTGTTCCTGCTATTGATTTGATTTTAAAACATTTTCCGGAAACTATTCTGTCTATTGATACTTTTAGAAGTGAAGTGGCGAAAGCGAGTATCGAAAACGGCGCTGCCATAATCAATGATATTGCTGCTGGAAATCTGGATGATAAAATGTTTGGAATAATTGCAAAATACAATGTTCCTTACATCATGATGCACATGCGAGGAAATCCACAAACGATGCAAAAGCTCACGAATTATGAGGATATTGTAAAAGAAATGTTGTTTTACTTTTCGGAATTAATTGCCAAAGCAAGAAGTTTTGGAATCAATGATTTAATTATTGATCCAGGCTTTGGCTTTGCCAAAACAATAGAACAGAATTATGAAGTTTTTCAAAAAATGGAATTATTTAAAATGCTTGAACTGCCACTTCTTATTGGAATTTCCAGAAAATCAATGATTTATAAATCACTGAATACCAATGTGGAAAAAGCGTTGAACGGAACCACAGTTTTAAATACTTTGGCATTAACCAAAGGTGCAAAAATCCTTCGTGTTCATGATGTGAAAGAAGCAATGGAATGCGTTACGCTATTTAATAAAATCAATCTATAAGCATGAAATATTTTAGTCTGATTGTTCTTTTTACTTTTCTTTCCTGTGGTAATAAAGAAGACCTATTATTGCCAAAAGCAAATACAACGATTGTCAAAAATGTAGATGATCTTTCACCAATTTATTTTTTTTTTAGAACGAAAGGGAAAGATACTTTGGCAGAAGTAAACAGAAAAAACAGTATTATTTCTACCAATTGGATTCTCAATATTGACAAACGTTTGCCTTTGCGAATTGTAATTCCGGAAATCATGAAATTGCAGGATAAAAAGCGCACTGAAAAAGTGCACAAGAATGAAAAGGCTCAAAATTATTACTCCTATGCGGATACCATTGGTAAAAACTTAGCTTTTATTCCTTTTACAAACGTGTATTACAAACTGGAAAAACCGAAGTCAGAAATAGTTGTCTTTTTTATGAAAAATAACGAAGTTCAGGTTAATAATGTAATTGTAAAAAAGGAAAAATTTCAAGATTATCTGAATACATTACCAAGCGACAAGTCTAATAAATATGTATTTTGCTTTGCAAAAGAGTTGTCTTTTGGAAGCTATTTGCAGTATGAGATTTTGATACAAAGTTTAAAATTTTCAATGTCGGAATTTAATGTTGGCAACGAAGAGTTTGTTTACTGACCCAAAAAAAAGCGACGCTTTTTGGAATTGACAACGTTTGGGACTTTCTAAACGACTTAAATAGGGGGCAGGGAATTAGGACAAGCGCAAAAGCCTTTCTTTACTTTTTGGGAAAGAAAGGCTTTACTGATGAAACGGTACAAAAAGATATAAGTTTATTGTTTAATACGAAGGATAGCCTCCTCCTCCTGATGTCTGTTTGCGGAGCACTCCGCTAAGTGCTGCCGACAACGGCCCCGGATATGCTTGATTGTGTATGTTTACATAATATTTTTCGGCTTTGAGGGCAATTTCCTGATTTGTGTCCAAAGTACCACTATAGTTTATTGGAGAGACAGCACTTGGAAAAGGAATAACAATGTTATTAGTGGCTGGGAGGATTACTGGGTCAGTTGTATGTATATGGGCGGCAGTAGCTCCTGCAACATTGTGTTCCACTATAATTTTGAAAGTATTTGTGTCATCATTGTACGTAAGTAGTGCCTCATTTATTGCCGAAGTATTGCCAATCCGCCCTGCAACTGGGCCAGTTAAGGTAGCTTTAAAATATATAAGGGTTGGAGTTGGAGTAGGATCGCTTGAGTAGCCATCCCCATCGCAGGAAAATAGACCCAATAAAATAATTGAAATTGCTAAAAACCTAATTAAGAGTTTCATGATAAAAATATTTAAAAGGTTAAAAAAAATGTAATCGCTACTTTTAACAAGTCGCATGTCCCTGATTGGATCAAGAAGTGAGTGTAAGTAGCCTAGACTTAAAATAATAATAAATTTCGGGATTTTATATTTTAAATAAGTTAATTTATTATTAAAATATTGATTTTTAGATAGTTGTATTTTGTGTTCTAATGATTATCTAATTGGAGTCGTTAGCGGGTACAATAGCAAATAAAAAATGAAAGTTGTGAAATTGTGGTATAAATTCACCTTGATACAAATTTTTACAAATTATTTTTTATAAAAATGGAAATAGATTTTTCTAAATGTTGATTAGAATGTGAAGTTTTTGAACTGAAAACTGCGACTGGACACTGCAAACTAATTATTGATGATGATAGGGCTCATTTCTCAAAATTGTAAATCCACGATATAATTGTTCGATAAAAAACAACCGTACCATTTGGTGCGAAAAAGTCATTAAAGACAATGATATTTTTCCTTGCGCTTTGGCATAAACCGTTTCCGAAAAGCCATAAGGACCACCAATTACGAAAACTAAGGTTTTAACGCCTGAGTTCATTTTCTTTTGCAATTCGGCTGAAAAATCGACGCTGGAAAAGTTTTTTCCATTTTCATCCAATAAAATGAGTTGGTCTGTTGGCGTTATTTTTGCCAAAATCAATTCGCCTTCTTTTTCTTTCTGTTGACTTTCAGATAAGTTTTTCACATTCTTGATATCAGGAATAATATCCAGATCAAACTTGATGTAAAATGACAAGCGCTTGGTATAATCGTCTATTAAGGATTGTAAGGCTTTGTTATCGGTTTTACCAATAGCAATCAATTTAATGTTCATTTTATGGAATTTCAGAGGCGCAAAGATAGAAAAATGACTCGGTATTTGATTAACAAAAAAAAGCCATTTAAAATTGTTTTTTAGAATCTTTGATGGATTTGTTCTTTAACTTTTAGGAAGTTAGCAGCAGTAATAGTTCTTTGTACTAATTAATTTATTCATTAAGTTCTTTTGGAAATCTGTCTGGAACTAAATTTAGCTGAATATTGTATTCCAAATAGGCTTTTAAGCCTGCTAAAACTAATGTAAATCCTTCAGTTGAATCTCGTATTTGTGAGATAAGTTTTTCTGTTTCTCCCTGAAATCCACTATTAATAATACTTACAAAAGTTCCAGCTTCTCCTAAATTTTTAAATGTCCATTCCACTATTGAAATTTCATCATGGTTTCCCCATTCAATTGTGATTTTTTTATTCTGTTCTATGATTTTGGTCCTAACCGAAACAGAATGATTGTACATTTCCCAAGTCCATTCTGTTTCCTTTCCTTCTTCAAGTTTTCCGGAACTCTTAGTAAACCAAAATTTAGTCGTAATTTCTGGATTTATAAATGCCTCAAAGACACTTTCAATGGGGTTTCTAATTAGCATTTCAGCTTTTGCATAGTATTTTGTTTCTGTAGTCATAATTTTGATTTTCAAAAGTATTCGTGCCAGTTCTTGTTCATAAACATACGCTATCCTAAAATTATGACTTAGGCAATGGAGCACCAACTGCAATATCACATCGGTGGTTTGTTTGACCGTGTGGAGGGTTCATTCCTTCAGGAGTGGGCATTGTCACTGTTGGAACAGAAGTTGCGGGTGTGGCACTAACTGGTTGGTTTTGTTGCTGAATCGTTGGAGTACTTTTAGCTGTGGCTACTGGAGAATTTAATGGTGCACCAACAGCGATATCACAACGATGACCAGGTTGACCGTGCGCTGGATTCATTCCTTTGGCAACAGTAGCTGGTGTTGCCAATGCCTTGTTTTGAGTGGCAATATTGGGGTCTTGTAGTGCTTGAGAGGAAATTTTAGTTTCATTCAGCATTTGCTTTCCAACTTCTGTAAAGGGAACTACGTTTGTTGGAGTAGTGCTTCGTTGTGGTTCGAGTTCTTTTTTACAAGAAGTCAATAGTATTGAGGATACAAAAAGTAGGCTTAAAAAAGATTTCATAAACAGTGTTTTTTGTGGTTACTGAAATCAAATATAGGATTTTTAATAATACGGCCCTAAATAAAAGGATTGATTTTAGGGACTTTACTCTCTAAATTCAGAATAGTACGTCTTACTGGTTTCCTCTTTTGCACTTGTTAAGAAACGATTTTTTAGTGTGAATTATTGCGGGTCTTGGTTTCGTATCAGGGAATTCCATGACAACTTCGTTTTTTATAGCTTTGTAATACTTTATTAAAAATAGATTCGTTTGCTTCTTTTCTAAAGAACCGAGCTAACATATTTTCAAATCCACGAAATAAATCTTACTTTAGCATTCCATAAATTTCCTATAAAAATGATTAGCGAAGCACAGTTCGAAAACGAGTTACATATATTAATTGAAAACGCCATAAGAGAAGATGTAGGTCCTGGAGATTATAGTTCTTTGGCCTGTATTCCTGCAACGGCAATCGGAAAAGCGAAGTTGCTTGTAAAAGAAGATGGTATTATTGCCGGTGTGGCTTTTGCCAAAATGGTTTTTCAGTATGTAGATACGAATTTGCAAATAGAAACTTTTATTGAGGACGGAACTCCGGTAAAAAAAGGAGATGTTGTTTTTCATGTTTCTGGAAGTTCACAATCCATTTTGAAATCGGAACGGGTAGTTTTGAATTCGATGCAAAGAATGTCCGCAATCGCTACGAAAACGAAAGAATATGTTTGCCTTTTAGAAGGAACGAAAACTAAAATACTCGACACTCGCAAAACGACACCTGGTTTCAGAGCTTGTGAGAAATGGGCAGTAAAAATTGGCGGAGGCGAAAACCATCGTTTTGCTTTGTATGATATGATTATGCTCAAGGATAATCACAACGATTTTGCCGGCGGAATTACTTTGGCAATAGCCAAAACCAAAGCCTATCTCAAAGAAAATAATCTGGATCTGAAAATCATTGTCGAAGCCAGGAACTTGGATGAAATCAAAGAAATTTTGGAGAGCGAAGGTGTTTACAGAATTCTAATAGACAATTTCAATTATGAAGATACCCGAAAAGCAGTAGCTTTGATAGGAGACAAATGCCAAACGGAATCTTCTGGTAATATCAACGAAAATACCATTCGTCTTTACGCCGAATGTGGTGTGAATTATATTTCGTCTGGAGCCTTAACGCATTCCGTTTATAACATGGATTTGAGCTTAAAAGCAATATGAGTAAGGAAATAGAAGAAAGAATAGAAAAAATTCCAATATTACGGAATCTTGCCCGCGGATTGAAAACGATAAAACTCCCATGGCTACAGGGATTGTCGCTGTACGATTTATTGGAGTTATATGGATTAGGAATTGTCGAAAGTGCCTTGACCTATCATGCAAGTGCTATTGCATTCAGTTTTTTCATGGCATTATTTCCTTTTGCGCTGTTCATATTAAATCTTATTCCTTACATTCCTATTGAAGATTTTCAAGATGATTTTCTTCTATTTGTAAAAGAAGGAGTACCGCCAAACACGTATGATGCCATATATAAAATCATCAATGATATTCTCAATAATAGTGATTCCGGTTTATTGTCTTCAGGATTTATATTGTCTATTTTTCTGATGGCAAATGGATTAAATGGAATTTTAGGAGGCTTTGAATCCTCGCGTCATGTCCTCATCAAAAGAGGATTTATACACCAATACATAGTTGCTCTGGCTATGTCATTATTATTGTCAGTGTTATTAATCGTTACCGTGGCGATAATAATTGTTTTTGAGGTCTTTATTCAAAAGACGATATTGAGTGACCATATTGAATTGATTGTTTTAGGGCGATATGCATTTGTGATTTTAATGATTTTAGTGACAACTTCCATACTCTTCAAGTTTGGTACTAAACACGATAAAAACAGGGCTTTTATCTCTATAGGTTCCGTATTTACTACCATATTAGTGCTTTTAGATTCTTATGCTTTTGGGATTTGGGTAATCCGATTCTCAAAATACAATGAATTATATGGCTCTATAGGAACCTTATTAATCTTGATGTTTTACATTTGGATTAACTGTATGATATTACTGCTGGGTTTTGAATTGAATGCTTCAGTGAATAAGTTAAAAGCGAAAAAAGAAGCCTAGTTTTTAGGAGCTATTTACTTCGTCAGTTCGCTTCGCTCGTGTCCTGCTTTACACTTTATCTTTGCTTGCTTAAAGAAAGCAAGCAAAGGATGCCATTTCAAACGAAGTTCACTGAACTCTTATAAAAATAGAAGCTAAGTGAAGTAATCAGGGCTAGGAAATTTAGAATCCAAGATAACATTTTCTGCAAATGGAAATAGTTGCTTTTTGTTTTATTACCAAAACAGATAATTTTGTTCAACGACAAAAAAACTTAGCGCCTTTGTGTCTTAGCGGCAAAAAAGTAACTTACTGAATTGCTGCACGAGCTTTTAAATTTGTAATTTTAAACAAACAAATTTCTATGACTAATCCCATTTACATTGACCAAAAAGAAATCTTGAAACGATACAAATCCATCGATAAGCATACTCATAAAGGTATTCAAGGGCACGCTTTAATCATTGGTGGAAGTTATGGAAAAATAGGAGCGGTCAGTTTGTCTTCAAAGGCTTGCTTGAAAACTGGTTGCGGATTAGTCACTGTTTTTATACCAAAATGCGGCTACGATATCCTTCAAATCGCCATTCCAGAAGTCATGGTTATAACGGATAATCAGGAAAAATTCATCTCCAATATCATTTTCAATATCAAACCACAAGCCATTGGAATAGGACCGGGTTTAGGTCTGGAAATAGAAACGCAACAAGCCGTTTATAAATTGCTACAAACAAATAAAATCCCTTTAGTAATCGATGCGGATGCGTTGAATATTCTATCCAAAAACAAAGAATGGCTTCCTTTATTACAGCCCAAAACTATCATCACACCACATCCAAAAGAACTGGAAAGACTCATAGGAAAATGGAATTCGGATGCTGAAAAACTAGAAAAAACAATTGCTTTTTCTAAACAGTATAACCTGATTATTGTGATGAAAGGAGCACCAACCCGAATCATCGATGGAGATACAATCTACGAAAACACCACCGGAAATGCAGCTTTGGCCACGGCAGGAACCGGAGATGTTTTGACAGGAATGATTACCAGTTTATTGGCACAATCCTATGAACCAATTAGTGCTGCGATACTTGGCGTTTATCTGCACGGACTAACCGCTGATATCGCACTACCCGAAACAGGTTTTCAGTCCTTTATCGCTTCAGATGTTATTTCGAATATTGGGAAGGCGTTTTTGAGTCTGGAAAATTTGAGTAAATAGAGCTTATAAATGAATTTTATCCCAGTTATTTGTAAGTTTGTACGTAAGCAAAATAGCTTTATCCAATTCGATTATGGAAAAAATACCCCATCTTAGAACCGTAAATGTTACGCGATACATCACTCCGTTGCGTGAGGGTGGTTCTTTACCTGCACTCGCTGAAGCCGATGATGATTTTAAATATGTATTGAAATTCAAAGGTGCCGGACATGGCGTAAAAGCCTTAATCGCCGAATTAATTGGCGGTGAAATAGCCCGTGTTTTAAACCTAAAAATGCCGGAACTCGTTTATGCAAATCTCGATGAAGCTTTTGGTCGTTCAGAAGGCGACGAAGAAATTCAGGATTTGCTTCAAGGCAGTCAAGGACTTAATTTGGCTTTGCATTATCTATCGGGAGCTATTAATTTTGATCCTGTTGTGACGGTGGTTGATGCAAAATTAGCTTCCCAAATTGTCTGGCTGGACGCTTTTATCACCAATGTAGACCGAACCTTCAGAAATACCAACATGCTGATTTGGCACAAGGAATTATGGCTGATTGATCATGGTGCAAGTCTTTATTTTCATCATTCGTGGACCAATTGGAAAACGCATGCACAAAGTCCTTTTGCACTAATAAAAGACCATGTATTGTTGCCACAGGCTTCATTATTGAAAGAAACAGACGTGATATTCAAAAAAATACTAACTGACGAAGTGTTGCAATCAATTGTCAATCTTATTCCAACGGAGTGGCTGCAGTGGGAAGATACGGATGAAACTCCCGAAGCGCTTCGGAAAGTTTATTTCCAGTTTTTATCCATACGCTTAAACCATTCCGAAATTTTTATAAATGAAGCCCAAAATGCAAGAGAAACACTTATATGAGTATGCCGTAATCCGGGTTGTACCAAGGGTAGAACGCGAAGAATTCCTCAATGTGGGTATTATTCTGTTTTGTAAAAAAGCCAAGTTTATAAAAGTGATCTGTTCGTTTAACGAAGCTAAACTTCAATTGTTTTCAGCCGATTTAGATTTGGAACAATTGCATTTAAATTTGCAGGCATTCGAGAAAGTGGGGCATGGGGAAAAATCGGGTGGGCCAATAGCGCAATTTGATATTCCGTCCCGTTTTCGTTGGTTGACCGCTCTTCGCAGTTCGGCGATTCAAACTTCAAGACCGCATCCAGGATTGTGTGATGATTTGGAACAAACAGCACAACGCTTGTTTGAGGAAATGGTATTGTAAATTGAATTTATTGTGTTTCGATAAAAATACTCGTAACTATTTGGGTTTAATCCAAAACAACTAATACCATTTAATCATTAAAATTACCGTTATAAACAGAATTTATTCTTTTGAGTTCAATTGCCTTTGGCTTTAGCCAAAGGTTTTTTAGAGGCTACATTTATTGGCTTTAGCCAAAATTGTATAATTATTTTGGCTAAAGCCAATTACACATTAAACCTCAATTCCGTTGACTAAAGTCAACGGCAATTGAAACAACAGTATTGCAGTATATTCAAAGATTAATGGTATACGACCCTTAATACTATGTTGCCGCTAAGGCACTAAGAAACAGGAATTACTAGGAATTACAAAATAGGGATTCTTCAACAAATCTAAAAATCTTAGAGCCTTAGTGACTTTGTGACAAAAATTCAATAAATAGTAGCGGTTACTGAATATTTACAAATACTCATTGTATCCAGATACTATAATCTTCAAAAAAAATCAAGGAATACTATTCAGATGGCGCGCAAGATGCATACCCATACTAAAGCAAGCTTGAAGAAGATAGCCACCTGTGGGTGCATCCCAGTCCAGCATTTCGCCAATACAATAGTGATGTTTCATCTTTGTCAATTGGAAGTTTTCATCCACGGCATTCAATTGAACACCTCCAGTTGTGGATATCGCATCGTTCAATAGGGAAGAACCTATTATTTCTATACGCAATTTTTTGATGTTTTGTGCCAATAACTCCGGATTCAGGTAGGTTTCTTTTGACAGGTATTTTTTCAAAAGCCCAATCTGCGCAAGACTCAATTTAACCTCTTTTTGTAATTTTTCGCTCGTCTTTTTTAAGGTCGATTTTTTAATCTTTTGATGCAAATCATCATAACTTAATGCTGGTTTTAGGTCCAGGAAAATAGTGGCCTTTTGTTGACTTTCAAGCTGTGCCCTAATTTGTGGACTGAGCGCATAAATCGCATTGCCTTCTAAACCGAAACGCGTGATTACCGCTTCGCCTTTTTGAGTTTTATTCAAACAGCTAATAGAAATGTTTTTAAGCGGACTGCCTTCATGTTCCATAATGAAATCTTCTGGCCAGTGAATACGATACGCACAATTAGAAGATTGAAACGGAACGACAGCTATACCTTGTGTTTTGAATAAATCAAGCCATGTGCCATCAGATCCGGTTACTTTCCAACTGCCTCCACCCAAGGCAAAAATGGTATAATCAGATTTTATTTCTATGTCAGTATTGAAAACGGGGGTATCGTCGTTAGTCCAACCCATCCAGTTGTGTTCGTATTGTATGGAAACGGCTTGTTTATCGAGAACTTTTAGGATTGCGTTGAGCACTGTTATAGGTTTAATGCCACTTTCAGGATACACCCGTTTGCTACTGCCTATGTAGGTTGGAATACCAATGGTGTCAATCCAATTTCGGAAATCGTGATTGTCAAAATTAAGGAGTGCTTTTTCTAGAAAATGGGATGGTGTATACCGCGCAATGAGTTCTTCAATTGGTTCCGAATGGGTGAGGTTAAATCCTCCTTTTCCGGCCACCAGAAATTTTCTTCCCAGTGTTTTGTTTTTCTCGTAGATGGTAACGTTAAATTTCTTGCAATCCAGTAATGCAGCGAGCAAAAGTGCTGCAGGTCCTCCTCCAATAATTGAAACTGATTTCTTCACGCTGCAAAAATACGGTTTGTTTTACCGATTAAACCTGATATGGATTTTTATATTATAATTTGGGCGTAACCCCAAAGCAGAAAATCCCGGTTCAATTTTATATATCTGAAGCTTTGGGGTCGGGCTTTTGGCTTTATCTTTATTTTTTTAAAGAAAAAAAATAAAGGATGCCGCCGCAATCCCTTACGCGGAAACCCTTGAATCGAGAGGTATTGTCAATATCCAAGCGATAATTATTATATTTTATTTTCTTGAAATAAACTTTCCAATTGCTCGAGACAAGCTGTAATGCTTTGCTCAAAGCCCATTTCAATCATGGTTTGTACTTCTTTTTCACTGGAATAAAACATCTTGAATTCAACTAAAGTGCCAGAATTTGTCTTGGCAAAAGCAATAGTTCCTACAGAAACCGGCAAGGAAGGGTTTATATTTCCCTCTTCATCACAAAAACTATCTTTGATTTCAAAGCTTATATATGGTGTTATTGCAGTATAGTCCATTCGTCCCCAATGTTTTTCATTTTCAGGACTCACCATGGCGTACAACCAATAACTGCCAACTGAAAAATTCATTGTCTTGGTTTCTGCTTTCCAAGGTTGCGGCGCCCACCATTGTTCCAATAATTCACTTTCGGTATAGGCACGCCAAACTTTTTCAAGTGGAGCATTAAATGTTCTGGATACAAGAATTGATTTTTCTTTTAAATCTTTTACAACTAGTGTTTTGCTATTATTTTCCATATTTATTTCGATTTAATGTTTTTTATAGCCAGTTAACCATTTACGTGAAATGGATTATGAAATTACTCCATTTTTTTCTCTAAAACAATAAACTCCAAAGCTTGGTTTGCAATTGGAATATGAACGTCACTAGCCGGAAAAGGTTCTCTTGCTCCTGTGTCTGCATAACCATTGCGTTTGTACCATGCAATCAATTCCTCCCGAACAGAAATCACCGTCATTACAATTTTGGGCAAACCCAATCCCGAAGCATGAATTTCAGCCTGTTGCAATAATTTTTTCCCAACACCGCTATTTTGTAATTCAGGAGAAACCGTTAGCATTCCTAAATACAATTGCTGCTCTTTCTCCATCAACAATACACAACCTATAATCTGTTCATTCTCTGTAAATTTTAGAATGGTATTTTTAGTGTTCTGAATGGTTTCAGTCAGTTCTTCTTTAGTGGTTCGGAGGCCTTCTAATAAGTTGGCTTCAGTGGTCCATCCTTTTTTAGAGGATTCCCCGCGATAGGCTGAATTGATTAATCTACTTAATGCAAAAACGTCTGCTACTGTTGCTTTTGTAATCATGCGTACTATATATTCTTGGGTTATTGTTTTTGTGTTTCTCAAAGGTAGAAAAAAGGATTGCATTATTGAATTTCGTCCAAAAATCATTTACTTTTCAAAAGTACGTTAAATACATTTGAAATAAATTTATTTTACTGACAATCAGTATTTTATATTTAATATGAAGATTTTTTTTTATCTTTGGATAGAGAAAAGTTACAACAATTTAATAGCTATAATTATGAAAAATTTAAATATTATTTGGGTAATAGTGATGGCTTGTGTACTAAACATAACCCCTATATTGGGACAATCGACCGCTAAAAAGAATAAAATTATTGCTGACAGCAAAACAGCAAAAGCGGAGTTCATTAAAAGTGATCCGCTGATGAAAGGGCTTTTTGAAAAAGCGTCTGGCTATGTCATCTTTCCCAATGTAGGCAAAGCAGGGCTCGGCATTGGAGGAGCGGCTGGCAACGGGGTTGTCTATGAACATAGCAAAATGGTAGGTATGGCAAAGTTATCGCAATTGAGCATAGGATTTCAGGCAGGCGGACAAGCGTATCGGGAGGTAATATTTTTTGAGACAAAAAATGAATTGGAACGGTTTAAACAGAGCCGATTCGAGTTTTCTGCTCAAGCTTCTGCAGTGGCCGTAACTGAAGGCGCCTCTGCAAACGTGAAATACACAGAAGGCGTCATGGTATTCACTATGCAGAAAGGCGGACTCATGTATGAGGCTTCGATTGGTGGACAGAAGTTTAAGTTTAATAAAATGTAACATTCTTTTTATAAATGTAAGCTACAACTTTGCTAACGCGAGCGTCCCGCTCGTGCCTATTACAGAATCATAATATCTTATTTCCTTTTGTTAGTTGTCACGAGCGGGGGAAATTATGTATATTCGAGCAATCGGGTCACGTGCGAGGAGCACGGAAAACATTCCCGCATATAACTTATTGTTTTTTAGTTTCAAAAAAAGAATTTAATAATTGGTCAATAAAATTCTTTATATCTAAATAAGATGTTTCATTATTTATTGTTAAATTATTAAAAATATTTTTAATTTTAATTTCATTATTATTGAAAGAAAAGTTAAATAAAATTGAATCTAACATTTTATTATTTGAGTCAAAATCCCACCACTCAAATTTTACATTTATAGAAAATTTTAAATATTTTAGATAATTTTCATATTCTAATTTATCTCTTTGTCCTAAAAATAAATTATTATAATGATCAACAAAGTCGTTTAAATATTTTTTTAAAAAGGGTATTGATTGAGTTCGATCAATTTTATAATTAGAGTTTTTATAGATAAAGTTATATTCCTCGTTATCATAATCTCCATATGAAGTGGAAATAAATTCATCTACTTTAGATTCCTCTACTCTCAAAGAAATTATAATATCATTAAAGTTAAATTTTAAATACTCTTTAAATATTTCGTATTTATTAATGTTTTTTTTATCTAAATGAAATAATTTAAAAAAATCATATTCAGACATCTCGTTATTAAACCATTTTACTTCTTTATAATCTACATTAATGTCTTCAATAATTGTTGTTTCATTATCAATTTCTGTTAGTTTCCATAATTCAACAATTTTATTATGGTTTTTAAATGAATCAAAATATTTCATTAATTGGGAACTTTGAGAATTCTTGAAAATAACTATTAATTTCGTTAATTCTGTATTAATATCACCTTCTTTTGAATTTTTAATAAATTCATTATTATAATGTATACCTAAAGATTTATAATGACTACTAAACCAACTTATTCCATCAATAATGTGAAAACTACTATCACGATGAACAAAATTCTCCCTAAATTGAAATATTACAAATCTTTTGTAATATTCGTCATATGTTAAAATACCATCAAGTAAATAACCACTATATAAATCACCTCCATATTTATTTGTTATTATTTCTCCATATTTATCAAAAACTCTTAAATAATCTTTTGAGTGAGTAAGGATAGGTTCATAATATTTTTTATGAATTACCTCATATCCAAATATTTCTTCAATTTTTAAAGTGATTAATTCGTAATCAGATTCCGTATAATTGATGTTTTTTTGGTATGGTAATTTAGTATGATTCTCAAATCCTTTTGAGAATTCCTTAGGAACTTTATAAATCATATTAATTATTTTTTCATTAAATCATTATTTTCTTTTATTAAATTTCTATATCATCTAATAATTGAAAAGTAAGTTTTGCTAATCTTAGCGATTTTTCAAAATTGGTTATTAGTTATTTCTAATTTCTTACTAGTTCAGTGGTATTGGTACTAAAAAAATAATATATAATGGCTATTCTAAAACACTAAATCTTCAATAAACTCTTTTTAAAAATTTCTAAATCCATTTTATTATTATCAAATTTTTTAAATTTAATTTATGGCATATCCAATTTTATGAAAAAAATAATTCCTTCTTTGTTATTAATTTGATAGTAAAATAACTTGTGAATTTTTAAATGGCGACAATATTTTCGCCTTCAAAAAAACAAGTAACACAATAAATATCGTTTATATATTCTCCTCCTAAATCTTTTTCATAAAGAGAATCAAATAATTGATTGTCTATAGATAATCTATCTATTGTATAAAGTGTTTCACCTATTCGTACAGATCGTCGAATAACTTTATAACTATTAATTTCTTTTAAAAATAATTCTTTGAATGGTTTTCTAAATTGAGCCATAGTTTAATGATTAATTGTTAAGCTTTATAAGATTGTTGAAATCAATCTTTTCTAATTGATTTCAAATTTAGCTTTTAATTTTTAAACTTTGTTGGGCTTTGTTTGAATAATTGGGGTTTAAACACAAGCTATTTTCAAGAATAGTAATTGAAGTTAAATATAAACCTAAACTACTTTTTTTGACACAATTTTACGATTTGCCGTAAACGGTATTTTAAAATAAATTTAAAATAATGGAAAAGCTTTAATTTTGAGTGATTATTTTTTTATTACTTCACAAAAATTTGACAAAATACATTTATTACTTTGAAAAAGTGTTTTTACAATTATTTTTGAATAATAAACCCATTAAACAAAAAATCGATAATTTTATCTAACTAGAAATTTATTTAAAAAGGCATACTTGAATTTGGAAAAGTAAACTATCCCAAAAACGCTTTCAATTCCTCATAACTTTTAATTTTTTACGCTCACTCTTTCCTTTCTTAAAACACTTTCAATTTGTGTAGGAATTGGCAGTTTTACGTTTAATGTTGGTTCTACGGTATCGAAAATTTTATCAGATAGGCAGTTTCTAAGAAAATACAAATAGCATTAGAGAAAATTGTCAAAGCCTTTGCGTATATTCTCCATTATTGTTCTGTCATTATCTGATAATTTTGTTATTGTAGAAATCAAGAACGATAGTAATCCTTAAAAATAAATTTATGGAACAGAAACTGTCCCTTCCGCCATTTGACATGGAAACTGCTTTGCAAAAAGTACAACTGGCCGAAGATGCCTGGAACAGCAAAAACCCGGAACGAATTGCATTAGCGTATACCATAGACACCGAATAGTGCAACCGAACCGAGTTCATCAACGGTAGGGAAGCGGTTAAGGAATTTTTGAAACACAAATGGAAAAAAGAGTTGGATTACAAACTCAAAAAAGAGCTTTGGGGTTTTCGTGAAAACCGAATGGCCGTTCGTTTTGAGGATGAATACCACAACACCGAAGCACAATGATTTAGAGCTTACGTAAACGAAAACTGGGAGTTTGACGAGAACGGTTTGATGCGCAAACGCTTGCCAGTATTAATGATTTGGCTATTGAAGAAAAAGATAGAAAGTTTAGATAATACACCTTATTTATGACTCATGAAATGTACATATTTTAAGCAATTCCAAAAAAGAAATCTGGCTCTCAAACTATTTGCTTTTGAAGATAATAGTCCTTTTTATCACCTGTATCGGCTGAATTATTTGTAACTAATTCCCACAAAAAAACCGACTAAAAATCACTTCTCAGTCGGTTTGTGTTTTAAAATACATTTTAAAAGACTATCCTAAAAACGCTTTCAATTCCTCGTACGTTTTAATTTTTGTACTCACTTTTTCCTTTCCTAATACGCTTTCAATTTGAGTAGGAATTGGCAGTTTTACGTTTAATGTTGGTTCTACGGTGTCCAAAAACTTAATCGGGTGTGCGGTTTCTAAGAAAATACCAATCGCATTCGGGTGGTTTTGTAATTCTTTTTTCAATCCTAAATAGCCAACTGCTCCGTGAGGTTCTGCGATGTAACCGTCAGTATTATAAATGGTTTTCATCGCTGCAATAGTTTCCTCATCATTGAAAGTAAACGAAGAAAAATCTTTTTTGAATTGTTCTAAATCATTGTGGTACATTTCCTGAATTCGGATAAAATTACTTGGATTCCCAACATCCATCGCATTCGAAATCGTCGCTATCGAAGGTTTTGGATCGTAAATTCCTTTTTCTAAAAATCGTGGAACCGTATCATTCACATTCGTAGCCGCTACAAAATGTTCAATAGGCAAGCCCATTTTTTTGGCGATGATACCTGCACAAATATTTCCAAAATTCCCACTTGGACAAGAGAAAACTAATGGTTTGTTTTGTTTTTTTAATGCTTTATAGGCAAAGAAGAAATAAAACATTTGTGGCAACCAGCGTGCAATATTTATAGAATTCGCTGAAGTCAAGTTTTTATGTTTTAAACTTTCATCCAAGAACGCTTTTTTGACCATATCCTGACAATCATCAAAAACGCCGTCTACTTCAAGCGCTTTAATATTCTGTCCTAAAGTTGTCAGTTGTCTTTCCTGAATATCGCTCACTTTTCCGGATGGATACAGGATAATCACTTCCACACCTTTTACGCCAAGGAAACCACTCGCTACAGCACCACCGGTATCACCGGAAGTAGCTACAAGAACGGTGTTTTTACTGTCTTTGTTGTCTTTATTAAAGTAACCCAAACAACGCGACATGAAACGCGCGCCTACGTCCTTGAAAGCCATCGTTGGACCATGAAACAATTCAAGGGAGTAAATACCTTTTTCTACTTCAACCACAGGGAAATCAAAACACAAAGTTTCGGCAATGATTTGTTTTAAAGTGGCTTCCGGGATTTCGTCACCTACAAATTGTTGAATCGCTTCAAAAGCAATTTCCTCGTTGCTTAAATTTTCAATAGTTTCAAAAAAAGCAGGGGATAAAGGGGTAATAGTTTCCGGAAAATACAATCCTTTATCTGTTGCTAATCCTTGTATTACGGCTTCTTGAAAAGAAACTTTGGGTGCGTTATGGTTTAAACTGTAATATTTCATTATGTATACTAATTTTAGAATCCCCACCCCAACCCTCCCCAAAGGGAAGGGAGACGAAACTGGATTCAGTATGTGTTATTGTAATTTTAAAATCACTATTTTTTTATTCCCCCTTCAGGGGGCTAGGGGGCTATTATTTTCATTCCTTCATCATTCACTTTAGAAACGTGAATTTCATACGGTAAATTCATTGCATCGTATACAGCGCTCATGGCTTTGGCGATTTTATCAGCGGTTTCCTTTCCTTTGCTTAAAGCAAAAATTGAAGGACCTGAACCTGATATTCCGGAACCTAAAGCTCCGTTTTCTAAAGCAGTTTGCTTGATTAAATCGAACCCTGGAATCAAGACACTTCGCAATGGTTCGACGATTTCATCATGTAACGAACGTCCGATTAAATCGTAATCTTTAGTGTACAATCCAGCTACTAATCCGCCCACATTTCCCCATTGCGTAATAGCACTTTTCAAGGAAACGGTTTGTTTCAATACGGAACGTGCATCAGATGTTTTCAACTCAATTTGAGGATGAACCACAGTGGCGTACAATTCGGAAGGACTTTCTATTTTGATAATGTCTAAAGGATTCGAACTTCTTACCAACGTAAAGCCACCCAAAAGGGCAGGAGCAACGTTATCGGCATGAGCGTTTCCACTGGCTAATTTTTCACCTTGCATAGCGAATAAAACCAGTTCTTTTCGGGTAAACGGACGTCCCAATAATTCATTGATGCCAAAAACAGCACCGGCTGAACTTGCGGCACTACTGCCAATTCCGCTTCCGGCTTTGATGTGTTTGTAGATTTCGATCTCAAATCCAAATTCCGTTTCAATGGCTTCCAACATCGCCAAAGCAGATACTCCAGCAACATTTTTTTCGGTTTCCAAAGGCAAGTCGGCACCCACAATTTTAGTGATACGAATCCCTTTTATGTCTGATTTTCGAATAATCATTTCGTCACCCGCAGTTTCTAAACAAAGCCCAAGGACATCAAATCCACAGGATAGATTGGCGATTGTGGCGGGGCAAAATATTTTTATTTCATTCATAGTTTTTATTTTTTTTGCCACTAAGGCACAAAGACACAATGTTTTTTATCCATTTTCAAATTGAAAACTGCGACTGAACACTGACCACTAATTAAACGTTTCCAATTCTGATTACATCAGCAAATATTCCTGAAGCGGTAACTGCAGCTCCGGCACCGGCACCTTTTATTAATAAAGGTTGGTCTACATAACGGTCAGTGAAAAACAATACAATATTGTCTTTTCCTTCCAGATTGTAAAAAGGATGGTCTTTAGGAATGAATCGCAATCCAACATTTGCTTTTCCGTTTTCGAATTGCGCTACATATTTCAAACGAGATTCTTTGCTCAACGCTTCCTTATAAATAGTTTCAAAATGAGAGGCGTGTTTCAGTAAAGATTCAAAAAACGCTTCATTTGAAGTTGTTTCGAGACATTCAGCAGGCATAAAAGATTCGTTGGCAATCTCGTCAATTTCCATTTTATAACCACTTTCTCTGATCAGGATTAATATCTTTCTGGCAACGTCAATTCCGCTTAAATCAATCTTAGGGTCCGGTTCTGTAAATCCTTGTACGCCAGCTTCTTTAACAACATCATGAAAAGTATTATTTTCATCAAAATTATTAAAAATAAAGTTCAAACTTCCTGATAAAACAGCCTGAATTTTATTCACTTTATCACCTGAGGCAATCAAGTTTTTTACGGTATCAATAATTGGTAATCCAGCTCCAACGTTGGTTTCAAATAGAAAAGGAGCGTTGAATTGTCTGGATAGTTTTTTTAGTTTTTTATAATTGTCATACTCAGAAGCACAGGCAATTTTATTACAAGTTACTACGGCAATATTGCGTTTTAAATATTGTTCGTAGGTTTTTGATACGCTTTCGTTGGCAGTAATATCAACAAAAATACTGTTGCGTAAATTGAGTTCTTTTACATTCGAAATGAATTTTTCTTTGTCAGCAGGTTCTCCAGTTTCTAATAAGAACTGCCATTCTTTTAAAGAGATTCCGTCTTCATCAAAATACATTTTTCGTGAATTTGACAAAGCGATAACGCGTAGGTTTATTTTCAGATTGTCTTTTAGGAATTTCTTTTGTTGGTGAATTTGTTCGATGAATTTCTCACCCACATTTCCAACGCCCATTACAAACAGGTTTAATTGTTTGGTGTTTTCTTCAAAAAAGTTTTCGTGTAATGTATTCAATGCTTTCTTTACATCTCTTTCGTTGATAACCGCCGAAATATTTCTTTCGGAAGCACCTTGAGCAATCGCTCGGATGTTTACGTTATTTTTACCCAAAGTGCTAAACATTCGTCCGCTTAAACCTTGGTGATTTTTCATGTTTTCGCCAACCAGAGCAATAATGCAAAGGTTTTTCTCAACGATACACGGATCAATTTTGTTTTGTAAAATCTCAATTTCAAAAGCTTTATTGATGGCTTCTTCAGCAATATCAGCATCCGAATTTAAAATTCCAATACAGATTGAATGCTCCGATGAAGCTTGAGTAATGAAAATTACATTGATGCTTTCCTGCGATAATACTTCAAAAAGCCTTTTTGACGAACCCGTAACACCAATCATTCCTGGTCCTTCAAGTGTAATCAAAGTAATATTGTCGATATGGCTAATTCCTTTTACAGGATTAGTGTGAGCCATTTCCTGATTTGAAATATAAGTTCCTTCGGCTTCCGGTTCAAAAGTATTTTTGATATGAATTGGAATATTCTTTCTCAATACCGGTTGAATCGTTGGCGGATATAGAACTTTGGCACCAAAATGCGATAACTCCATCGCTTCCTGATAGGAGATGAAGGCAATAGGTTGTGCTTGTTTTACAATTTTTGGATTGGCAGTAAACATTCCGTTTACGTCGGTCCAAATTTCCAAATCAGATGCATTCACTGCTCCAGCGATAATTGCGGCAGTATAATCGGAACCACCACGACCTAAAGTAGTGTTGATGCCATCAAGTGATGCTGCAATAAATCCGGGCATTACAACCGCTTGATTTTCATTCGAAGCAAAGAAATCAGCAATTAGTTGATTTGAAACTTCAAAATTTACGGTAGCTTTTCCGAAATGATTATCCGTTTTTATTAATTCGCGGCTGTCTTTATAACCGCTGTTTTTCAGATTTTGTTTTAATGCTTCAGAGATTATGTAAGAAGACAATAATTCACCAAAGCTTAAAATAGTGTCAGAAGTTCTGGCGGATAATTCCCCCAAAAGAAAACAACCGTCCAGTAACGTTTCAAGATGATTTACAATTCTTTTTATATGGCTTAACAGACTGCTTTGTTCACTTACAGGAATAAATTCTTTTAAGGCATCTAAATGTTTTTTCTCTATTTCGGCAAGAATATCTTTGAAACTTTCATCTCCGGCAGCCGCTTTTTGGGAAGCAAGCTGAAGCATGTCAGTAACTTTACTAAAAGCAGAAACCACTACTACTAATTTTTCTTCTTTTGCTTTATTGATGACGATATCTAGTACCAGTTTTATATTTTGTGCATTGGCAACCGAAGTTCCGCCAAATTTTAATACTTTCATTGTATATGTTTTATTTTAAAAATGCAATGTTTTTTATACATCCAAAATCTTTCTCCTTTCAGGAAAAAGTATAATAAATAGGATTATATGTAAAATGAATACCCCTAAGGGGTAGTTGTAGTTGTTGTAGCAGTAAATGTAACAGAAATTGCAACCCAGTTTTGAGTTGTTATCGAAGATTGATATGTTGATCTGTTGTTTACCATTTTGATACCCCAAAAGTACAGTTTTTTATAAAAACCAAAACATTAAATTCAGTTTTTGCGAATATTTTAAAAATTCAATCGCATTTGGATTAAAAATAAATATTTTTCAATGAATATCCTTTTAGTTGATGCGATTCTTATAATTGTCGCGATTTTATAACGTTGTTGAGTTGTTGCAGCTCGCTTTTGATTAAACTTAAATTCTAAATTCATTCCTATTTGTATTCAATACGATCTGAATTTCTTTAATTTTATGCCAATAAATTAGTTCATAGTATAAATCTAACCAGTATTCTAAATTAAGAATTTCAATGAACTTTGAATATAGGATAATTTGCATGAAATCTATTATTTGGTTTTTTTATGGTATGAATTTTGAATTATTGTTAAAAAATGTTGCTTTTTAATATTGATTTATTCAATTTTGGGCACTTAAATACAATTGGAATGGAAAACACACATTATATAAGCACTGAAGTACTTTCATTAGAGGTTTTAAACGAGATTATCGCGCATCAAAAAACAATAGCATTATCAGACGAGGCAAAAATAAATATCCAGAAATGCAGGGATTATTTGGATAAAAAAATGGCCACGCATTCAGCACCTATCTATGGAATTAATACTGGTTTTGGTTCGCTTTGTAATGTGAAAATTTCGAATGAAAACTTATCGAAATTGCAAGAAAATCTAGTGAAATCACATTCTTGCGGAACAGGTGAGGAAGTTCCGAATGAAGTTGTTAAATTGATGTTGTTGCTTAAAATTCAATCGTTGAGTTATGGTCATTCCGGAATTCAATTGCAAACAGTGGAGCGCTTGATTGCATTTTATAATAATGATATTTTACCTGTAATTTATACGCAAGGTTCGCTAGGCGCTTCGGGTGATTTAGCTCCATTGGCACATCTGTCTTTGCCTTTATTAGGTGAAGGTGATGTGAATTTTGAAGGTAAAAAAGTGCATTCCAGTGAAGTTTTGAAGCGTTTTAATTGGGAACCGATTGTTTTGCAATCCAAAGAAGGTTTGGCTTTATTGAACGGTACTCAGTTTATGAGTGCTTATGGCGCACATATTTTGATGAAAGCGAATAAATTTTCTTATTTAGCGGATTTGATAGGAACTATTTCTCTTGAAGGATTTGATGGCAGGATCGAACCTTTTCATGAGTTGATTCATTTTATTCGTCCTCACAAAGGGCAAATTGTAACGGCTAATCGTATAAAAGGTTTTCTGGAAGGAAGCGAAATCATTGAGCAAGAAAAAACGCATGTTCAAGATCCGTATTCTTTTAGATGCATGCCACAAGTTCACGGTGCTTCAAAGGATGCTTTTGATTATGTAAAGAAAGTGTTTAAAACGGAAATCAATTCGGTGACGGATAATCCTAATATATTTATAGAAAGTGACCAAATCATTTCTGGAGGTAATTTTCATGGTCAACCATTAGCGTTGGCATTGGATTTTATGGCAATTGCTTTGGCGGAA
Organism: Flavobacterium melibiosi; assembly: GCF_048158545.1. Taxonomy (NCBI): domain Bacteria; kingdom Pseudomonadati; phylum Bacteroidota; class Flavobacteriia; order Flavobacteriales; family Flavobacteriaceae; genus Flavobacterium; species Flavobacterium melibiosi. Next base: position 109,168 of record NZ_JBLNKU010000002.1, on the reverse strand, counting down.
TTAGGAAGTATTTCGGAGCGAAGAACCTATCAATTAATTTCAGGTTTGCGAAATCTTCCGGCATTTTTAGTAGATAATCCTGGATTGAATTCAGGTTTAATGATTCCACAATATACAGCTGCCAGTATTGCAAGTCAGAACAAGCAACTCGCAACACCTTCTAGTATTGATAGTATTGTGTCTAGTAACGGACAGGAAGATCATGTAAGTATGGGGGCAAACGGCGCTACAAAAGCCTTACGAGTTATGGATAATCTGGAGCGAATTTTAGCGATAGAATTGATGAATGCCTCACAAGCCATAGAATATAGAAGACCATTGCAATCCAGTGATTTTATCGAAATGTTTTTAAATGCATATCGTGAGGGAGTTCCTTTGGTAAAAGAAGATCGAATTTTGCATTATGACATTGAAAAAACGGTTTCTTTTTTGAATAGTTTTCAAATAGAAGATGATTTGTTAACGATAGCTTAACATTATCTTAAAATAATGAGCTAATTTTGCAGTTCAAAAATCCAATAAAATGTCAATAAATAGTATTTTCCAGTTTTTAGTTCCAAAAGACAAAAAATTCTTTCCTCTTTTTGAAGAAGCATCCAGTAATTTAATTGAATTAGCTTCAAATTTACACGAAGCAGTGAACCTTCCTTTGAAAGAAAGAGAAGTTCTTTTTCAAAAAATTGATGCTTTGGAGCAAAAAGGAGAAGACATTACACGTCAGACAAATTTGGAATTGAGTAGAAACTTTATCACTCCTTTTGATAGAGAAGACATTCACTCCTTGATTACTTCAATTGATAATGTTGCCGATAATCTTCACGGAGCTGCCAGCAGAATGAGATTGTATCAGGTAGATAAGATTACAAAATCAATCAGAAAATTGACAGAAATAAATCTTGAAGCGTGTCAAAATATTGATGTAGCGGTTAAAGAATTAAGAAATTTCAAGAAAATAAAGAATATTACGGATGCTTGCGCACGAATCAGCAAGTTGGAAAATAAATCCGATACTGTTTATAATAAAGCAGTATTCGAAATATTTGAAAATGAAACCGATGTAAAAAACATTATCAAATATAAAGAGGTATTGTCAGTTTTAGAATCGGCAACTGATAAATGTAAGAGTGTGGCAAGTGTTTTAGAATCAATCGCTGTAAAGCATTCTTAATTCAATCAGTTTTATTCTGAAATAATATTTTATGGAATTTACTTTACTAATAGTTATTATAGTTCTGGCTTTAATTTTTGATTACATCAATGGTTTTCATGATGCGGCAAATGCTATAGCTACCGTTGTTGCCACAAAAGTTTTGACGCCTTTTCAAGCGGTACTTTGGGCTGCTTTTTTTAATTTTTTGGCCTATTGGGTTTTTGGTTTTGGAGTTGCTGATACAGTTGCTAAAACCGCGAATACAATGGACATCAATCTGGTTGTAATTCTCGCTGGTATAATTGCTGCTATTTGTTGGAATTTGTTGACCTGGTGGCTTGGAATACCTTCGAGTTCATCTCATACTTTAATTGGTGGATTTGCTGGAGCAGCAATTGCACATGCTGGTTTTGAAGTTGTATCATGGTATAAGGAAGGGAAAGATGGCGGAATGCCTTCAGGTGTTTTAATAATTGTTGCTTTCATTATTTTGGCACCGTTATTAGGCGCTTTGATTTCCTATTTAATATCCATTTGGCTTTTGAGTTCTTCCAAAAAAAGCATTTATCCAAAATTATTTACCCTATCTCTTATAGCATTGACTATCTGGTTTGTTGAAAGCCAAATGTTATATTATGATCAGATTGAAAAACCTCGTTTCGATTCTCCTTTTTGGAGTGTTGTATTTGAAGCACATAATATCAAATGGTTTTTAGTGGCATTCATTGTTTTGTCTGTTAGTTTCTTTTGTTTGATTTTTAGTAGTTTAAACCTTAGTCAGGCAACAGAATGGTTAAAAAAGATGCAATTATTATCTTCCGCGGCCTTTAGTTTAGGGCATGGTGGAAATGATTCCCAAAAAGTAATGGGTATTATAGCCGCCGCAGTTGCGGTTTATATTCATACTAGTGGAGTGGCGCAGGAAAGTTTACCAAGTTGGTTAGACGTGGTGCTTCCTAAAGAAGACGGAACGTTTAAAATGCCGGCATGGATTCCTTTAGCCTGTTATTCTGCTATTGCAGCGGGAACTTTAAGTGGTGGTTGGAAAATTGTAAAAACAATGGGTTCTAAAATTACCAAAGTAACTTCTTTTGAAGGTGTTGCTGCTGAAACAGCAGGAGCTCTAACCTTGTATTTTACAGAACATTTAAAAATTCCTGTAAGTACAACACATACTATTACTGGTTCTATTATTGGAGTTGGTTTAACAAAACGTGTTTCTGCAGTTCGTTGGGGAGTGACAGTAAGTTTAGTTTGGGCATGGGTATTAACTATTCCTATTTCGGCTATTTTAGCAGCTTTAATTTACTATTTCCTTAGTTTGTTTTTATAATTTTAGATTTTAAAATTCATATAAAAAAACCATTCTTACTGAGAATGGTTTTTTTTATGTCTTTTCAATTTTCAATTTTTTAAAATAAAAGATCCTGTATTTCTTCCGTTTTGTCAAATACGCTTTTTGCGAAAGGACATAAAGGCAAGATTTTAAGATTATTCAACCTTGCATATTGCACTGCTTCCATTACCAGTTTTTTGCCCACGCTTTGTCCTGCAAATTCATCATTTACTTCGGTATGGTCAATGATGAATTTATCGCTTCCAGCCCAAGTATAGGTCATTCTTCCTGCTTCTATTTCGTTGTCTGATGCTCTAAAATAGCCTTTTTTAATTTCGTTTATTTGTTCAATTATCATAATTTTTAATTTAATTCGGTTGTAATTTCGATAGGATTAGTTAATATTTGGTGCATTGGACATCTATCGGCAATGTTTAATAATCGTGCTCTTTGTGCATTGTCTAAGTTCCCTAATAATTGAATGTTGCGCATTATTTTCGATTTATTTTCCGTTGCATCTTTTTCAAAAGTGACTTCAACTTTTATATCTGTTAAATCCCATCCTTTTCGGTTTGCATACATGCGTAACGTGATGCAAGTGCAAGCTGCTAATGAGGAAGCCAGTAATTCTTTTGGCGCAAAGCCTAAATCTTTTCCTCCAGCACTTTCAGGCTCATCTGAAATGATTTTATTATTGGCGGATTCAATTTCTGTTTTATAAAGTTCTGTGCCAATGTGCGCTTTTATTTTAATCATAATTGCTATTTTTTCTTTTGCTCCGGAAGTGGAACAAATTCGCTTTCGCCTGGAACTTTATCAAAAGTTTGTGCCAACCATTTCTCTTTTGCCTTTTCAATCAGTTCTTTGGTTGAAGCGACAAAATTCCAATAAATAATCCGTTCTTCGGGAAAAGGTTCTCCTCCAAAAATATAAATGGTTGTGTTTTCTGCCATATCAAAGGTGCAGAGTTTACTGTCTTTGGCAATCAAAATTTGCTTTGGCCCAAAAACATTACCTTCACTTTCGATACTGCCTTCTAAAATGTATAAAGCGCTTTCGCCAAATAAGTCTTTGCCAATAGTTACCGTTTGACGCTTGGTACTTTTTAGTTCTAAAAGATAAAGCGGACTGTAAACTGGAACAGGTGATTTTTTGCCAAGCACTTCTCCGGCTATAAGTTTGAAAGCAATATTGTCAGCTTTCCATTCTGGAATTTCATTTTCGGGTACGTGGAAAAAAGAAGGTTCCATTTCTTCCAACTCTTTCGGTAAAGCCACCCAAATTTGAAGTCCATGTAACATTTTATTAGAACTACGCAAATACTCAGGTGTTCGTTCAGAATGGACAATCCCTTTTCCTGCAGTCATCCAATTGATTTGTCCGGGTTTGATTTCCATTTCAGTTCCCAAGCTGTCTTTGTGCATAATGCTCCCTTCAAACAAATAGGTCAAAGTAGAAAGCCCAATATGCGGATGTGGCGGAACATCTAAATTTTCATAATCGCTCATGCAGGTTGGTCCCATGTGATCGATGAATGCAAATGGTCCAACCATTCTTTTTTCTCGAAAGGGAAGCAATCGCCCAACCATAAAGTTGCCAATATTGCTCGGACGTTCTTCTATTATTAATTTTATATTTGACATTTTTTATGTTTTAAACAATAAATTTAAGAAAATGTGACTACTGGTATACTACAAATATCTTTATTTTTTGCAACGAAGACACAAAGGCACTAAGTCTTAATCTTTTTAATTTTATGGTATTAAATTAAACTATTATACTTTGTGAAACTTATTTTCCTTGCGTCTTTGTGTCAGTATTTATTAACTTAGTAGTTAAAACTGAAACTTGAATAAATACAAGGAAATTATTCTTCCAAATAACCGAATTTTCCCATATTCACATCGTTGAATGCTTGCATAATTTCGGCTTGGGTGTTCATCACAAACGGACCGTGCGCTGCAATTGGTTCATTGATAGGTTCGCCGCTTAATATTAAAACGATTGTATTTTCAGTTGCTTCAATGGTAAATGTTTCACCATCGTTTTGAAACAGTGCAAAATGGTTGGCTGGAACATTTTCAACATCATTAACTTTTATGCTTCCTTCAATTACTAATAAACCAGTGTTGTAATTTGCAGGGAAATTGAAGGATGCTTTTGCTCCTTTATTCAATTTGGCATTTAGTAAATGAACAGGAGTGAAAGTCGAAGCGGTACCTTTTACATTTTCGTAATGTCCCGCTATAACTTCAATCACGCCGCCATTTTCAGGAAGTTCGAATTTGTTGATTTGGTCATTGGTAATTCCTTGGTATTTTGGTGTTGACATTTTATCCTTTGCAGGAAGGTTGACCCAAAGTTGCACCATTTGAAAATCACCACCATTTTTACTGAACTCTTCTTCGTGGTATTCTTTATGTAAAATTCCTGAAGCTGCAGTCATCCATTGTACATCACCTTCGCCAATGACACCGCTGTTTCCTGAACTGTCGTGATGCGCTACTTTTCCCTTATAAGCTATAGTAACGGTTTCAAAACCTCTATGTGGATGGACACTAACGCCTCTAGGTTGATCTGTTGGCGGGAAGTAGAATTTAGAATTATAATCCATCATAATAAATGGACTCATTCTTTTCATGTCTAAATTATGACCACTCGGAATAAAATTATGCACTCTAAATCCGTCACCAACCATGTGAGGTGTAGGTGGAGCCAATACTAATTCAATATTTTTTGTTTTCATTTCGCTATCTTATTTTAAATTATAGTACAAATTTACTATAGATTAAAACCAGATGCATTGATGTAGGATAAGAAATGAATTTGTATGAATTAATAGGGTTTGAAATTTCTTTTGGCTAATTCTTTGCGAACTCTACTTAGGGTTTCGGGCGTAATTCCTAAATACGAAGCAATCATCCATTGTGGAATGCGTAAAGTAAGACTTGGGTAAATAGTTATAAAATCTAAATACCGTTGTTCAGCTGTTGCTCCCAATAAGAGATTTACTCGTTTTTGAAGTTGCCGAATGTGATTGTGCAAAGCAATATTGTCCTGTTGTCGAAAAGAAATACTAATTTCGGCTGCGGCATCGATGAAATTTTTATCGATAAAAACAATTTCCGTTTCTTCAATAGCATCAATAAATAATTCAGAAGGTTCGTTAAAATAAGAACTGCTTCTGTCCGAAATAATCCAATTCTCCGATGCAAATTGAATGATGTGTTCCTTTCCAGTTTCGTCAATGGTATAGGAACGCAATAATCCTTTAGAAACAAAAAAGGAGTGCTGACAAATAGCTCCCTGATGGAGAAGGATAGTTCCTTTTTCTACTTTTTTGGATTGCAACGTTCCGGTAATAGAAAGGAATTGTTCGTCCGTTAGATTGTTTTTGGATTGAAAGTATGTTTTGAATGAATCAAGCATAATTATTTCAGGATTGCAGAGATATTCTTGTAAAAATATTTTTGAGTTGGTTTATATCTAGTTTATTCCACTCAAATTTTTATGGATGCGTTTTCGTTTGTAATGGGTTTGTTTTAAATTTTCATTACCGGATATAATACTGATGTTGCCATCAATCTCAAGCATAGCTAGTTTTACGTCTTTAAAAAACTCGATTCCATGTTCCCGCATCGCTTCTTTTAATTCATCAGAAGAAATGTTTAATTTGCTTAATGCTTTAAAATCCAGATTTCCATCATGAATTAATATTTCTGGTTTTTCCTGCATAAAATCACTAAATTTCGGGTACTTAAACATCAATTTCTTCAAGATGAAATTAATAGTAAAAAGTACAGTTGCCGCAGCCATACCACCATAAAGTGACGTGTTATTCCCAACCATTGCGTTTTGAACAGAGTTGCTTATCAATAATATTAAAATGACATCGGCAGTATTGAGTTGGGATAATTCTTTTTTTCCAAAAAGTCTCAAAGCAATAACCATGAAAAAATAAACGGCAGCACTGCGAATGATAATATCAAGATATGGATTCATGCTTTTTTAAGTTTAAAGTTTATGTTTGATTGACTAATTGAGATTTTTAGATAACGACAGATTGTTATTTCAGTTTGAAATTTTTCTCAATGGCTTTTATCATTTCCCCCGCGATGTCTTTATTGGTAGCTCCTTCGATTCCTTCCAATCCTGGAGATGAATTTACTTCCAATAATAATGGACCTTTTGAAGAACGAATAATATCAACTCCGGCTACTTTCAAATCCATCGCTTTTGCGGCTTTTATCGCAATACGTTTTTCTTCACTTGTCACTTTTATGACTGAAGCTGTTCCTCCAAGATGGATGTTAGCCCTGAATTCACCTGGCATTGCTTCCCGTTGAATAGCAGCAACTACTTTTCCGTCAATTACAAAACAACGAATGTCTTTACCGTTGGCTTCTTTGATAAATTCCTGAACTAATATATTGGCATTTAGGCTTTTGAAAGCATTAATAACACTTTCTGCTGCTTTTTTTGTTTCTGCTAATACAACACCTTTGCCTTGTGTTCCTTCGAGTAATTTAACAATTAAGGGAGAGCCTCCAACCATTTTTATCAAATCGTCCGTATCCAAAGGTGAATTTGCAAATCCTGTTGTAGGTATGTCAATTCCACTATGTAAGAGTAATTGTAAGGAATATAATTTATCGCGTGATTGGGTAATTGCGTTTGAAGAATTTAAACAAAACACATTCAAGGCTTCAAACTGTCTCGTTAAAGCACAGCCATAAAAGGTGATGCTAGGTCTAATTCTTGGAATAATAGCATCAAATTGATTTAATATTTTCCCTCCACGGTAATGAATTTCCGGTGTTTTTGCATCCAGCTTCATATAACATTCTTTGATATTCAAAAAATGCATTTCGTGACCACGCATTTCACCCGCCTCCATAATACGTTTGTTGCTGTATAATTCTGGGTTACTGGCTAAAAGGCCAATGCGCAGACCTGAACTGGCTTTTTCAGAATTTTTATATAGTTCTTTCAAGCTATCTGAGGTGGGTTGTCCTAAAAGATATTTCTGTTCCGGGTCTACAAGAACCCTTCCGCTCATGGCCTCCCGACCTAAAAGCATTCTAAAACCCATGGAATCTCGATTGGTTAATGTCATTTCTATTGGCCACATTGAATCGCCAATTTTTAAGTTGGTTTGTATCACATACCGTTGTTCTCTAAATCCGCTGGAACTTTTAACAAAACGTTTATCCACTAAAGGCGCTTCACAATGAATTACCGTTTTTAGATTATTTTGAATCGGATTGATGTCAAACTTTACCCAGTTTGCTTCATTCTTGATAAAAGGGGCAATGTTTATAGCGTGTAAAGCGGATGTTTTTGCGCCTGAATCAACACGTGCTTTAATTGTTGGAATTCCTAATTCAGGAAATGAACACCATTCTTCGCTACCTAGGATAACTTTATTTTGAGACATAAATTGATTTTATTTAACCTATTTTTTAAAAACCAAATGTAAATATTTGTTTTCAAAAAATGTTGAATTTGTATAAAGAATAAACCCGTTATGTTATAAAAACGTAACGGGTTTATTTTGTGCAATTCCAGAAGAATTTATGGATTCGTTGGTTCGCCAGCTTTATGAACTTGTACGGTCAATTCTTGTGCTCCGTCTTCAATATCCATGAAAATTTCGTCTCCTGATGCAATTTTTGAAGTAATAATTTCTTCAGCAAGTGCATCTTCAACATATTTCTGAATCGCTCTTTTCAATGGTCTTGCGCCAAATTGTCTATCAAATCCTTTATCAGCGATAAAAGCTTTGGCTTTATCAGAAAGATTTAATTGATACCCTAATTCTGCAACACGAGCATATAATTTTTTCAATTCGATTTCGATAATCAAATCAATATCATGTTTTTCTAAAGCATTGAACACAATTACGTCATCAATTCTATTTAGGAATTCAGGGGCAAAAGTTTTTTTCAATGCGTTTTCAATGATACTTTTCGAATTATCATCGGCTTGAGCTACTTTAGCGGCGGTACCAAAACCAACTCCTTGACCAAAATCTTTTAATTGTCTTGCTCCAACATTGGAAGTCATGATGATTATAGTGTTTTTGAAGTCAATTTTTCGGCCTAAACTATCCGTTAAATAACCATCGTCCAGCACTTGTAATAACATATTGAAAACATCAGGATGCGCTTTTTCGATCTCATCTAATAAGACAACACAATATGGTTTTCTTCTTACTTTTTCTGTTAATTGTCCGCCTTCTTCGTAACCTACGTATCCCGGAGGCGCACCAACCAAACGAGAGATTGCAAATTTCTCCATGTATTCACTCATGTCAATACGAATGAGTGCATCTTCTGAATCGAATAATTCTTTTGCCAATACTTTTGCCAATTGTGTTTTACCAACACCAGTTTGTCCTAAGAAGATAAACGAACCAATTGGTCGATTTGGATCTTTCAATCCAGCACGATTTCTTTGGATGGAACGAGCAATTTTCATTACAGCTTCTTTTTGTCCAATAACCTTTCCTTCAATTAGTTCTGGTAGTTTAGCTAGTTTATTGCTTTCAGTTTGTGCAATACGATTTACTGGAATTCCAGTCATCATAGAAACTACATCGGCAACATTATCTTCGGTAACTTCAATTCGATTGTTTTTAGCGTCTTCTTCCCATTGTTCCTGAGCAATTGCCAAGTCTTTTTCAATCTTTTTTTCGTCATCACGAAGCTTTGCGGCCTCTTCGTATTTTTGTTTTTTAACAACGACATTTTTCAATTCACGAACATCTTCTAATTGACGTTCCAAGTCTAAAATCTGTTTTGGAACTTCAATATTGGTAATGTGAACTCTTGAACCAGCTTCGTCTAAGGCGTCAATAGCTTTGTCCGGTAAGAAGCGTTCCGACATATATCTGTCCGTTAATTTCACACAAGCTTCAATTGCTTCTTGTGTATAAGTAACGTTGTGATGGTCTTCATATTTATTTTTTATATTATTCAAAATAGTAATAGTTTCCGCAACAGATGTTGGTTCCACAATTATTTTTTGAAAACGTCTTTCTAATGCGCCATCTTTCTCAATATATTGACGGTATTCGTCTAGAGTTGTTGCTCCAATACATTGAATTTCGCCTCTTGCTAATGCAGGTTTGAACATGTTAGACGCATCTAATGAACCTGTTGCACCACCAGCACCAACAATGGTATGAATTTCATCTATAAAAAGAATAATATCATCATTCTTTTCTAATTCGTTCATAACAGCTTTCATACGCTCTTCAAACTGTCCACGGTATTTTGTCCCAGCGACAAGGCTCGCCAAATCTAATGTTACAACGCGTTTGTTGAAAAGGATTCGTGATACTTTCTTTTGAATAATTCGCAAAGCTAATCCTTCGGCAATAGCTGATTTACCCACTCCAGGTTCCCCTATAAGTAGTGGATTATTCTTTTTGCGACGGCTCAAAATTTGAGAAACACGTTCGATTTCTTTTTCACGTCCTACAACAGGATCTAACTTTCCTTCTTCGGCCATTTCAGTCAAATCTCTACCAAAATTATCCAAAACTGGAGTTTTAGATTTCTTATTTGATTTGTTGGCAGGATTGTTAAAAGTACCTTCTTTAAGACTGTCATCTTGTCCTGAATCGTCATTGTATGATTCGTTTCTTGGCAAGTTTTCTAAAAATTCTTCTTCGCTTGGAGTCATATTTAAATATTGTTCTTTAGCTACATCGTAATCAATTTTAAGTTTATTTAGTAGCTTGGTTGTTGGATCGTTTTCATTTCTTAAAATACATAACAATAAATGTGCTGTACTGATGGACGAACTATGAAATACTTTTGCTTCAAGAAAAGTGGTTTTCAACGCTCGTTCTGCCTGGCGTGTCAAGTGTAAGTTTTTCTTTTCAACATTAACGTCTACGCTTGGACTTGCGGGGCTTAGGATTTCTACTTTCCGTCGTAAGTGGTCTAAGTCGACAGATAGGTTATTCAGTATTTGAATTGCTTTTCCATTTCCATCTCTTAAAATACCCAGCATCAAGTGTTCAGTTCCTATAAAGTCATGACCCAATCGCAAAGCTTCTTCTTTGCTATAGGTAATAACATCTTTTACTCTTGGTGAAAAATTATCATCCATAATATATATTTGATATCGTAAATTTAGTGAATTAGTAATTGAAAAACAAAAATCATTCCCTTAACAAGTACTGTCAGCTAATAGACAAAAAAATATGGGGAATACAGGCAAAAAGCCACTTATTTTATCAACCAAAACCAAAGCGAAATTTGTTAATAAATCATTGAAATAAGCAGGTTAAAATAGGTTCAAGAATTTCAAAAAGGCGTATATTGGCACGTTTTGAAACTAATATAATTTTTTAATATAACAACTTATGTCTGAAGGAGAAAAGTTAATTCCTATTAACATTGAAGATGAAATGAAAACTGCTTACATCGATTATTCGATGTCTGTAATTGTATCCAGAGCGCTTCCAGATGTTAGAGATGGCTTGAAACCAGTACATCGAAGAGTATTATTTGGAATGCATGATTTAGGGGTTAACTCCAGATCTGCCCATAAAAAGTCTGCAAGAATTGTCGGGGAGGTTCTTGGAAAGTATCACCCACACGGTGATACCTCTGTTTATGATGCCATGGTTCGTATGGCACAAGAATGGAGTATGCGTTATTTATTGATTGACGGTCAGGGTAACTTTGGTTCTGTTGATGGCGATAGCCCTGCAGCTATGCGTTATACAGAGGCTAGAATGCGTAGGATTTCGGAAGAAATCTTGGCGGATATCGATAAAGAAACGGTTGATTTTAAATTAAATTTTGATGATACACTACAAGAGCCAACAGTTATGCCAACTCGTGTTCCTACCTTATTAATAAATGGGGCAACAGGAATCGCAGTAGGTATGGCTACCAATATGCCGCCTCACAACTTAACGGAGGTGATCAATGGTACATTGGCTTATATGGATAATAATGATATTGAGATTGACGAGTTGATGACACATATCAAAGCCCCAGATTTTCCTACTGGTGGAATAATATATGGGTATGAAGGTGTTCGTGAAGCATTCAAAACGGGTAGAGGGCGTATTGTAATGCGTGCTAAAGTAGGTTTTGAAGAAGTAGACGGAAGAGAATGTATTATCGTTACCGAAATTCCTTATCAAGTCAATAAAGCCGATATGATCAAGCGTACGGCTGATTTGGTTAATGACAAAAAAATTGATGGAATTGCAAATATCCGAGATGAATCGGATAGAAACGGGATGCGTATCGTTTATATTTTAAAACGTGATGCGACACCAAACGTGGTTTTGAATACACTTTATAAGTTTACGCAATTACAATCTTCTTTTAGTGTAAACAATATTGCAATTGTAAAAGGGCGTCCGCAAATGTTGAATCTGAAAGATTTGATTCATTATTTTATTGAACACCGTCATGATGTGGTGACTCGTAGAACGCAATTTGAATTGAAAAAAGCGGAAGCAAGAGCGCATATATTAGAGGGTTTGATTATCGCTTCGGATAATATTGATGAAGTGATTGCTTTAATCAAAGCTTCAAAAAGTACCGAAGAAGCAAGAGAGAAATTAATCGAAAGGTTCAATTTATCAGATATTCAATCTCGTGCCATTGTAGAAATGCGTTTGCGACAATTAACAGGTCTGGAACAAGATAAGTTAAGAACAGAATACGATGAAATCATGAAGTTAATCGAGCATTTAAAAGCTTTATTAGCGGATGTAAACTTGAGAATAGCCTTGATTAAAGAAGAGCTAACTGAAATTCGTGATAAATATGGAGATGAACGTCGTTCTGTAATCGAATATTCAGGAGGAGATGTGAGTATCGAAGATTTAATTGCCGATGAAAATGTGGTAATTACGATTTCTCATGCAGGTTATATTAAACGTACTAATCTTACGGAATACAAAACTCAGAATAGAGGAGGAGTTGGTCAAAAAAGTGCCGGAACAAGAGATCAAGATTTCTTAGAACACATGTTTGTGGCAACGAATCACCAATATATGATGTTCTTTACCCAAAAAGGAAAATGTTTCTGGATGCGTGTTTATGAAATACCAGAAGGAAGTAAAACTGCTAAAGGTAGAGCAATCCAAAACTTGGTAAATATTGAAAGCGACGATAAAGTAAAAGCATTTATCTGTACCCAAGATTTAAAAGATAAAGAGTATATCAACAGCCATAACCTTATTATGGTGACTAAAAAAGGTCAGGTTAAGAAAACATCTTTAGAGAAATATTCTAAACCCAGAGTTAATGGTGTTGCTGCAATTACTATCAAGGAAGGCGATGAATTATTAGAAGCAAAATTAACCAATGGAGAAAGTCAAATTATTTTGGCTGTAAAATCTGGTAAATTAGTTCGTTTTGAAGAAACTAAAACCCGTCCAATGGGAAGAACAGCTTCTGGAGTTCGTGGAATTACGCTTAAAGATGATACTGATGAAGTTATTGGCATGGTTACTGTAAATGATATGAGCAGCGAAATTTTAGTTGTTGCTGAAAACGGATACGGAAAACGTTCTAGTCTTGACGAATACAGAATTACAAACCGTGGTGGTAAAGGTGTTAAAACCTTAAATATTACCGAGAAAACAGGTAAACTGATTTCGATAAATGCTGTTACTGATGCTGATGATTTAATGATTATCAACAAATCTGGATTGACTATCAGAATGGCTGTCGAAGATTTAAGGGTTATGGGGCGTGCTACGCAAGGAGTGAAGTTGATTAATATTAAAGGAAACGATTCTATTGCAGCAGTTACGAAAGTTATGAAAGACGATGTGGCTGAAGTTGTTGTTGATGAAGAAGGTAATATTATTGAAACAGAGGCTATTGAAAGAGTTAAGCCAGTTTTAGAAGTACTTGAAGACGAAGGGACAGAAGAAGACGATGATGAGGATGAGTCTGAAGAGGACGAAGATTCTGAAGATGATTCCGAAGACGAAGATTCTGATGATGAAGCTTAAAAATAAAAATGTAAAAAAGAATAATTATTAAACAAAAACCAAGAATATTATGAAAAGTAAATATGTAATACTTGCATCAGCATTATTGATATCAGTAGCTACTTTTGCTCAAAAAGATCAAATTAAAGCTGCCGAAAAGGCAATGAAAGGCGGAAATTCTCAAGAAGCTGCAACAATTTTGCAAGGTGCTGAATCTTTAATTGCAAATGCCACAGATGCTGAAAAAGCACAATTTTTCTTTGTAAAAGGAAATGCTCTGTTAGACTTAGCGAATAAAAATATTGGAACTAGTGAAAATCTTTCACTTGCTGCAAAAGCATACCAAGATTTAATTGCTGTTGAAAAAGCATCTGGAAAAGTTAAATATTCTACCCAGGCTGCTACTTCAATTACCCAAATAAAATTTAAATTAATCAACAGTGCGATTGCAGATTCTAAAATTGACAAGCATTTAGATAGCGCTAAGAAATTATATGATGCTTATTCGTTAGATAAAAAAGACACTATTAATTTGTATTATGCAGCTTCTACTTATGTGAATGCTAAAGAATATGATACTGCGCTTAAGTTATACGATGAGTTGAAAAACTTAAATTATTCTGGAAAAGGAACGAGTTATTTTGCAGTGAATAAATTGTCTGGTGAAGAGGATGTTTATGCTACAGCTCAAGAAAGAGACAGAATGGTGAAACTGGGAACTCATGAAAAACCAAGAACTGAAGCTATTCCTTCCAAAAGAGGAGAAATATATAAAAATATGGCTTTAATTTTAGTTCAAAATGGAAAAACTGAAGAAGCTAAAAAAGCTATAGCTGAGGCTAGGGTTGCAAACCCTGATGACACTTCATTGATTCTGACAGAAGCTAATTTGTATTTAGAAACTAAAGATTATGTTACTTATAAAAAATTAATCTCTGAAGTATTAGAAAAAAATCCTAACGATGCGGATTTAATTTTTAATTTAGGAGTGATAAGTACAACAGCTAATAACACCGTTGAAGCTGAGAAATATTATAAGAGAGCCATTGAAATAAAACCAGATTATGTAAATGCCTACCTTAATTTAGCAATTTTAAAACTGGATGCTGACAAAAAACTTTTTGAAGAAATAAGTAAATTAGGAAATTCAGAGAAAGATAATAAGCGTTATTTGGTTCTTAAAAAACAAAGAGAAGCTGTATTTATGGATGCTTTACCGTATTTAGAAAAAGCTAGTGAGTTAGATCCATCAAATAATGAAGTTAAAGCTACTTTGTTAAATGTTTATGGAGCATTAGAAATGACTGAAAAGAAAAAAGCATTGAAAGCAAAAATGTAATACTCATTTTAGAATATAAAAAAACCTATCAAGAATTAATTCGAGATAGGTTTTTTTTATATAATTTTTTTAATCACTCGAAGTTTGTGAGTGTGTTTGTTTATTTCGGCATTATAAATTCCTAGATGATCTAATCTATCAATTCGTACTTTTCCGCTGGCGTGGATAATGTAGTTGTCTTCCATAATAATTCCTACATGTATAATGTTACCTTCTTCATTATCAAAAAAGGCTAAATCACCAGGTTCACTTTCTTCGATAAAACTCAAAGGCTCTCCTTGGGTTGCTTGTTGTGAGGCATCGCGTAATAATTTATATCCGTTGAGTTTATAAACCATTTGTGTAAAACCAGAACAATCAATACCAAAAGGTGTTTTTCCACCCCAAAGGTAAGGAGCATTCTGATATAAAAAAGAAGTATTAATCAAACCTTCTTTGGGTTTGATGCCACTGATTTTAGTTCCCTCAAAATCAAAATTTGAAGTGTTGATTTCATTATAGTTTAAAAAAGAAATCGATGAGCCTAATGGAATTGGGATTAATAGATTGTTTGGCGCTGTAATGTATTCTATTAAATCAGCATTCAAAATGATTGCGTCTTCAGACAGTTGGTTAAAACTGGATTCGGAAATCAGTTGGTATTGTTTAGAATCTACCCAGCCTTCATAATCATCATATTGCATTCTGATTCGAGACCATTGTTTTAATTGTTCTAAAATTTCAAAATGTTCACCAAATAAAACTTGAGAAACGATTTCGCTTCTGTCACTGGGTTCAAAGCGAAGTGGGATTATGGCTAGATTACAAATTCCGAACATTCAGGTTAGTTTATGAGTTAAGAATTATGGATTATAAGTTTTGAAACTCATAATCCATAACTTATAATTATTTAGGCTCTTTCGATAACAATTGCCGAAGCGCCACCACCACCATTACAAATTGCAGCAGCGCCAATTTTACCGTTATTTTGTTCTAAAACATTTATTAATGTAACAATGATTCTTACTCCGGAACAACCTAATGGATGTCCTAGAGATACAGCGCCACCGTTTATATTTACTTTGCTGTCATCTAGTCCAAGAATTTTAGAATTAGCTAAACCTACAACGGCAAAAGCTTCATTGAATTCAAAATAATCAACATCGTCAATTGCTATTCCTGCTTTTTCTAAAGCTTTAGGAATTGCTTTAGATGGTGTAGTTGTGAACCATTTTGGTTCTTGTGCTGCATCGGCATACCCATTAATGTAGGCTAGCGGTTTTAAGCCTAAAGCGATTGCTTTTTCTTCACTCATTAATATTACTGCTGCTGCGCCATCATTTATAGTTGATGCATTGGCTGCGGTTACGGTTCCGTCTTTGGTGAAAACAGGGTTTAATGATGGTATTTTATCTAATTTTACATTAGTGTATTCTTCGTCTTTAGAAACTATAATAGGATCTCCTTTTCTTTGTGGAACGGGAACGGGAACAACTTCATTGTCAAATTTTCCAGAATCCCATGCTTTTGCGCTACGTTCATACGATTGAATTGCGAAGTTATCTTGATCTTCACGAGTAAAACCATATTCTGAAGCACATAAGTCAGCACAGACTCCCATAGCGCTGTTATCGTATGCGTCAGTCAGTCCATCTTTCTGCATTCCGTCAATCATGGTTGCGGGACCAAATTTAGTTCCGTTTCTCAAATGCATATAATGTGGAATTAAACTCATGTTTTCCATTCCACCAGCAACTACAATTTCGGCATCACCGCATTGAATTGCTTGCGCACCCAACATAACAGCTTTCATTCCAGAAGCACAAACTTTATTTATTGTGGTGCAAGCAACGGTATTTGGTAAGCCAGCAAATAGCGCTGCCTGACGAGCAGGAGCTTGTCCTACACCAGCCTGAACTACATTGCCCATAAATACTTCATCAACTAAATTTGGATCTAATTTTATTTTGTCCAAAGCACCTTTTATAGCAACTGCACCTAATCTTGGAGCAGTAACTGTAGATAATCCCCCCATAAAACTTCCGATAGGTGTCCTAACGGCAGAAACGATAACAACTCTTTTGTTCATAACTTATAAAATGTTGGTTTATGAAGCAAATTTAATCTTTTTTAAACAATTTCAAATTTAGATTATGGCATTATCTTTTTTTAAATTTATTTTCATTCTATATGTTTGATTGTGAAGTGTTTTTGTAAAAACGATAAAAAATATTAAAAAAAAGCACCTAAATAGTTGTGAGAAGTCTAAAGATGTCTTAAATTTGCAACCGCAAAACAGGACACGTTTCTTTGAGCTTGGAGGGGTGCCAGAGTGGTAATGGAGCAGTTTGCTAAACTGTCATCGAGCAATCGGTGCCAGGGTTCGAGTCCCTGTCCCTCCGCTTAATAATTTTGCACTTCGGGGTGTAGCGTAGCTCGGTTATCGCGCCTGCTTTGGGAGCAGGAGGCCGCAGGTTCGAATCCTGCCACCCCGACTAGATTTTTTACATGAGCAATGGAGGCATAGCTCAGCTGGATAGAGCACCTGCCTTCTAAGCAGGCGGTCGAAGGTTCGAATCCTTCTGCCTTCACTAAATAACTCACTGATAATCAGTGAGTTATTTTTGTTTTATGCCATTTGTTTTTTTTTATAAAATATCATTTGCATAATATTTAAGGTGTTAAATAGTAGTCTTTTTTTTAGAATACTCCCTCCATCAAAATAATTTCAAACAAGTATCCTACTTAGAAATTCCACCTCCCATTTTATTTTCCACTATAAGTTGAAGGGGCATACTTGGTATAGTACAGAGCATTTTGCAAACTTTGCTAGCGCTAGGCATTTTTATGTCAAATTTTCTAATCCAAATGATGCTAATGTATCAGCAATTGGTAATGTCTTCAATCCAAGTTTTGTTAAGCTATATTCCACTCTTGGTGGAATTTCCGGATATGCTTTTTTTGAAACTAATTTGTTTTCAACCAAAAAATTTAATTCCTGAATTAACATTTTTTCGCTAATACCTGGAATGGCTCTTTTTAATTCTCCATATCGAATTATTCTGTTGTTTATTTGAAACAAAATTAACAACCTCCATTTGCCACTAAGTAGCCCTAAAGATTTTCTAACTGGACAATTTTCGTCAGAGGTAAAATTTTTTTTTTGATTGTTTTTCATTGATAATCAATTATTCTAACTATTATGTAAGTACCATACTTATTTGTAGGTACTTGTGCAAAAGTAAGTAATGTCGTTACTTTGTACAACAAATAATTAAATAAGTTAGTATTATGGCACAAGAAGAAAAAAACAAGCAAATAGTAACCATAGCTTATCAAAGAATTTTTGGCGATTTAGATATTACTGCCGTAGATGATTATATAAGTAAAGATTTCGTACAACACAATCCAACGTTAGCTGATGGCCCCGAGGGAGTAAAAGCACTTATACAAAGGCTTGTCTCACAAGGAGTAGAGAAGCAAAAAATTGAGTTTAAGCATGTTATTGTGGATGCTGATGTAGTTATCCTTCATTCACGTTATGAAATGGCAGGAAAGGAATGGAGATTTATAGATATTTATCGTGTAGAGAATAGCAGGTTAGTCGAGCACTGGGATGCTATGATGCAGATGCCGGAGAATCGTGCAAATAATAATTTGATGTTCTAAATAAAACTTGAAAGTTAAAATTTAGTATTGAAGCAGTATAATTCCTTATGCATAAAAAACAAATGGTTCTTAATAAATAAACAAACAGTAAAAAAAATGACAGTAAAAGAAGTAGTAGAGGCTTATTCAATAGCACTCGGAAAAGGAGACATTCCAACAGCATTTTCGTATTTCAGCACAAACGCAAAATGGCATCAACCGGGAAATAACAAGTTTTCAGGAACACAAAGTGGTCTTGAAGCTATTGGCAAAATGTTGTCAGATATGATGGGTGCAACACAAGGGTCATTAGTTGTCAAGCCAACAAGTCCACTAATGGCTAATGGAAGATTTGTTTCTAGCCCTGTAAGATTTAGTGCAAAAAGTGGTGACAAAACTATAGAAATGAATGGTAATGATTTGTTCGAAGTGATAGACAGCAAAATTTTACAGGTTTGGTTATTTTCAGAAGACCAAGATATTGAAGACGAGTTCTGGGGAAAATAATTATAAGCTATAATTATATCGGAAACATTTATTAGTTTTTCCGTCTAAAAATTTGAGAGCGTCCCTAAGGATTCTCTTTTTACTTACCATAGTTTCACAACTAGATATGCTGAGAGAATAAAAATTAATGTTGGCGCTGCACGGAAGAACTTGAGGATGCTCTTGATGATATAACGGTTCGTGGAAGGGATCTGCTTACCGGGAAGCCTAAGGAGGTCAGGGTTGGTTTTTAGCTGCATTGGAATTCTTTTACGCCAAGATTGTATCAACCGACGAATACTTGATTTCGTAACGGAGCATATACAATAAATTACTTTTTTATAAAATGGGCTGTAATTTATTACTGCTCATTTTTGTTTTTATAAGTCAGTTACAAATCAAATTGTAAATTTACTTTAATTATAATATTTGGAGACATCCAGATAGAGGAAATTACAGAAACGATTTAATGATTTAGATATAAAATAAATAAAATGAAAACAGTCAAATTTCATAAAAGTGAATGTGGTGTTGAAATGCTTCTCAATGTATTGCACGGAGATGCGCTAAGTGAAAGATACTTGGAGCGTGATAGTTATAACACTGATTTTTTTGAAATTTTGCTTTTTAAAAACGCAAAGGGATCTTTGATTTTAAATCAGCAGAAAATCAATATTTGTGACAATACAATTATTTTTATTTCACCTTTTCAAAAAAGACAATGGATATTGGATAAAGAGGGGCTGGACTTTACTGTTTTGGTTTTTCAGGAAAATTTTCTAAACGATTTTTTCTCAGATAAATTCTTTACCTATCGGCTTCTTTATTTCTATCAATTGAATTACCCCTTAAACATTACTGTTGAAAAAGACGAACTTCAAAAAGCACTTGACCAGCTTATGGAAATCAAATCTGAACTTGTAGATAGTAGAAAGGATAGTATTCATATGATACGCTCCCTAACGTACTACCTCCTTTTGAAGTTAAACAGAGTTTATGCCGAGAAAAACCATCTTCCAATTGAAAGGGCTGAGAATAACTATGCTTACCAGTTCAAACAATTATTGGAAATGCATATCAGGGATAAGCAACGAATAGACTATTACGCTGATTTGTTAAATGTGAGTAGAATTACAATTAATACTTGTGTGAAAAAACAGTTTAATATTACCGCTACCGAACTATTAAAACAACGACTATTATTTGAAATAAAAAATGACCTGATACATTCCGGAAAGACTATTGCTGAGATAGCCTATGATCTTCATTTTTCGGAACCCGGACACATGATGCGTTTTTTTAAAACCCAGACAGGAATAACCAGCAGCAAGTTTATTTCAGATTATCAAAAGGGTATATTTTCTTAGCATTTATACAAGTTTTAGTCAGAATGTGATAAGAAATTTTACAGCTAGTTTACTTCATCATTTGATCTGCAACTATATTTAAATCTAAGATTTTCTTTAACTTTTTTCAGAGAGAAAAGCTAATTCTTTAGCTAGTAGGTTTGGTCTCGATTATCAAAAAGGTACTTTATAACTATTTTTTGGTATCTTATTTTCTGTATTACCGAAGTAATTTTGTAAAATAATTTAAAATCAATAGGTTATGAAAAATAAAGTTATAAATACAGATAACTCAAATAATAAACAAGCTTCTTTTCAATCACTTATAAAACAAGGAAATGCTCCGGTACCTTTGTCTATTCTGGATGTTGCTACAACCGGAAAAGGGTATTCTGCTGCAGCAGCTGTTGCTAACAGTATTGCCTTGGCAAAATTTGCTGACCAACGTGGATTTGCTCGTTATTGGGTAGCCGAACACCATGGTATGCCTGCTGTTTCTACTTCGTCACCCGCTATGTTACTTTCTAGACTTATTGGCGAAACAAAAAATATACGATTGGGATCTGGCGGTATGATGTTACCTAACTTTCCACCCTTGGTAGTTGCCGAACAGTTCGGTATGCTTCAAGCAATGGCTTTAGGACGTATAGATTTAGGAATAGGACGTGCTCCTGGAACCAATGGACTTACGGCATCAGCACTTCGTGGTAACAATTTAGGAGCTGAGGATTTTCCAGATTTGCTGACAGAACTATTGCATTTTCTTGAAGATGATTTTCCTGATGGACATCCTTTTAAGAATAGGGTATTCGCCGTTCCAGGGCCAGGACAAGATCGTGAAAACGGTATCGCCCGATCTTTTGACAGCCCATCGGTATGGTTACTAGGTTCTTCAGGATATTCTGCACAATTGGCAGGAAAATTGGGATTGCCTTTTGCCTTTGCCGCACAGTTGGCTCCAGAGAATATGCTATTGGCATTTGATTTGTATAAAAAGAATTTCAAACCGTCAAAGGTTCTTGATAAACCACATACTATAGCATGCTTCTCTGTATTTGCAGCAGATACTGCAGAGGAGGCAAAAATCCAAACGCATGCCATTGCACACAGTATGCTTCGGATGATGAAAGGACAAACTTATGTTATTCCATCTCCGGAAGAATTGAAGGACTATAGTTACGATCACTCGGAAAAGTTTGTATTGGAAAGCTGGCATGAAAAAATGATATATGGAACTGCAGATCAAGTTGTAAGCAGGTTGAATGAATTTCAGAAAGTTTCAGATGCAGGTGAACTGATGATTGCCAACTTGGGGCATTCTCCCGAAGGCATATTGCATTCGGCAAAATTGATAGCAGATGCTTACAACATGCCTAATATGAAGTTGAACGAAATTTAATCTATTGATATAATTCATTAGTTCAATCTAGAAAAAAGGAAAGATATTAAAGAGTCGAGATTAGACCTAGTTTATCAGAATGGTATCAAAAAGTACGTTTTTGATACCTTAAAAACAATTCGTTGTTCAGACCTTTGCAGCGTTCTTATTGTTCCAAGATTCTTAATGAAGAAGAATAGGAGATTAATAAAATAAACAGAAAATTTATGAAAAAAGTAATTTTGGTAGTGGCGCTTATGTTGTCAACTGCCTTATCGTTCGGACAAATCAATTCAAACAAAAAACTAACTATCCAGTTAGTTAGAAATGCAACATTGCTTATAGAGTATGGAGGAAAAAAGATCTTGCTTGATCCAATGTTATCACCAAAAGGAGCGATTGATTCTTGGGCTGGAATTCAAAAAAATCCTACGGTTGAATTAAAAATGCCTAAAGAAGAAATTGTTAAAGGTGTTGATCTAGTCATTGTGACGCATACACATGAAGACCATTTTGACCAACCTGCAAGCAAAACTCTTGATAAATCCATAGAATTGATAATGCAGCCTGCAGATAAAGATTTCTTTAAAAAAGAAGGTTTTGTCAATGCTACTGTTTTAGAAGATCAGAAGGTATGGAACGGTATAACTATCAGTAGAATTGAAGGACAACATGGAACAGGAGAGGTTTTAAAGAAGATGGGCGAGACCTCTGGATTTGTATTACAGGCAAAAAACCACCCGACCGTATATATAGTTGGAGACGCTATCTGGACAGAGGATGTTAAAAAGACTATCAAAAAGTTTAAGCCTGACTATATTGTGGTTAATTCAGGGGGAGCAGTTATTAAAGGCTATGAAAATACGTCGATTCTGATGGAAGAAGCGCAAACAATGACTTTGATAGGGGAGAGTGGAAAAGCAAAAGTGATTGCAGTCCATATGGATGCTTTGGATCATTGCTTCACAACAAGAGCTTCTTTGAAAAAGAAAGCTGCCGAAGTGAAGATCGGTATAGACAAATTGTTAATTCCAGAGGATGGAGAAGTAATCACACTTTTACATTAAATTTCTCCTCTTTTATCTATATTACCGCCAAATGTTTTTTTTCTCAAATATAGGTTGAATTTTTGCGAAGAAAAAAATCTCTACATGTAATTTTTATTATTATACTAGAATGCTTTGTTTCGGTATCTTTATATCATAAAAAATCCTCAAAAGAGTCGGCTAAGAGTTTCAAATCTTCTAATAGAAGGTTCGAATTTTGTGCCGTAAAGTTCACTTAAACCGATACTTTTATTAGTATTGGTTTTTTTGTTTTTATATCTATTCTAAATCCTTAATTTATCTTATTTTTATAAAAAATAGTATTTATGACTTGCCACTTCAAATCATTGTTAATCTTTTGTTCTCTTTTTTGGATTGTTTCCTGTAAATCGCAATCGGCTATTACTGTTACTGAAGATAAAAATGGTCCAATTATTAGTGATACTACATTTGTAAATTTAAAAGAGTACAGCCAAGATTTTGTGTATGATATGAAGTATGCAACTCCTGATAATTTTCTAAAAGCAAAAGTCTATGATTGCGCGGAATGTTTTTTACGTTTAAAAACCGTAAAGGGACTTGTCGAAGCTAATAAAAAATTCATTGAAAAAGGATACAGAATCAAAATTTTTGATTGCTACCGTCCTTTAGATATTCAGAAAAAAATGTGGAAAATTGTTTCTAACCCAGAATATGTAGCGAATCCCGCTAAAGGTTCCATTCATAATAGAGGAGGGGCGGTAGATATTACTTTAGTCGATAATAATGGAAAAGAACTGGATATGGGAACTTATTTCGATTATTTTGGAATCGAAGCCAGTCATAATTATCTAAACGTATCTGAAAAAATCAAACGAAACAGGAAATTACTTAAAAAAATAATGATCCAAAAGGGTTTTAATTCTTTTGATTCGGAATGGTGGCATTACAATTTAAAATCGGGTTTGAATGATAAAATTTCTAATACAAAATGGGATTGCGATTAGTTTTCTACGCAATGCAGGTTGTTAATGAAATACGTTTCAGGTTGATAGATCTCATTGTTTAACTCCGATTTAAATTCTTTTTTAAGAACATAATCTTCAGTATCCGTTAAATATTTAATTCTCATCATGGATACAGGAGAATTTTTTAAATCTTCAAAACTATCTTTCATAAACATAAAGGAACCGGATATTAGCCTGTTATCAAAACCTTTATCGTCCCGAATCATAGTGCCGCAATTCTCCTGATTTATGTGAAGCAATGTTATTATTTTTCCATTGTTTAACTGTAAAAATAATTTTGAATTTTTATCAAAGCAATTCGCTTTCATAAATCCTTTGCTTTTTTGAATCAATTGTACATTCAATGTTGGCAAACCATCTGTTAATGCTAAGGAATAGAAAATATAACTGGAATTCCCAGCAAAATTTTTCTCGCTAATCATGTATTCCTTTGTTGCTTTGTATGTTCCTATAGAATCAGTAACGTTTACGCTATAGTCACATGTTTTTTGAGCAAATAAGCTAAGGCTGAATAAGAATAGTAGACTGGTAATTATAGATTTCATTTTTATTTTATTTTGGTGCAAATTAAAACTATTTTGTGATTATTTTCATCAGTTGTAAAAAAACAATATACATTTCCGCCGTCTTTTATTTTCCATTTTTTTCGAATACTATCCACACTATCAGGAAAATTTCGGGTAGTAATATTGGCTTGAGTATTTTCTAAATATGTTTTCATTTCCGTTTTACTGTAAGGAATTGCATTTTTAATTTCAAAAACGCGTCCAGGAAAGGGAATTAAATTTTCGGAAGTATATAAATGGGAATGTTTGTGTAGTTTGTTTAGGTTATAAAATGAGCTCACTTCATCAAATCCACCTGATTTCATTATGGCGCTATTGGGCTCGTACAAATATTTTTGAGGGAAACCAAAAACCGGCAATTTAGTCTGGTCGTCCAAAACGAAGTCGAATGTTTCGTTCTTGTCTTTTAAAAGATTTACTGTTTTTATAGTTATATTTCCAGAATAGCCTTTATGTAATTCCCATAATAGTTCTTTTACTTCATTTTCTAGAGCTACGATATGAATCGTTTTAACATTTTGTAATTCCAATAATCCAGCCGAAATATCGAGTAGAGGAGCTGTTTTTATTAGAACAGCATTCGAATTTTCAAAGTATAAATCTAGATTTTCAGGAACATTAGGCAAACAATCTTTGAGCATAAATACCTTTCCTTTCATATCATTTCTTCTGGAAGGATCAATATAAATCCAGTCCCATTTTTTATTTAAAGAAATTAAGGTTACTAAACTATCTCCGGCATGGCAAATAATATTTGGAACATTCAATTGTTCAAAATTGTGCTTTACAATGTTTGATAATTCTGGATTGATTTCGCAATGGACAACATTTTTTATTTTTTTTGCAAAATAATAATCGTCCACTCCAAAACCTCCTGTTAAATCAATTAGACATTCGCCTGAAACAATTGAGGCTTTATAGGAAGCCGTTTTTTCGGATGAAGTTTGTTCTATTGAGATTTTACTTGGGTAAATGATATTTTTAGCTGTAAACCAATTAGGCAATTTGTCTTTTGCTTTTGTCTTTGCTTCAATTTGGTTCAAAATAGAAATCCAGTCTACATCTTGAAACGGATTTTTTTGGAGTGCTAATTTAGAGATGCTTTTACCAATATTAGCATTGATAAATTGTTGAATTTCGGGATCTAGAATCATTAAATCCAAAATTAAATATCTTTAGTTAATAGTATAATAATTTTGTTCTCTGGGAAGAATTCTTTGCCCATTACTTTAATTATAGTATATAAAGGAACTGCCACAATCATTCCTAATATCCCAAAAAGGAAACCTGCAATCAAGATGACCAGAAATATTTCTAAAGGATGTGAGCTTACACTTTTGGAAAAAATAATTGGTTGTGATAAATTATTATCAATCACTTGAACAATCCAAAAACCGATTAATACATAAATTGTAGTAGGTAAAATTTCAGATTGAAAATCGTTTCCTAGATTGCTCAGCATTGTTAAAATTGCAGCTAGAATGGATGCGATTAGCGGACCAATATAGGGAATAATATTTAAGACCGCACATAAAAAGGCAATGACAAGCGCATTTGGAACTCCAAAAATCACTAAAACAATCAGATATAACAAGAATACTATAAATAGTTGAAGTAATAATCCAATGAAATAACGAGACAATAAGTAGTTTATTTTTTCTAAAGAGTTCAAAATTTGGTCTTCATGACTGTCCGGAATTAATTTTTTTGCTCCTAGTATAAATTTTAATCGATCTTTTAGAAAGAAAAAAGTAATAAATAGTACTGCACCTAATCCTATTCCAAAACTACTGAGTGTGCCAAGGATTGCATTTAAAAAATTAGGGATGATATTGAAATTTATTTTCGAAGTAATGTTGGCCTCTTTTAGTACTTGTGCGGAATCAATATGATGGCTTTCTAAGAATACAGAAATTTGATTTATCAATTGGACTATATTATTTTCGATTGCCGATGTGTTAAGAAGCGATAAGTTTTGTCCTTGGGATAAAATTAAAGGAATAAACATCATTATGAAACCAAATATGATTAATATGAAAATAAACAGAGTTGTTATTGTTGCAAAAATGTGATTGAATTTTAATCGCTTTTTGAAAAAATCCAAAATAGGATTTCCAATCAATGTAAGTATAAAAGATACAATAAGATAAATCAGTACGGATTGAATTTGATAAAAAAAGAACAGAATTAAACCGCTAACAACGATTGTTAATAGTGCTCGAAGAATACCATTAGAAATGGTTTTTGATGTAATCATGTCTTTATTTTAGGTTATAAAGATAAAAAAACTCGCTAATAAGTAGCGAGTTTTCAATTCGAAAATCTAAAAAATTATATTCCAAAACCGGCTCTTGCTCCGCCTGTCATGAAAATAGCATTAATTCTTGATTTTTGACCGTTAGTAAACATATACATTCCTCTATCATCTGTGTAATCCATGTAGTTCATAGTCATTTCAACAGGAGTTCCAGTGCAAGTGCTGTAATGCGGATAAACAGGAACACCATAATTGGCAGTGTTGTGTGTTGGTGTGTCAGAAACCAAATCACTACCACAAATAGCATCACCCCAAATATGACGTAAATTCATCCAGTGACCTACTTCATGAGTTGCAGTTCTTCCTAAATTGTATGGATAGCTTGCCGAACTTG
Organism: Flavobacterium melibiosi; assembly: GCF_048158545.1. Taxonomy (NCBI): domain Bacteria; kingdom Pseudomonadati; phylum Bacteroidota; class Flavobacteriia; order Flavobacteriales; family Flavobacteriaceae; genus Flavobacterium; species Flavobacterium melibiosi. The sequence continues at coordinate 82,255 of NZ_JBLNKU010000002.1, read as the reverse complement.
ACAAACCAAAATATTTAGAATCTACAACTATTCCGTCAGTTGCTAATGGTCCGCCAGGAAATTGTGCATAACCCAAAATTCCACCGCCTATAGTACAAGCCCAAATATTTAACGTTGTACTTGGTGAAGTTGGACTTATACCGCCTTGTTTTGTTTTTTTCATGGCGTCTCGGGTTCCCCAAGATGTTTTAGATGTCTTTTTTCTAATTATGTCTTCTAATATAAATGTAATTCCAACATCTGCAGCAACTCCTGAGAACAAAGTAGGTATGGTATTGAAATCGGAGTTTGTGGCGTTAAAATCTTGATTTAAAACATCAATTTGAGTTTGTATTTGAGCCTCAGAAATATCTTCAGCTGTAGTTTTGTATAATACATTCACTACAACCGGAATTACAATTTTACCGTTTACAAAACGACCAGTTAGCATTGCTTTTTGTGTGAAGGCTTCAATTTGGTTCCTCCTTAAAGCTAATGTAGGGTCAGCTTTCAATTGCGCTTCAAGTACTTCTTGAGAAGCACAAGAACGTAGGGTAATCCCATCTTTAGCTGGACTTGTTGACTCGGTCTGGTCATTTTGACATGAAAAAAGCATTAAAAATACTGCTGCAATTAAAATATTTTTTTTCATAATAGTAATTTTTAAGAATTTAAACAGCTGTTTGTTAAGTAAATAACAAGCAATTTACGATTAATATTTGTGATATATTAATGGTTTAGTATAATATTCAATACTACAATAGTAAAACGCTGGGATGAGTTTTTGTAAAAGTTAAATTAATTTAAACTATTCAAAAAAAAACCCGCTAACAAGTAGCGAGTTTTGAATTCTAAAAACTAAAAAAAAATTATATTCCGAAACCTGCTCTTGCTCCGCCTGAAACGAAAATAGCACCCATTCTGGTTTTTTGACCTTCAGAGAACATATACATTCCTCTATCATCTGTGTAGTCCATGTAGTTCATAGTCATTTCTACTGGAGTTCCAGTACAAGTGCTATAATGCGGATAAGCTGGAACACCGTAGTTAGCTGTGTTGTGCGTGGGTGTGTCAGTAACTAAATCACTTCCACAAGTTGCATCACCCCAGATATGACGTAAGTTCATCCAGTGACCCACTTCGTGAGTTGCAGTTCTTCCTAAATTGTAAGGATAGGCTCCTGAACCTGATAATCCAAAATATTTTGAATCAATTACAACTCCATCAGTAGCAGTACTTCCTCCAGGAAATTGTGCGTAACCTAAAATTCCTCCACCTATAGTACAAGCCCACATGTTCAATTTTGTAGTTGGCGAAGTAGGATCTAAACCTCCTTGTTTTGTTTTTTTCATCGCATCTCTGGTACCCCAAGATGTTTTAGTAGTAGATTTTCTGTTAACTGTTTCTAAAACAAACGTGATACCCACATTTGCAGCAACTCCAGAGAATAAAGCAGGAGTAGTACTAAAATCTGAATTAGTAGCATTGAAATCTTGATTTAATACATCAATTTGAGATTGTATTTGAGCGTTAGATATATTTTCTGCAGCAGTTTTGTACAATACATTTACTACAACTGGAATTTCGATTTTACCGTTTACTAAACGACCAGTTAACATTGCTTTTTCTGTAAAAGCTTCAATTTGGTTCATTCTTAACGCTAATGTAGGATCAGCTTTTAATTGCGCTTCAAGTACTTCTTGAGATGCACATCCACGTTGTGCAATTGCATTGGTTGCAGAATCTGTTGATTCCGATTGGTCATTTTGGCATGAGAATAGCATCAAAAATGCTGTTGCAGTTAAAAGAATTTTTTTCATAATAATAATTGGTTTTTGTTATAAAATAATGATTTGGGTTAATAATCTTGCAATTTTATAACAATTTATTCAATAAAAAAAATTTTTTGAAAAAAAATTTAACAACCAACTATATCGTTGTAGTGCTTGAATTTTTATAAGATTTTTTTTGAAGATTACTTTCTATTTGTGAGTTCATACAAAGCAATACTTGCAGCTTGCACGACATTCATACTACTGTTTTCTTCAAACATGTTAATATGGACCGTCTGATTTGAGATTGTGAAAATTTCATTACAAATGCCGTTTATTTCGCTGCCTATTACTAAAGCTACTTTTTTTGAAGATAGAAAATCTATTTCTTTGAGCGGTTTACTTGTATTGGTAATTTCCAATGGGATGATTTCATAATTACTTTCAAGTAAATAATCATTTAAATTATTGGTTTCATCAATTACGGAATAGGGTACATGAAGAGGAGTACTTCGGGAATTTTTATTTGTTTTTCTTGGATTGAGAGGAATTTTTTCGAGAAGATGATTTCTTTAATACCAAATGCTTCTTTTATTATAAAGAGTGAACCGATATTCTGTTTGAAGTAAATATTATCACATACTAATGTAATGGGAAATGTCTTTCTCTCAAAAGGGATCTCTTTATGTTCTAATTGCACGGATTCAGATTAATTATTAAAGATATAATTAATGATATTAGCACCCATTTTTAGAGCTTTTTCTCGAACATCAATTGGATCATTATTAACTTCAGGGTCTTCCCATCCATCACCTAAATCACATTCGAAAGTGTAAAGAAGCACTAATTTGTTTTGGATAAATATTCCAAAAGCTTGTGGGCGTTTGCCGTCATGTTCGTGTATTTTTGGTAATCCATTAGGGAAAAGATATGGTTTTTGAAAAACAACATGATTGGCGGGGATTTCTATCAAATCATTATTTGGAAATATTTTCTTTATTTCTTTTCTGATGTATTGATTCATCCCATAATTATCATCAATATGCAAAAAACCACCAGCCAACAAATAATTCTTGAGATTAATCACGTCAGTATCGCTAAAAACAACATTCCCATGACCAGTCATATGAACCAGTGGATAGGAAAGTAAATCGGGACTTCCTGGCTCGACAGTTCCAGGCTTGAGCTTTATTTTGGTATTTATATTTGCGTTACAGTATTTGATTAAATTAGGTAACGAAGTAGGATTGGCATACCAATCACCGCCACCGCTATACTTTAATAATGCAATTTCCTGTGAAAATGAAGCAACAGAAATTAATAGCAATAAATAATATATTTTTTTCATAACTATAAATTCAGAATCATTAATTCTTACTCTTCATTAACAAAAACAACGCTATGACACGCAACAAGGGCGGCAGTTTCTGTACGTAATCTTGTATTGCCTAAAGAAACCGGAACATATTTGCTATCAAGTGCTAATTCGATTTCTTTTTCTGTAAAATCTCCTTCCGGTCCAATTAATAGGGTAACATTTTTATTTGCCTCTAATGCTGATTTCAAAGTTTTTTTATTGGTTTCCTCACAATGGGCTATAAAATTTAAACCTTCCCGCTCTTGTTTAATAAACTCTTTGAAAGATATCGCATCGTTCAATTTTGGCAGAAACAATATATTCGATTGCTTCATAGCAGTCAATAAAATTTTATCAAATCTTTCGTTATTAATCACTTTTCGTTCGGAACGATCGCAAATAATAGGAGTGATTTCATGAATGCCAATTTCAGTAGCTTTCTCTAAAAACCATTCAAAACGATCATTCATTTTAGTCGGTGCAACCGCTAAATGCAAATGGAATTTTGAAGGTGCCGACTTTTCGAAAGAAATGATTTTCACGGTACATTTATTGTCAGAAGCTAAAGTGATTTCAGTTTTGAATAAATACCCTAAACCATTGGTAACATATAAAATATCACTATCTTTTTTACGTAATACTTTAATGATGTGTTTGCTTTCTTCTTTGTCAAAAGAAAAGTTCTCAGTAGTATCGTTAATAGTTGGATTGTAAAATAATTGCATAATTTAGAATTGTATTCTTGCTTTAGAAACAACAGCTGAAGTTTCAAAATTTCCGGTTAAAAATTTTTGGTAACCTACAATTCCAATCATTGCAGCATTATCCGTGGTGTACTCAAATTTAGGAACAAATGTTTTCCATCCATATTTATTTTCGGCTTGCGCCATAGCGTTTCTTATTCCTGAATTGGCCGAAACTCCTCCGCCAATTGCTATTTGCTTTATTCCCGTTTCCTTTACGGCTAATTTCAACTTATCCATTAGAATCTCAATAATGGTGTATTGAATAGAGGCACAAATATCATTTAGGTTTTCGTCAACAAAATTTGGATGCTCTAATTTTTTCTTTTGAATAAAATATAAAATAGCAGTTTTTAAACCAGAAAAACTAAAGTCTAATCCAGGAACTTTTGGTTTTGTAAAAGCAAAAGCTTTAGGATTCCCTAATTGAGCATATTTATCTATCAAAGGTCCACCTGGATAAGGAAGTCCAAGTATTTTTGCGCTTTTGTCAAAAGCTTCTCCAACAGCATCATCAGTAGTTTCTCCTATAATTTCCAGATCAAAAAAATCATTCACTCTCACAATCTGGGTATGTCCGCCACTTATGGTTAAAGCTAAAAAGGGAAAGGTAGGCTTTTCAAATCCTTCTTCATGAATAAAATGAGCTAAAATATGGGCATGCATATGATTCACGGCAATCAAAGGAATTTTCAAAGCTAAAGCTAATGATTTGGCAAATGAACTTCCTACTAAAAGGGAACCCATCAGTCCAGGACCTTGAGTAAAAGCAATTGCTGACAACTGTTCTTTTTGTATATTTGCTTTTCGAAGAGCTGCGTCAATAACAGGTACTATATTTTGTTGGTGTGCACGAGAGGCAAGTTCAGGAACTACACCTCCATATTGATTGTGAATCAGTTGATTAGCTACTATGTTTGACAATACTTTGTCCTTTTGTAAAACAGCTGCTGCAGTATCATCGCAAGAACTTTCGATAGCAAGAATAAAAACCTCGGGATTTTGCATAAAAAGGCACAAATTTTGAATTATATTTGACAATCCTATGTAAAAAATGTTTTTTTACATAAAAGGGCAAAATTAAAGAATTTTTATTAAAGCTGCCGTTGTTTCCAAAAGCAAAATAAAATTTTTATAAAAAATTAAACAAATAAATAAGTATCAAAAAGTTTAAAAAAATAGTATTTCGTTCTCTACTTGGACTTATCTTACTTTTATTGGTGCTTGGTATAGCACTTTCCACGCCTTATGTTCAAACAAAAATTGCTCAATATTTTGTTCGTAGCATAAATAAAGATTTTGGAACCAATATTGCTATAGATGGAGTTGCGGTATCTGTTTTTGGAGGAGTAAAATTCAAAAAAGTATTAATAAGTGACCATCATAAAGATACGCTTATTTTTGCCGATAGAATAAAAACTACAATTTTAGAAGGAAAAAAATTATTAGATGGCGATTTAATTTTTGATGATTTGGATTTGCATGGATTACTTTTTAATTTGAGAACTTATAAAAATGAGAAAGAATCCAACTTAGACAAATTTATTATTGCATTTGAAACAGGCAAACCATCAGCTAAGAAGTTTTTGCTGAAAGCCAATAAGCTGCAAATTTACGACGGACATTTTATTTTGACAGATGATAATCGGGATAATCCAAAAGATCTTGATTTTACTAAGCTTAACGCCTCAGTAAGTGATTTCCAAATATACGGCCCGGATGTGACTACCAACATAAACAAGATGTCATTTTTAGATTTTCGCGGTTTGTATGTGAAAAATTTAAGCTCAAAATTCAGCTATTCAAAAAAGAATATAAAACTGGAAAAGCTTGATTTGTTAACAAGGGAATCGACATTAAATGGGACTGTTGTATTAAATTATAAAATTGAAGATTTCTCTGATTTTACCGATAAAGTACAGTTTGATATCAAGTTGAATTCGGCTTCCATATCTTCAAATGATATTCGCTATTTTTATAAGGAATTAGGTAAAAACCAACATTTTTACACTAAGTCAAGTATTAAAGGAACTCTTAATGATTTAAAATTTAGTAATTTAGAATTGGTTGATGACAGGAAGACACAAATAAACGGGAATATCAATTTTAAAAATCTGTTTGCCAAAAAAGGTCAAAAATTCTCCATGTATGCTAAATTTGATAAGTTAACCTCAAGTTACGAGGATTTGATAGTCATACTGCCTAATATTTTAGGAAATAAATTACCAACTTCTTTAAAAAAACTGGGTAGATTTTCAGCATCAGGAACCTCAAGTTTTTCCACTACTGCAGTTCAAGCTGATTTTTCTATGATTACTGCATTGGGGAAAGTGACTTCTAACTTAGAAATACAAAATATAGATGTAATTGACAAGGCTTCTTATATAGGAAATGTAATTTTAGACAATTTTGATATTGGAACTTTATTCGAACAAAAAGATCTTGGAAGGGTAACTTTGAATATTGATGTTGATGGAAAAGGGTTTAAACAAAAATATTTGGATACCGCTATTAAAGGTGATGTTTCAAAAATAGATTATAAAAATTATACTTACACAAATGTTGTTGTAAATGGTACTTTCAAATTGCCTAATTACAAAGGTCAGGTTTCTATAAATGACCCCAATTTGAGTATGACTTTCGATGGTTTATTGGATTTAAGTAAAAAAGACAGTCGATATGATTTTCATATTAATGTTGAAAATGCAGATTTATCTAAATTAAAGTTAGTAAAAGATTCGGTATCTGTTTTTAAAGGGGATGTTGTGGTTCAGGCTTCAGGGAATACTATAGAAAATTTTCAGGGAAATGTTTACATCAATAAAACCTCTTATCAAAATGTAAAGGGAACTTATAATTTTGATGATTTTACCGTAATTTCCAGTTTCGACCAGAGTAGAATTAGAACAATAACTGTGAATTCTCCCGATATTGTTCAGGGTGAAATTGTGGGTAGATATGAATTCAATCAGTTGAAAAATTTAGTGACAAATTCTTTGGGGAGTCTTTATACAAATTACAAACCAAATAAGGTAAAAAAAGGACAGTTTCTGAAGTTTGATTTTACGATTTATAATAAAATCATCGAAATATTTTATCCGGAAATTTCAATAGGGTCTAATACGATTGTGAAAGGAAGTATAAACTCGGATAATCAGGAATTTAAGCTCAATTTTAATTCGCCAAAAATTAGTGCGTCAGATAATACTTTTGATAATATCAGAATTTCAGTCGATAATAAAAATCCACTTTATAATGCTTATATAGAGTTGGATAGCATAAAAACTAAATATTATAAAATTAGGGATTTTAGCTTGATAAATGTAACTATGAAAGATACATTATTCTTTCGTTCTGAATTTAAAGGAGGTACAAATGGGGAAGATTATTATAATTTAAATTTATATCACACCATAAATGCAGCCAATAAAAACGTTGTTGGAATTAGTAAATCCGAAGTTAAGTTTAAGGATTATCTATGGTTTTTGAATGCAAAAGAAACACCTGATAATCAGATTGTTTTTGATAAGGAATTTAAAAATTTCAATATTGATAATATCATATTGTCCCACGAAGATCAGGAAATTTCACTAATGGGCGACTTAAACGGTTCTTCCTATAAAGATTTAAAACTGAGTTTTAAAGATGTTGATCTAAACAAAATTACACCTGATAACGACAAATTTGTTTTTAAAGGAAATATTAATGGGGAAGTAAATTATAAACAAGATAAAAATGTTTATCAGCCAACTTCTTCCATTGTAATTGATCAGTTGAATGTAAACAATACAGATTTAGGTATTTTGAATTTTAATATCGAAGGAGATGAAAGCTTCAGGAAATTTACAATAAATTCTAATATTGAAAATGAAAATTTAGAATCTTTCAATGCCAATGGAACTTTTGAAATCGTAAATAAGGAAACAATTTTAGATTTAAAACTAAAATTCGAAAAGTTTAATTTGGGGACGTTGAGTTCACTGGGAGGAGAGGTTTTATCAAATATTAGGGGATCGGTATCCGGTAATTCGGTAATTCAGGGAAATCTTAAAAAACCAGAAATCAATGGGCGTCTTTTTGTAGACAATGCAGGATTGACTGTTCCTTATTTGAATACGGATTATGAATTAAAAGATAAAACAATTATTGATTTGGCTGATGAAAAGTTTTTGTTTAGAAATAATACCTTAACAGATACAAAATACGGAACCAAGGGAACTTTGAATGGAAGTGTCGAACATAATAATTTTTCTGATTGGAAATTAGATTTAACTATTAATTCGAAAAGACTTTTAGCTTTAGATACAAAAGACAGCGATGATGCTGCTTATTATGGTACCGCTTTTATAGACGGAACGGCAACTATAAAGGGTCCAACGAACTCTTTATTTATTAAAGTTGATGCGAAATCAGAAAAAGGAACTGCAATTAAAATTCCGATTAATAATGCCGAAAGTGTAAGTGATAATAAATTTATTCATTTTGTGACCGCTAAAGAAAAGTACAATATCGAAAAAGGGATTTTTGAGAGTACCAGAAATTATAGCGGACTTGAATTAGAGTTTGATTTTGATATTACACCGGATGCTGAAGTGGAAGTTATTTTAGATAGGAATACGGGACACGGAATGAAAGGGAAAGGTTTTGGTTCCTTATTATTTAAGATAAACACATTGGGTAAGTTTAATATGTGGGGCGATTTCCAGGCTTATGAAGGAACGTATAACTTTAAATACGGTGGACTTATTGATAAAAAGTTTGCTGTCAAAAAAGGAGGGTCAATTTCTTGGGAAGGGAATCCTATGAAAGCACAATTAAACTTGGAGGCTGTGTATAAAACAATAGCAAATCCTGCAGTATTATTAGAAAATTCTTCCTTTAACACTAAAGTTCCTGTCGAAGTAATTATAGGTCTTCGTGGTGATTTAACAAGTCCCGAACCTGATTTTAATATAGAATTCCCAACAGTGAGTAATGTTTTGAAATCAGAAATTCAATACAAGTTAAATGATAAGGATGTTAGGCAAACTCAGGCATTGTATTTATTATCTTCGGGTGGTTTTTTAAGTCCTGAAGGGGTAAATCAATCTGATTTTTCGGCAAGTTTATTTGAAACTGCAACAAGCTTATTAGGGGGGATAATTCAAACGGATAATGAAAAATTCAAAGTAGGAATCAATTTTGTTTCTGCAGATAAAAGAATAGGAAGAGAAACTGATGGAAGATTCGTGGCAACTATTTCCTCAAAAATTAATGAAAGGATTACAATTAATGGTAAAGTTGGGGTTCCTTTTGGAGGAATAAATGAATCCGCAATTGTAGGCGATTTAGAAGTGCTTTATAGAGTTAACGAAGATGGAACAATGAATTTACGTCTTTTTAATAAAGAAAATGATATTAATTACATAGGGCAGGGAATAGGATATACACAAGGTTTAGGGGTTTCTTACGAAGTAGATTTTGATACTTTTAAAGAATTAGTAAATAAAATATTTAAGAAACATCAACTTGAAATTCAGACGGAATCAGCAGCTGAAGATCAAGATTCTAATTTATCTCCGGATTATATTAATTTTATGAAATCTAAAAAACCAACTACAAAAAAACAAAAAGCAAATCAGGAAGCTGTAATTCCTAAAGAGGATTAATACCTTTTGTCTGGCTTTAAAAGTCTAAATTATAACGAAGATACATAAGTGTTGCTTTATAAATACTTACGATTATTTGTAATTTTCTTGAATCAATTACGATAACACTTTAACTAAATAGTGTATTTCTTGATAGTTATAGTTATTTTAAGCTAATCTCTAATACGAGAATAAAAGACTAATTAATTGTTAATTATCAAATAATAATTGATTTTTTTTTAATTTTGTTAAATAAAATAGGTTTTATTTTGGTTTTTTAAAAACTTATTAACGAAAACGTTTGAATTTAGGGTGCTTTGCTAATTTATAAAAAATGCAGCTTTAAAAGTGCTGAATGTTTGCTAATTTTACACTTTAATACTTAAATAATGCCAAAAACAATAAAAAAGGTTGGTGTTCTAACCTCTGGTGGAGATTCACCAGGAATGAATGCAGCAATACGCTCAGTTGTTCGAACATGTGCTTATCATAATATAGAATGCATAGGTATATACAGAGGGTATCAAGGAATGATTGAAGGTGACTTCAAAGAAATGGGACCTCGAAGTGTAAACAACATTGTAAATAAAGGAGGGACGATTTTAAAATCGGCTCGTTCTACAGAATTCAGAACTCCTGAAGGCAGAAAGAAAGCACATGAAAATCTTGTAAAAGCTGGAATTGATGCCTTAGTTGTAATTGGAGGTGACGGAACCTTTACCGGAGGGTTGATATTTAATACTGAATTTGGATTTCCAGTTATGGGAATTCCAGGTACTATTGATAATGATATTTTTGGTACAAGCCATACTTTAGGATATGATACCGCATTAAATACGGTAGTTGATGTAATTGATAAAATTAGAGATACTGCAAGTTCTCATAACCGTTTATTCTTTGTAGAGGTAATGGGAAGAGATGCTGGTCATATTGCTTTGAATGCAGGAATTGGTGCTGGAGCTGAAGAGATTCTAATTCCAGAAGAGGATTTAGGATTGGAAAGATTGTTAGAATCATTGCAAAAAAGTAAAGCTTCTGGAAAATCATCCAGTATAGTTGTTATCGCTGAAGGAGATAAAATTGGTAAAAACGTATTCGAATTGAAAGATTATGTTGAAGCTAATTTACCTGAATATGATGTGAGAGTTTCTGTTCTTGGTCATATGCAACGTGGTGGTTCACCATCATGTTTCGATAGAGTATTGGCTAGTAGATTAGGAGTGAAAGCGGTTGAATCATTATTAGAAGGCAAATCAAATTATATGGTTGGCTTACAAAGTGATAAAGTTGCCTTGACACCATTAGAACAAGCTATAAAAGGTAAAACGGAAATTGATAGAGAGCTATTAAGAGTTTCAGATATAATGTCAACATAGAAGTGGTTAAAGTTTATTGTGAGGAAATTAGACTTTATATAAGTTAAATAAATACAAACAAAAATTAAAGTAAAATGTCAAAAGTAAAATTAGGAATAAACGGATTTGGAAGAATTGGAAGAATTGTATTCAGAGAATCTTTCAACAGAGATAATGTAGAAGTTGTAGCTATCAACGATTTATTAGATGTAGATCATTTAGCTTACTTATTAAAATATGATTCAGTTCACGGTCGTTTTAATGGAACTGTTGAAGTTATTGACGGAAAGCTTTTTGTAAACGGAAAAAACATTCGTATTACTGCTGAAAGAAATCCTGCAGATTTAAAATGGAATGAAGTTGATGTTGATATAGTTGCTGAATGTACAGGTTTCTTTACAACTATTGAAACTGCAAGCGAGCATATCAAAGGTGGTGCTAAAAAAGTAATTATTTCTGCTCCTTCTGCTGATGCTCCAATGTTTGTAATGGGAGTAAACCATGATAAAGCTTTAGCAACCGATACAGTTGTTTCTAATGCGTCTTGTACTACTAACTGTTTAGCTCCATTAGCTAAAGTTATTAATGATAACTTTGGAATTGTTGAAGCTTTAATGACTACAGTTCACGCAACAACTTCAACTCAAATGACTACTGATGGTCCTTCTAGAAAAGACTGGAGAGGTGGACGTGCTGCTTCATGTAACATCATCCCATCTTCTACAGGTGCTGCTAAAGCAGTAGGGAAAGTTATTCCTTCATTGAACGGAAAATTAACAGGTATGTCAATGCGTGTTCCTACAACTGATGTTTCTGTAGTTGATTTAACTGTAAAAGTTGAAAAAGAAACTACTTACGAAGAAATTATGGCTGTATTGAAAAATGCTTCTGAAACTACAATGAAAGGTATCTTAGGATATACTGAAGATTTAGTTGTTTCTCAAGATTTCGTTTCTGATTCAAGAACATCTATCATTGATGCTAATGCTGGAATTGGATTGAACTCTACTTTCTTCAAAATCATCTCTTGGTATGATAATGAGTATGGTTATTCTAGCAAATTAATTGATTTATCTGTACATATTGCAGGTTTAAAATAATTCTTTATATTTACAAATCCCGTTATATTATATTTAACGGGATTTTATTTTTTGTTTACTTTTTTAAAATGGAATTTTTTTACAGCATACATTTTAAATAAGAAAAAAAACGAAATACAAAAAAACCAAAAAAACCAAAAAAAAATGAGATTATTAGTTGATAGTGGTTCTACCAAAGCCGATTGGATTGCGATAGATGACGATGGAAAAGTATTGTTTACAACACAAACATTAGGGTTGAATCCAGAAATTCTAGATGGAGATGAAATTATTGAACGTCTGAATGATCGTTTTGATATTTTACAAAATAAAAAAGAGGCCACTCATTTATTTTTCTATGGTGCAGGTTGTGGAACCGATAGAATGAAAATTTCACTTTCACAAATTTTTCAAAACTATTTTCCTAACGCAATTATTGTAGTTGAGGAGGATACTTATGCTGCAGTTTATGCTACAACGCCTAAAGGCGAAAAAGCTATTGTTAGTATATTAGGAACCGGATCTAACTGTAGCTATTTTGATGGGAAAGAATTACACCAAAAAGTACAATCATTGGGGTATATCGTTATGGATGATTGTAGCGGTAATGTTTTTGGAAAAGAATTAATCAGAAAGTATTATTTCAATAAAATGCCAAAAGAATTGGCAGTAGAATTTGAAAAAGAGTACGATTTAGACCCAGACTCTGTTAAAAGCAAATTATATAAAGAACCGAATCCAAATGCTTATTTAGCAACATTTGCTAAGTTCTTAATTCAACATAAAGATACGGAGTTTTGTAGAAAAATTATATTCAAAGGGATGAAGTCTTTTGTCAAAAATTATATTAAACAATATGATAATTGTAAAGAAGTACCTGTTCACTTTGTAGGTTCTATTGCATTTTATTTGAAAGATGAATTGCAGGAGACTTTTGATAAATATGAATTAAAATTAGGTAACGTACTAAGAAGACCAATTGATGGGCTTATTGCGTATCATATTGCTAATAAATAATTTTTATGGAGATTGCAATTATTGCGCATGATGGCAAAAAAACGGACTTGGTTCAGTTTTTAGAAAAAAACAAAGTGATTTTACAAGAGGAAAAAATAAAATTGATTGCAACAGGAACAACTGGAGGTAAAGCCGAAAATTCTGGTTTCAAAGTAACCAAAATGCTTTCAGGTCCTTTGGGAGGTGATGCTCAAATTGCAGCCAGAGTTGCAGAAGGTAAAACTCAAATGGTTTTCTTTTTTAAAGATCCATTATCAAGTCATCCTCATGAAGCTGATATTAATATGCTAATTCGTGTTTGTGATGTACATAATGTGCCATTGGCTACAAATGAGGCAACGGCACAATTACTGCTAAATGCTATAGCATTGCAATCATAGAAATTTCTACATTTACATTTTTTGGCAAACAAGCCACTTGAACCGTTTCACGAGCTGGAGCGGTTTTTTCGTTAAAATAAGAACCATAAATAGTATTTATTTTTCCAAAATCATTCATATTCATTATGAATATTGTAGTTTTTACTACGTTTTCAAATGTCATTCCAGCAGCATCTAAAACTGCTTTCATGTTTTGCATCACTTGTTCTGTTTCGGCTTCAATTGTAGTGGTAACTAATTCTCTGTTAGCTGGATTTATTGCAATTTGACCGGAAGTATAAAGCGTATTTCCTTTAAGAACAGCCTGATTGTATGGGCCAATTGGAGCAGGTGCGTTTTCTGTAAAAATTATCTTTTTCATAAAAATGGATGTATTAAATTGTTTTAGTCCTCTTAAATTATTTCCGTTAAATAGAATGAAGTGCAGAATGTTTAGTTTACTCGGTTGGTTAACTAAATGTAATTACCTATTGGTACTACTTCGTTTGTCAAATTTTATGTCACTTAATACCCCAGATTTTATCCCAATGAAGAATCCCCAGTTGGCATTTGTTCCAAACGGTGTCCAATTGAAATCCATTCTCCAACTCAATAAATCTCTTTCGAAACGAAGCTGGGTGAATGTAACTCCTTTTTGTACAAAATCATAACCTGTGGATACACCTGCTTTCCATTTAGGAGTTATATCTGCATTAGCAGAAATCATTATGGAATTCCCTATAATTTTTTTTTCTCTATTGTTGTTTCCATAAGTCAGGGAATAGGCAAAAGTCATATCCCATGGCAGTTTTGCACTGAAAAATTCTGAAATGGCATCTTCACCTTCTTCTTCACTTTCGTCAAATTGGCTTCTTCTATTATCGCTTAAGTCTGTATTTGTTCCGAATAAATCATCTTCCCGACCACCATTTCTTTCGCTTTGAACGTTTTTGTCTTTCTTGACTTTGTCTTTTTCTTTGCTCGATATGGCATAATTTAAGGTCATATTTGCACTAGTCATTCTAAAAAGACTTCCACCATTATCGATATTAAAAACATTAATTCTCGTGCCTGAATTATCAATTGCATATGGATCTAAGGTGGCACCAAAATTTACATTCATTTTGTTGGCAAAAAGTTGTGTTCCTCCACTGACTCTAACAGGTGAAAACGCTAGGGAAGTTACCCCGTCAGCGTTAAGATTATAACTGGTTGAAAGATTTAAGTTGTTTAATAACATTATTTTTTTTGGTTCAACCTTAGTACTGTCTTTATCAGTTACTTTAGCTTCAAAAGTATTGCTTAAATCAAAACCTAAATTATTTGAGTTTGATATACCTGGAGCTCCAAAAATTCCACCTTCAAATCGAGAGTATTGTTTTATCATAGTTCCAGTTGCATCTGAGGCATAGGTGTCATAATATTTCTCAAAACTTGGAGTATAACCATACGAAACTGATGGTCGCATGACGTGTCGAATAGATTTTATTTTTTTATTGGCTCCAAAATTAAATGTACCATATATAGTAGTTCCTAAACTTGATGAAAAAGAATACGTTCTAAAAGCATCAAATCCATTTACAATATTATCGACTACTTTGCTTTGCTCATCATCATAGCTTCTATTGATAGTTTTTGTGTACCAAACTTCTTTATAATTAAAAGAGGAGGAAGCACTGAAATATTTAAATAATTTAAAATTTGTACTTAATGGGATAGTGTGTTCAATACCTGTTTTTGCATTCCTAAACATTTCAGGCTTAAAGAATAAAGAATCAGTGGTTATAATGCTGTTTTTACCGCTTAAATTATATTGTAGATTGATATTTTTAAAGAACCCTTTTTTAACGCCATCTTTTCCAACGAAAGGATACAACCTATCCACACTTACTTGCAGTGTTGGTAAAGTCATATTGATCTCTTCAGTTTGTGTATTTTGAGAATGTGTTGCAGTCAATGACATTCTAACCTGTGGCACTGAATTGAATGTTTTGCTGTAGGAGATGGATGAGCTTAATGTATTATTAAGATTCGAACCTATATTAGCTTGATTTATAGATTGCTTAAAATATTTACTGCTTCCAAGATTTACCGAAGCAGAAAAACTCGAGTTTGGGTTCGATTTTGAATCTTTGGAATGAGACCATTGTATATTGTAAATTTTTTGTTTTGAATAATCAGGATAGCCTCTTTCACTGGTAATTAAATTCTCAAAACGTACATTCAAATTACCTCGATATTTATAGCGTTCCGCATAACTAGATTCAAAACGCATTCCATAACTTCCGTTAGTGTAATAATCACCTAAAACGGTTAAATCATAATTATCACTAAGGGCAAAATAATAACCTCCATTTTGTAAAGAAAAACCTCTTGTATTAGAATCATTGTAACTAGGTAAAATCAATCCAGAGACGCTGGTCTCTTTACTCATTGGAAAAAAAGCAAAAGGCAAAGCCACTGGAGTCGGTACGTTAGCAATAACCATATGGGTTAAGCCGGTAACTACTTTTTTACCTGGAATAAATTTAACTTTATTGGTTTGAAAATAATATTCTGGATTATCCACATCTTTTGATGTGGTGAACCGTGCTTTTTTTAGAAAATAGACCGAATCGTTTTCTTTTTTGGTAATAGCTGCTTTTATTTTAAATTCTCCTTGATCTGATCTTGAATTCCAAATCAAGGCTTTTTTAGTTTTAAAATTAAAACGAATGGAATCCGGTTCTACAACATTGGCACCTTGTTTGAAATTGGGGTATTGCGTGTATGCTCCTGTGGAGTCTTTTATTCGACCAGCATAGACTTCGTTCTTTTCATAGTCCATGACGATTATCCCTGATTTTAATTCAACATCTTGATAATAAAGTTCCGCTTTATCATATAAAGTAATAAGTTTTTTCTTTTGATCAATTTTGGCATAGTTTTCAGCCCTATATTTTACTTTACCGTCAAGAAATGCTTTTTTTGGTTTGACAGTGTCTTTTTTTATCGAATCTGTTTCTATTTTTAAATCTGTAATTGAATTTTCAGGATTCCCAGTAACGATTTTGGTGGTATCTGTTTGTGCTTTAGTGGGTATAGCTGTTGTTTTTTTTATTATATCTTGTGAATATAATTTAGCAGATCCTATTGTTAGGAAAATTGATAATAAAACGATATTAAATAAGTTTGTATGCAAAGGTTTAAATGCTATTTTTGTAAAATTATGGCCTGTTTTTTGAGATGTCAAACTTACATATAATTTTTTGTCAAAAATAATCAAATAAAGAATTTATAACCTTAGTGTTTTAATTAAAATTAACTTTTAGATTTATGCATATCACATATAAAATTAAAATAATATTTTTTCTCCTTCTCGCGACAGTTCCTTTTACCACCTATAGTCAATCCAATATATTTAGAGTAACCTTAGATGCGGGACATGGTGCTCATGATTTTGGTGCTGTATATGAAGGTCGTGTTGAAAAGAATATTGCTCTGGCTGTAGTTTTAAAAGTAGGGAAAATATTGGAGGCTACTCCTAAAATTAGCGTTACCTATACCCGAAAAACGGACGTATTTATTGATTTAATTGAAAGGGCAAATATCGCCAATAGATCAGATGCTACTATTTTTGTGTCAATTCACTGTAATGCAAATAGAAACACTGCAGCTGATGGCACCGAAACTTATGTTATGGGTATGAATAAAGTTGCTTCTAACCTTGAAGCCGCGAAAAAAGAGAACTCTGTAATTACTTTGGAAAAAGATTACAAACAAAAATACGAAGGTTTTGATCCGAACTCTCCAGAAACTATGATTGGAATGACCTTGATGCAAGAGGAATATTTAGATAATAGTATTTCGCTGGCAAGTAAAGTGGAAGAAGAGTTTGCGGATTTAGGTAAAAAAATTAGAGGCGGTGGAGTTAAACAAGCTCCTTTTATGGTACTTCACAAAGCTTATATGCCAAGGGTATTGATAGAAATGGGATTTATTTCTAATTCTATTGAGGGAAATACTTTAAATTCTGAGGAAGGTCAAAATGAAATAGCTAAAGCAATTGCAGACGCTATTATAAGTTATAAAAGAGATTATTATGGAAATGGAGAAACAGAGATTTTTGACGAGAAACCATCTCAGAAAATTATTGAGAAACCAATAAAAGACACTTCATCACCGATAAAGCCTAAAGTAAATTTAAATTCTTCGGAAGTTAAAAAAACAATTAAAAGCACAGACAATTCTTCTGCTTTATTCAAAGTGCAACTTTCTGCCAGTGTTAGAAAAGTTGAATTAGCGCCTAAAAATTTTAAAGGATTGAAAAATATTTCTGTAGCATATGATAACAGAGTTTATAAATATATGTATGGTGAAACTCCAGATTATGATGAGGCAAAAAAGCAATTACAGGAAGCAAAAGAAAAAGGATATGATTCGGCTTTTTTAATTGCATTTAAAAATGGAGAAAAAATTAGTATCCAAGAAGCACTTAAATAATAATAACAAGTTAAAATATTTTACATTAATTTTGCAAAAAAAATTACATTTTGAAAATAACGAGAGAAATTAAAACTGCTATATTAGTCATTGCATCTATTTTATTATTCATTTGGGGCTATAGTTTTTTGAAAGGAAGAGACCTTTTTACCAATTACAAAACATTTTATGTTGAATATAAAAGTGTGGAAGGATTAGCTGCATCGGCTCCTGTAACTTTAAACGGTTTGGTTATAGGTAAAGTAAACAGTATTACAATAGATGAAAACACAGGTGTTTTATTAGTTGAATTACAATTAAAAACTGATTTTCCAATTTCTAAATCGAGTACGGCTTCTATTTATGAGCCAGGATTTATAGGAGGAAAACAAATTGCAATTATTCCTAATTTTGAAGATAAAACCTTAGCTGTTGATGGTCAAAAATTACAAGGCGGAGTAAAATTAGGACTGACAGATAAAGTAGGAGATCAATTAGCTCCACTTCAGGAAAAATTAGAAAAATTATTGGGAAGTACTGAAAAATTAATTTCAGGATTAAATAATGTTTTAGACCAAAAAGGACAGCAGGATTTAAAGCTTACATTAGCGGAATTGAGCAAGACTATCGAACAATTTCATAAAGCTTCTTTAAGCGTTAATACTTTATTAGATGCTAACAAAACTCAAATAAATGGAGTTGTTACTAATTTTAATAAAATATCCGGAAATTTTTCTAAAATATCTGATTCGCTGAATAAAGCTGATTTAGGAAAAACAGTTAAAAATCTAAATGCAACTTTAGCTAGAGTCGATGGTATTATGAGCGGTTTGGAATCTGGGAAAGGCTCTATGGGCAAATTATTGAACGATGAAGCTTTCTACCAAAATATTAAAAGTTCCACAAAAGAATTAGAATTATTATTACAAGATGTTAGACTTTACCCAACTAGATATGTAAATGTTTCTTTGTTTGGAAAGAAAAACAAACCTTATGTTGGTCCTGTAAACGATTCTATCCCTAAGTAAAAAATTAGCAATTATGAGCTATTTAGACAATATTTTATTTGCCATTCTTTTGGTAATTGGTTTTGGTTATTTTTATACTAACGTAAAAAAAATAATTAGAAATATAAACCTTGGAACTGATTTAAATCGTTCAGATAATTCCAAAGCAAGATGGACTAATATGTCCATGATAGCTCTTGGTCAATCTAAAATGGTGAAAAGACCTATTGCTGGAGCATTGCATATTATAGTCTATGTAGGTTTTGTAATTATAAACATAGAATTACTAGAAATTATTATTGACGGACTTTTTGGGACGCATCGTGTTTTTGCTTTTTTAGGAACTACGTATGATGTATTGATTGCTTCTTTCGAAATTTTGGCCCTTTTAGTTTTAGTTGCAGTTGTTTCTTTTTGGATAAGAAGAAATATCATCAAACTAAAACGATTTGCTAATCCAGATTTGAACGGAGCACCTAAAAACGATGCTAATTATATCTTGTATTTTGAAGTAGTTTTAATGACATTGTTTTTATTAATGAATGCTTCTGATTTGCATTTACAGAATGTGCCTGGAGGTTTTTCTCATTTTATTAAAGCAGGTTCATTTCCAATAAGTCAATTTATTGAACCATTATTTAATGGAATGTCTAATGAATTAGTGATGCTTCTTTCCGAAATATTCTGGTGGTTGCATATTACTGGGATTTTGATTTTCATGAACTATCTTTATTTTTCTAAGCATCTACACATTTTGTTGGCGTTTCCAAATACGTATTTTGCGAATCTAAATCCTCAAGGACAATTTGATAATTTAGAGTCTGTTACTAAGGAAGTAAAACTAATGATGGATCCTAATGCTGATCCATTTGCAGCACCTCCAGTGGATGAAAATGCGGTTCCAGGTAAATTTGGAGCCAGTGATGTTCAGGATTTAAATTGGGTTCAGTTATTGAATGCTTATACGTGTACTGAATGTGGTCGTTGTACTTCATCTTGTCCTGCGAATATAACAGGGAAAAAATTGTCTCCACGTAAAATCATGATGGATACCAGAGATCGAATGGAAGAAGTAGGAAGAAATATTGATGCCAATAAAGGTGTTTTTATTCCGGATAACAAAACATTATTGAACGATTATATTACACCGGAAGAGCTTTGGGCTTGTACATCTTGTAATGCTTGTGTTGAGGAATGTCCTGTAAATATTAGTCCGCTTTCAATTATCATGGATATGAGACGCTATTTAGTAATGGAACAAAGTGCTGCACCAATGCCAATTAATGCTATGATGACTAATATAGAGAATAACGGTGCGCCATGGCAATACAATCAGCAAGATCGATTGAATTGGAAGAATGAATAATTATTTAATTGGTTATTTGTTTAAGTTTTATTTAATAAAATGAAATAACAAATTTCCGCTTACTCGAATAATCAAATCAACGAATAACCGAATCAACAAAATAGTATGTCAGAGAATTTAATAGTGCCAACTATGGCCGAAATGTTAGCTCAAGGGAAACAACCAGAAGTTTTATTTTGGGTGGGTTGTGCTGGAAGTTTTGACGATAGAGCAAAGAAAATAACGAAGGCATTTGTTCGAATTTTAAATCGTGCCAATGTTTCTTTTGCCGTATTAGGTACTGAAGAAAGTTGTACTGGTGATCCTGCAAAAAGAGCCGGAAATGAGTTTTTGTTTCAAATGCAAGCCATGATGAATATCGAGGTTTTGAATGCATACGAAGCAAAAAAAATTGTTACTGCTTGTCCACATTGTTTTAATACGCTAAAAAACGAATATCCGGAATTAGGCGGAAAATATGAAGTTGTTCATCATACTGAGTTTTTGAAATCGTTGTTAGACGACGGAAGATTAACCATTGAAGGAGGACAATTTAAAGGAAAACGAATTACTTTTCATGACCCTTGCTATTTAGGAAGAGCCAATAATGTGTATGAAGCGCCAAGAGATTTGATTCTTAAATTGGATGCTGAATTAGTAGAAATGAAGCGTTCCAAAGCCAACGGTTTATGTTGTGGTGCCGGTGGTGCCCAAATGTTTAAAGATGCAGAACCTGGAAACAAGGAAGTGAATATCGAAAGAACTGAAGATGCATTAGAAACAAAACCAGAAATAATTGCTGCGGGTTGTCCTTTTTGTAACACCATGATGACTGATGGTATTAAAAACAAAGAAAAGGAAGGCGAAGTAAAAGTAATGGATATTGCGGAATTGATTGCTAACGCACAAGATTTATAAATCAATTAAAAATTACGAACTTTGATTTTCTAAATCAAAATTCATAACTCATAACTCATAATTAAGATGTTTGTTCCATTTGAAAATTTACCCGAAGAATCTAAAATCTGGATTTATCAATCAAACAGAAAATTTTCGGATGCCGAGTTTTCTGAAATAGAAATTGCCTTGCAATCCTTTCTTGAAGGTTGGGCAGCTCACGGTACCAGTTTAGAATCATCGTATCAATTAAAATACAACCGATTTATCATTATTGCCGTAAATCAGGATGTACAAGCAGCAACGGGTTGTTCTATCGATTCTTCTGTAGAATTTATTCAAAGTTTAGAACAAAAATATACTGTTGATTTATTGGATAAAATGAATGTCACTTTCAAACTTGGAGAGCATATTGCCCACAAGCCTTTGATTGATTTCAAGAAAATGGTAAAAGACAAAGCTGTTACTGAAAACACTATAGTTTTCAATAATTTAGTTAATAATATAGAAGAATATAATGAATCTTGGGAAGTTCCGGCCATCGATAGCTGGCATAGTCGCTTTTTTTAAACAAAACAGTTCAATGAGAAAAATAGGCATCAAAATTGTTTTATTTTATGTCTTAATTTTCTTTGTAGCTTCAAGTTGTGTTGGGACAAAAATTAATAAGAATAAAGTAATTGTAACCAACGTTCCGTCCAAAACAGAAAATTTGGACAGCATAGCTGCAAGTAATACTTCCACGCTTTTTGAATTATCTTCCGAAGGGAATAAATGGGTTGATAGTGTTTACAATACAATGCCTTTAGAGGAAAAATTTGGGCAATTATTTATGGTTGCCGCTTATTCTAATAAAGATACCGTACACTTCAACGCTATTGATAAACTGATACAGGAAAGCAAAATAGGAGGATTGATTTTCTTTCAAGGCGGTCCTGTTCGTCAAGTTAAATTAACCAACCGTTTTCAATCGAAGTCAAAAATCCCTTTGTTTATTGGTAGTGATGCCGAATGGGGATTGAGTATGCGTCTTGATTCTACGTATCGGTATCCTTGGAATATGACACTTGGAGCCATCCAAGACATGAAATTATTGGAGAAAGTTGGTGTTAAAATGGGAGAACAAAGCAAGCGATTGGGTTTGCAATTTAACTTTGCTCCAGTTCTCGATATCAACACGAATCCCAGAAATCCTATTATAGGTTTTCGCTCTTTTGGCGAAGATAAATTCAAAGTTACTGAACGTGCCATTGCTTTAATGAAAGGTGTTCAGAGTCAAGGAATTTTTTCTACCGGAAAGCATTTTCCAGGTCATGGCGATACTGAAACAGATTCTCATAAAGGCTTACCAACTATTAATTTTTCTAAAGAAAGATTATCGGACGTTGAGTTTTATCCCTATAAAAAAATGTTTCATGAAGGACTTTCTTCTGTTATGGTGGCGCATTTAAACGTTCCCAGTTTAGAATCAAGACCGAATTATCCTTCTTCGATTTCTTATAATGTAGTAACTGATATTCTTCAAAAAGAATTGGGATTCAAAGGGCTTATTTTTACTGATGCTTTGAATATGAAAAGTGTAAGTAACTTTAAATTACCAAGCGAAATCAACTTTGAAGCTTTTATGGCTGGAAATGATGTATTGTTATTTCCTGAAGATGTTCCCGCTGCTATTGAGAAATTTAAGCTAGCGTATTCCCTAAATTTATTTACTGATGAACGATTGGCTTTTTCTGTAAAGAAAATTCTAAAGTTTAAATACAAAGCCGGCTTGAATAGTTTCAAACCCATTGCAACAGATAATTTATACAACGATTTAAATTCATCCGAAAATGATGCTTTACAATATGAGTTGTATGAAAATGCAATTACTATTCTAAAAAATACAGCAGCAGTTTTACCAATTAAAAATTTGGACAAACAAAAAATAGCCTATGTAAAAATAGGAGATGACAGTAATGATGCTTTTGTTTCGACTTTGAAAAAATACGCTGAAGTAACTGTAGTTGCAGATGCTAATTTGGACAGTTTACAAGTGAAATTGCAACCGTTTACAACTGTAATCATTGGATATCACAAATCAGATGTAGCTTTTAGAAACGATGATTTAAAATCTAATGAATTGTTTAAGATCAATTTTTTAGCTAAAAACAATAATGTAATTCTGGATGTTTTTGCAAAACCATACTCGTTATTACCCATTACAAATTTTGATGATTTCGAAGGATTGGTTGTTTCCTATCAAAACAGTGCGATTGCTCAAATAGTTTCTGCAGAACTAATTTTTGGAGCTATTGAAGCCAAAGGAAAATTACCGGTTTCTATCAATACAAGCTTTAAAATAAATGATGGTTTAGCAACTGAAAAGTTAAATCGCTTAGGATTTACAACTCCTGAAAATGTGGGAATGAATACTGAAATTTTATCAAAAATTGATGCCATTGCCAATAAAGCGATTAATGGCAGAATGACGCCTGGAATTCAAGTTTTGGTAGCCAGAAAAGGAAAAGTTATTTATCAAAAATCATTCGGACACCATACTTATGATAAAACGATTAAAGTTCAAGATTCAGATATTTATGATGTTGCATCGTTGACAAAAATTCTGGCTACGTTGCCCAATGTGATGTTGCAATACGATCAGCAAAAAATAAATCTGGAAACTACATTAGGAACAATGTCTCCCATTTTTAAAGATTCCAATAAAGCGAATATTAATTTTAAGGATTTATTGTCTCATTACGCAGGACTTGCCGCAGGAATTCCATTTTATAAAGCAACAATGGATAAGTCAAAATTTCCTTCGGAAATTTATTTTAGAAAAGTATCCGAAGAACAGTTTTCTAAACGATTGGCAGATAGTCTTTTTATAAGAAATAATTTTAGTGACACCATTATGAAAATGATTGTTAATAGTAAGCTCTCATTGAAAAAAGAATACAAATACAGCGATCTTACTTTTATGATTTTGAAGGATTATTTAGAAAAAACAACGGGTAAAACACTAGATGTTTTAATTCAAGAGAATTTTTATCGTTCACTCGGAATGAATAATTCCAGTTTTAATCCATTGGCTAAGTTTGATAAAAACAGAATTCCACCAACAGAAACAGATACGTATTTCCGTCATCAGCTTTTACAAGGATATGTTAATGATTTGTCATCAGCTTTAGAAGGCGGAGTTTCCGGTCACGCAGGTGTTTTTTCGAATGCAATGGATGTGGCTAAAATAATGGAGCTTTATCTGCAAAAAGGGAATTATGGCAATCAGCAGTATTTTTCTGAAAAGACATTTGAAGATTTTAATACCTGTTATTTTTGTGCGGCAGGAAATAGGAGAGGCGTTGGTTTTGATAAACCACAATTGGGTACTGAAGGACCTACGTGTGGTTGTGCTTCGATGACCAGTTTTGGCCATACTGGTTACACAGGAACGATGGCTTGGGCTGATCCCGAAACGCAAATTGTCTATGTATTTTTATCCAACAGAACTTTTCCAATTGCAGCTGAAAACAGATTATCCAAAGAAAATATTCGGGAAGATATCCAAAAGGTGATTTATGAAGCGATTATAAACTAAGCTAACTTTGACGGAATAATAAAATGGTCCAAATGAAATTATAGACAATTTCATTTGGACTATTTTTTGTTAAAATGATTTTATAAGAAGTATTTAGTTACAAATTTCACCTTGTATTATAGTATATTTGAGATAAAAACAGCTTAATGAGAAATAGGAGTACCGTTTTTACAAGAGTTAATTTAATTGTATTGCTTTTTTGCATGACTTTTGTAAATGCTCAAAATAGTGATATAAATATTCTACGGGATATCAATGTTCATAGAAATAAGAATTTAGATCCTACTTTTAAATTAGTAACAAATAGTGCGGTTCCAATCAGTGTTGCAACTCCCATTATTCTATATTCTGTTGCTTTAATAAAGAAAGACAGTACCATCAAGAAACAAGCAATTTTTATAGGAGAAGTATTCTTAGTAAATGCATTTATTACCACAGCATTGAAACATACTATAAAAAGAGACAGACCATTTGAAACCTATCCGGATATCGATCAAGCAACATCGTCTGTAGGCAATTCATTTCCTTCGGGACATACTTCTTTAGCTTTTGCGACAGCAACATCACTCAGTTTGGCTTATCCCAAATGGTATATTATTGCCCCATCATTTGTTTGGGCAGGTGCAGTGGGATATTCTCGAATGCATTTAGGGGTTCATTATCCCAGCGATGTATTTGCAGGAGCAATTATTGGCAGCGGTTCAGCATATTTAAGCTATAAAATGAATAAATGGATTAATAAAAAAAGATCTAAAAAGGACAAGTAGTGTATGTAACAATGCAATTATTGTTTGAAAGAGAACAGAATTCAAGTCTAAAATAGTTAATTGTAAATAAATAATTGTCAGGCTATTATTACTAGTAATTTTATGTGCTGTATCAAAAGATAAGACATTAAATTCAACTAACTTTACAGTAATAGTAGTGCTTTTGATTATTAGTACTTTCTTTTTCTTAAAAATAAATTAGCTAAAATGACACACAAACATGATACGGTTCATAAACAAGCTTGCTGTGCTTTAGAAGAAAAAAAAGCCAATAAAGCAGAGGAAGATGCAGGATGTTGTTCTTCTCACAGTGAATCAGAAAATCACGATGAGGAAGATCACAATCATTCTAATGGAAGCGAAAGTACTTTCAGAATGTTTTTACCTTCCATAATTAGTTTTATAGGATTGCTGATTGCTTTATTGTTTGATAATTACGTTCCACAATCTTGGTTTACTGGTTGGATTCGAATCGTTTGGTATGTTATAGCTTATATTCCGGTAGGTTTTCCAGTGTTGAAAGAAGCTTATGAAAGCATCCGCAAAGGAGCTGTTTTTTCTGAATTTTTTTTAATGGGAATTGCTACATTGGGTGCGTTTGGAATTGGTCAATATGCCGAAGGTGTGGCTGTAATGCTATTTTACGCAATAGGTGAATTATTCCAGATGTTAGCCGTAAGAAGAGCAAAATCGAATATAAAATCATTATTAGACCAAAGACCTGATGTTGCAAATGTAATTGAAGGAGTGAATATTTTTTCCAAAAAAGCTTCGGAAGTAACTATTGGAGAAATTATAGAATTAAAACCCGGTGAGAAATTAGCTTTAGACGGAAAACTACTTTCTGATTACGCCACTTTCAATACAGCAGCATTAACAGGAGAAAGTAAGCCTGATACCAAATCAAAAGGAGAAACAATCTTGGCAGGAATGATCAATTTAAATACTATTTCTCAAGTAGAAGTCACTACAGCTTTCACGGATAGTAAATTATCGAAAATTCTGGAAATGGTTCAGGAAGCCTCTGCAAAAAAAGCGCCAACCGAATTGTTTATTAGGAAATTTGCTAAAATTTATACACCGATTGTGGTTTATCTCGCAATAGCAATTTGTGTGCTACCAATGGTATTTATAGACAATTATATTTTTAAGGATTGGTTGTATAGAGCATTAGTTTTTTTGGTAATTTCTTGTCCTTGCGCATTGGTAATTTCTATTCCGTTAGGATATTTTGGGGGAATTGGCGCAGCAAGTAAAAACGGAATTTTATTCAAAGGGTCCACTTTTTTGGATATAATAGCATCAGTCAAAGTAGTCGTTTTTGATAAAACAGGAACATTGACTAAAGGGGTTTTCAAAGTTCAAAAAGTAGTGGCTGTTGGGATTTCAGAAACTGATTTGGTAAAATATACAGCCGCAATTGAAACTAAATCCACACATCCCGTGGGTTCGGCAATTATAGAATTTGCCAAAGACCATACAAAAGCTACTATTGTAACTGAAGTAAAGGAAATTGCAGGATTGGGATTAAAAGGATTTGTGGATGGAAAAGAGATTTTAGTAGGAAATGCTAAGTTGATGCAAAATTACAATGTCGCTTATGACACTGAAATTGATACTATTCCATTTACAATTATACTTGTTGCTGTCAATCAAAAATATGCAGGTTATTTTATTATTGCTGATGAACTTAAAGAAGATGCAAAAGAGGCAATTCAGAGCTTACACAAATTAAATGTAGAGACCATTATGCTTTCTGGCGATAATCAATCAATAGTTTCTGTTGTTGCCAAAGAGTTGAATATTGATCAGGCTTTTGGAAATTTATTGCCTGAAAACAAAGTTGAAAAATTAGAAGCTTTATTGAAGCAAAATATAAGCGTTGCATTTGTTGGTGACGGAGTAAATGATGCTCCGGTAATTGCTTTGGCAAATGTAGGAATCGCAATGGGAGGTTTAGGAAGTGACGCAACTATTGAAACTGCCGATGTAGTAATTCAAAATGATCAACCCACAAAGATTTTTACAGCAATTAATATTGGAAAAAAGACAAAACAAATCGTTTGGCAAAACATTTTTTTAGCCTTTACAGTTAAATTGATTGTGTTGGTAATGGGAGCAGGAGGATTAGCTACGATGTGGGAAGCTGTTTTTGCTGATGTTGGCGTCGCATTGTTAGCGATTTTAAATGCCGTAAGGATCCAGCGTATTAAGTTTTAAGCTTGGAAGGATTTAACTTAAATTTCCATAAAACACATTCCTATTTTTATTAATTTCGTTTCATTAAAATATATAGATGAAAATTGCAATAGTTTGTTATCCTACCTTTGGAGGAAGTGGTGTTGTCGCTACAGAATTAGGTCTTGAATTGGCAAGACGTGGTCACGAAATTCATTTTATAACGTACAGTCAACCCGTACGTTTGGCGCTTTTAAATCCAAATGTGCATTACCACGAAGTGAATGTTCCGGAATATCCGTTATTTCATTATCAACCCTACGAATTAGCTTTGTCAAGCAAATTAGTCGATATGGTGAAGCTCTATAAAATCGAATTACTGCACGTACATTATGCTATTCCACATGCTTATGCGGGTTATATGGCTAAACAAATGCTGAAAGATGAAGGAATTAATATCCCAATGGTGACTACACTTCACGGAACTGATA
The DNA here is from genome assembly GCF_048158545.1 of Flavobacterium melibiosi. Taxonomy (NCBI): domain Bacteria; kingdom Pseudomonadati; phylum Bacteroidota; class Flavobacteriia; order Flavobacteriales; family Flavobacteriaceae; genus Flavobacterium; species Flavobacterium melibiosi. Next base: position 54,241 of record NZ_JBLNKU010000002.1, on the reverse strand, counting down.
TTACATTAGTTGGGAATCATCCATTTTATAAACCAGCTGTAACTTTCAGTATCAATAAATCTGATTTTGTTACTTCGGTTTCCCAAAGTTTGAAAGACGACACGCTTAAATTATTTAATATAAAAAATGAAATCGAGGTTATTCCAAACTTTATAGAATTGGATAAAAATATAAACGACCCAAGCGTTCCTTGTCAGCGTTCGGTAATGGCTAAGGAAAATGAAAGAATTATAACGCACATCAGTAATTTTAGAAAAGTAAAAAGAATTCCTGATGTGATTAAAATTTTCTATAATATTCAAAAAGAGATTCCGGCTAAATTGATGATGGTAGGAGATGGCCCTGAAAAAGAGAAAGCTGAATATTTGTGTCAGGAATTAGGTATTGTCGACAAGGTAATATTTTTTGGAAACAGCAATGAAATCGACAAAATTTTATGTTTGACCGACTTATTTTTACTTCCATCCGAAACTGAAAGCTTTGGTTTGGCAGCTCTTGAGGCAATGGCGTGTAGGGTCCCTGTTATTTCCAGTAATTCTGGAGGTTTATCAGAGGTAAATTTTGACGGTATTTCGGGGTATTTGAGTGATGTAGGTAATACTGATGAAATGGCTCAGAATGCGTTAAAAATTTTAAAAGACGATGCAACTCTTTCTAAATTTAAAGAAAATGCACTATCAGTTGCAAAGAGGTTTGACATTAAATACATTTTGCCTTTGTATGAAAAGTTATATCAAAAAGCAATAAATAAATATCTATAAGGTTACTTATTAAAATGAGTTCTTAATTTAATCTATAAAAAAATAAGATGAAAAAATTACCGCTGTTATTTTTGGGTATATTATTAGTTTCCTGTGGAGCTTCTACTAAAACAGGTACTGATAAAAGACCATTGTTTGAGGTCTTGACCCAACAAACTGATGGAGGGGCAAGCATTCGTTTTTTTGAGATTCTTTCGGAGCCAAATGAAATTCGAATGTTGCAAAATGACGAAAATCTAAAAGATAAAATTAGTCCAAATGATATTCAGACTTCCAATTTTATTGTTTTAAATATGGGCGAAAAAACATCTGGAGGCTATTCTATCGGAATTGATACTGCAGTTGAAACAGATAACAATATTATAGTTACTGTAAAAGAAACTAATCCTGAACCAGATGGAATGGTTACTCAGGCTTTTACAAATCCTTTTTGTGTGGTTAAGATAAATTCTAAAAAAGAAATCATTATTAAATAAAAAAAATGCCACTATTTCTAGTGGCATTTTTAAATATATTTATTTGCTAAATATTAGAATTGGTATCTAAGTCCTAGTGCAATATCAGAACCGTAATTGTTTTCGTAATATCCATTTCCTCCAAACTCAGGTCTGAAATCTAATGAAATTAACAAAGGAATGTCAAAATTGTATTCAATACCAATATCTCCAGCAGCAAATACAAACGTTTCATTAAATGAATTGTTGTCATTGTCATCGTAATTGTAGCTTCCTACACCACCACCTACACCAGCATACCAGTTGAAACCACCATCAATGTTCCATACCCATTGGTATAAAGCTGCTAATTTTACTGCATTGTCATCATAACCATTATTGTTATAGTTACTTCTGTTTCTCCAACCTAAATCAAGTTCAAGTCTATTGTTGCTTCCTAATGCTCTTTGGTAAGAAAGTTCTCCACCAAAACCATTATTACCACCTAAACGTAATCCCAATGCGTTTTTCGAAATGTCTTGTGCTTGTGCTGTAAATGCTAATCCAATTAACATTATTGCTGATAAAATAATTTTTTTCATAAGTAAGTTTTTGTTTATACAAAAGTAGAGTTTAGTTAGATATGAAAGTTTATAAAATTTTACAGAAAAGTTATATAATTTACACTTTTCGAAATTTTTAAGATTTAAATAACAGTATTTAAATTAAAAAATCTTGTCTGGAAAAATTAATGTAGCAACCAATTTATTGTTCAATATTTAGTTACCATTTTAAATTAACTTATTGTTTTTTAGCGTAGTAGGTTTGGGAATCATGGAGCAATTTTCATTACTTTTTGTTGTATTTCAATGTGGTTGAGTTTTCAACCTAATTTACATATGTCTCGAGATATACTTTTATATAAAGATTAATTTGGCTTTTCTTTTTCAATAGATTTTAATTTGAGTTTAACAAAGTAATATAAGAACTGCTAGATTATAAGGTAAAAAAAGATATTTAATGTCAATACAAGGCCAATAAATTCGCAATTTTTTAAACTTTATCCTGAAATGTCGGGATAAAGTTTTAAACTTTAAACTAAAATAGTACTTTTGTTCAAAACTTAATATAATGGCAGGAAATAGCTACGGAACACTATTTAGAATAACAACTTTTGGAGAATCACACGGAGAAGCTTTAGGCGGAATAATTGATGGTTGTCCTTCAGGAATAGCAATAGATCTAGAAGCAATTCAATTAGAAATGTCAAGAAGAAAACCAGGTCAATCGGCTATTGTTACCCAAAGAAAAGAACCGGATGATGTACAATTTCTCTCTGGAATTTTTGAAGGCAAAACTACCGGAACACCAATAGGATTCATAATTCCTAATACCAATCAAAAATCAGATGATTATTCCCATATAAAAGATAATTACAGACCGAGTCATGCGGATTATGTATATGAGAAGAAATACGGAGTGCGTGATTATCGCGGTGGTGGACGAAGCTCCGCTCGTGAAACTGCTAGTAGAGTAGTGGCGGGAGCTATTGCAAAACAAATGTTACCAGAAATTAAAATCAATGCTTACGTTTCTTCTGTTGGTCCTATTTTTTTAGAAAAACCATACCAAGAATTAGATTTCTCTAAAACGGAAAGCAACCCCGTTCGCTGTCCTGATGAAGCATCAGCTATAATCATGGAGGAATATATTCGTGATATTCGCAAACAAGGCGATACCGTGGGAGGAACCGTAACTTGCGTGATTCAAAATGTGCCCATTGGTTTAGGAGAACCTGTTTTTGACAAACTTCATGCTGAACTTGGTAAAGCAATGCTTTCTATAAATGCCGTAAAAGGATTTGAATTTGGAAGCGGTTTTTGTGGAGCCAAAATGAAAGGAAGCGAACACAATGATTTATACAACCCTGATGGAACAACTAAAACCAATCTTTCAGGTGGGATACAGGGCGGAATAAGTAACGGAATGGATATCTATTTCCGTGTGGCTTTCAAACCAGTGGCAACCATTATGCAAAAACAAGAATCACTGGACAATAAAGGAAATATCACTGAAATGACAGGAAAAGGGCGTCATGATCCTTGCGTGGTTCCCCGTGCAGTTCCTATTGTAGAGGCTATGGCGGCAATTGTACTGGCTGATTTTTATTTAATCAATAAAACCTATATAAAATAGAATCGCATACTCAGTATTTTGACGAGCTAAATCCTGAGCCATAACCTTGAAATTAATATGCTAATTTAATGACTACAACCACAACAAAGAAACCATCATTTTTCTCAGGCCTTACAGGGCAAATTCTAATAGCAATGTTCTTAGGTGCTGTTTTAGGAATTATTATCCATAATTCAATTTCAGCAGAAGCTGCCCAATCCTTTAGCGGTAAAATAAAAATGCTGGCTACGGTTTTCATCCGATTGGTTCAAATGATAATTTCTCCATTAGTATTTACAACTCTAGTTGTTGGAATAGCTAAATTAGGAGATATCAAAGCGGTAGGTAGAATAGGTGGTAAAGCATTAGCTTGGTTTTTTACAGCCTCATTTATATCCTTGTTATTGGGGATGTTTTTTGTAAACATACTTGAGCCAGGTGTTGGACTTAATTTGACAAATGTTGATTTAGCTGCTGCATCAGAAGTGACCGCAAAAACTCAAAGCATATCTTTCGAAAACTTTATAGAACACATTGTGCCAAAAAGTATTTTTGAGGCAATGGCAACAAATGAAATTTTACAAATTGTTATTTTTTCTATTTTCTTCGGCTTAGCGGCAGCAGCTTTAGGGGACTACGTGAAACCAGTTGTAAATGCTTTAGACAAAACTTCCCATATTGTTTTAAAAATGGTGAACTATGTAATGAAATTTGCCCCAATAGGTGTTTTTGGAGCCATTGCGGGTGTATTTGCAGTAAGGGACTTTCAGGAATTAGCAATCACATACTTTAAATTTTTTGGCTCTTTCTTAATTGGAATTTCATCAATTTGGGTTGTGTTAATCCTTATTGGGTATATTTTTCTTAAAAACAGAATGACAGTTTTACTTAAAAGAATTGTAGGTCCTATAATCATTGCTTTTGGAACAACGAGTAGCGAAGCCGTTTTTCCTAAGCTTACAGAAGAATTGGAACGTTTTGGAGTAAAAGATAGGATTGTTTCTTTCATGTTACCACTGGGTTATTCTTTTAATCTGGATGGGAGTATGATGTATATGACTTTTGCCAGTATTTTTATTGCTCAAGCGTATGGAATTGATTTGGATTTGGGAACACAAATGACGATGCTTTTAGTTTTGATGCTAACCAGCAAAGGAATTGCAGGTGTACCAAGAGCGAGTTTAGTAGTGGTAGCTGCAACATGTGGTATGTTTGATATTCCAATTGAAGGAATCGCTTTGATTTTGCCAATAGATCATTTTTGCGATATGTTTCGTAGTGCAACTAATGTTTTAGGGAATGCATTAGCTACATCAGTTGTAGGGCAATGGGAAGTTGAAGATGAACATGAAATAGCAGCATCAGAATAAACTTAAAAATTGTATCTTATAAATATTCTAAGCCTATTTGATTTTTTCAGATAGGTTTTTTTTATTCATCTAAATAATTCATTTCAAGTTCTAACGGACAATTATATTTATACTTTTGCATTTAATTTTTTGAAATCCACATTTTACATTCCATTTCTTGGCTTTATGATATTATTAACAAATAGGGCTCTTTTCTTATTAATATATTGTATATTTGACTCAATAATAGCAACATATGTATCAAATTAGAATCGTTTTATTATTATTGGCATTAAATATTTTTAATGTTAATTGTTATTCTTTTCCTCCAACTCACTCAAAAAAAGAGATTTCAAAACTAACAAAAGAAGCATCTAAATACTTGCGTAATGCAAATTTTGAAAAGTCTTTAATAACTTCAAGACTTGCTTTGCATCATGCAATAAATGCTAAGGACGATAATCTAATAGCGAATTCTTATAATATAATTGCCTCTAATTATGAGAAATTATCAGAATATGATAAAGCCATCTTTTTTTTTAAAAAAGCCTTAATCTATGGTAATAAAACTTCTAATGATACTATAAAATCCTGGATCAATAATAATTTGGGAAATATATATTGTTTTGAAAAAAAGCAATATAAAAAAGGAATAAATTATTATAAAAACTCATTAAAATACAGTGACAAAATATCCGATTCAAGTAAAATTGTCTTGACAAAACTCAATATCACGTGGGCTTATTTTGATATTGGTCTTTTTGATGAAGGTTTTCCACATTTAAAATTTATCAATAAGTACCATAAAAAATATGGAGATGAATCATCTGTTGTAGCCTTAAATATGCTCAATGGAATGTATTATGGTTTTAAGGGGCAACATGAAAAAGCAAATGCTTCTTTTTTACTAAGTATAAAATTAGGAAATGAAGGAATTGAGAAATCAGATTTATCCTTTACTCATCACGAATATTCTAAGTATTTATTAAAAAAAGGAGATTACAAAAAAGCGTATGAGAATCTTGCTCTTTATGATAAAATATCAGAAGAGATTTTTAACAAGGAGATCCTTAAAAAGGCAAATATGGCAGGTGTTAATCTCGAGTTAGATGAATATAAAAGAGAGATTGAGAAAATTGAAATTGAGAAAGATTCACAATATGAAAGTTTGAGAAAATCTAAAATCATCGTCTTATTGTTTGTCATTATATTAGGTGTTTTATTACTGCTGCTTTATACTTTGTATAAAAATAATAATTTCAAGAAAAAAACGAATAACGAGCTTACTCTTGCCAATGACAAATTGTTCATTGCCAAAGAGAAAGCAGAGGAAGCATCAATACTAAAATCACAATTTGTCTCAACTATAACCCATGAATTAAGAACTCCTTTATATGGAGTGGTAGGAATTACTAATATGCTGTTAGACGAGCATAAAGAATTGGCAAACAGTCCCCATTTGAGTTCCCTTAAATTTTCAGCAAGGTATCTGTTATCGCTTGTTAATGATGTTCTTCAAATTAATAAAATTGAAGAAAATAGGATAATACTTGAAAATTTGACGTTCAATATATCGGATGAGATAAACATGATTAAAAACTCATTGTCATTCCTTGCCAAGAATAATAATAATTTCATCATTGTCAATATTGATCAGGCAATTCCTGAATATTTGATCGGAGATAAATTAAGACTTTCCCAAATAATTATAAATTTGGTAAGTAATGCACTAAAATTCACCAAAAATGGAGAGGTATTTATTGATGTGAATTTGGCGAAAATTAATGATAAGTCCCATTTTATCGAGTTTAAAATCAGGGACAACGGAGTAGGTATAGCAATTGAAGATCAAGATAAGATTTTTGAAAAGTTTGTTCAGGTTGGAAGAAAAGAAGTAGATTATCAAGGTACTGGTTTGGGCTTATCTATCGTAAAGCGTTTACTGGGATTATTTGGAAGTGATATTGCACTCGAAAGTGCAATAGGTATAGGAACAGAATTTACATTTACAATTGCATTTGAATTTGATCCTGAGAAAACCAATGAAATTATAAATAATATTCCAGTGGATTTGTCCTCAAACAAACAATTGAAAGTTTTAGTAGTTGAAGACAATAAGATTAACCAAATTGTTACTGAAAAAATTCTCAAAAAAAACAATTACATGTGTACTCTCGTTGATGATGGATATAAGGCTATAAAAATACTGGAAGACGAAAGTTTTGATATTATTTTAATGGACATTAATATGCCTTTGATTAATGGTTTTGAAACATCAAGAAGAATTCGATTTAAAGGGATTGAGACTCCTATTATTGCATTAACAGCGTTTGATAAGGAAGAAATTACTGAAGAAGCTATTTCAGCCGGAATAGACGATATTATAGTAAAGCCTTTTGACTCGGCTAAGTTATTTAAAATTATCAATGTTTTGATAACAAAAAATAAGAGACATGATTTAACAACGGTTTTGTAGTTTTTGATTTAAAAGATGATGGGATTAATATTTGATTTTGCATTGTTACTATTTCCTATAAACAAAATAAATGGAGTCTTAAAAGCTTCATTTATTTATTGCAAATCTATTTTAAATAAAAAGCACTTCGTTTTCTTTCGAATACATTTGCAACAATAAGAGATGTGGCGTTTTTTTATTTCCCGAAGTATCAAGAGTGATTGTTATTTCAAGTTTTGGATGAGTCAATTCGAACGCTTTATTTTGAACGTTTCTGTAATCTATTAAAGATTGATTTTTTTTTAAAAAATATTTTGACGTTTTCATAATATCACTTTTTGATGTTATTTTTAATTGTCTTCTGGTAAAAGTTGAGTAGAGAAACTAATGAGTCAAAATTAAAATCGTTAAACCAGATGCTTAAAATGGCTTAACGATTTTAATCTATTGTTTAATAGTAAGGATATATTAAAAATAAATTTTATTTGATAGCAATAGTTTTATGTGCTTTTTTCTTAGCGCCTTCTTTTTTCGCAATAACAACATGGAGGATTCCATCTTTGTAACTTGCTTCTATTTTACTTTCATCTATATATTCCGGTAGATTGAAAGATCTGAAGAAGGATTGATAACTAAATTCTTTTCGAATGTAATTATCTTTTTTTCTTGTTTCTTCTTTCTCCTCTTCTTTTTCTGAAGAAATCATAAGCATGTTGTTGTCAATTTCAACTTTGAAATCTTCTTTTTTCATACCTGGAGCAGCCAAATCTACTTCTAACTTATCTTCTGTTTCTTTTAAGTTTACAGAAGGTAAATTACTGCCAAGTGCTGTAAAATTTTTATCTGCCCAATCAAAAAGATCTCTAGATACAAAATCATCAAAAAATGTGTTCACTGACGGAAATAAGCCAGTATTAATCAAAGGGAATGAGCTGCTTCTTTTAACTAAATTTTCCATAGTTTTTATTTTTAAATGTTTATATAAGTTAGTCAAATTTAATGAAATTATTCACTTCAGAAACTGTATTTAACATATAAAACGTTGAAAACAAATCAATTAACGCTAAAATGCCTTTTTAACTAAAGTTAAAAAGGCATTTCTTACAGCGGAAAATTTAGTTTTGAAGAAGTTATTAATACCAGCGTTTCTTATTCTGTTTTGAAACCTCTGATTTTCTGGATTTATGAGCTCCACCACTTCGATTTGAATTTTTTTGCGCAGCTGCAGGGGCTGTTTCCGGACTTCCTGAATGCCAAGGATACGGATGGTCATTTACGGTTTTTACATCCACTTTTATTAGTTTTTGGATGTCTTTCCAATAGGCATGTTCGTCTTTACTGCAAAAAGAAATGGCAATTCCACCATTTCCGGCACGACCGGTTCTACCTATTCTATGAACATAGGTTTCAGGAATATTTGGTAAATCAAAATTAATGACAAACGGCAATTGATCAATGTCAATTCCTCGCGCTGCAATATCCGTAGCGACTAAAACACCAACTTCTTTATTTTTGAAAGCATCCAAAACACGTTGCCTTGCATTTTGAGATTTGTCACCATGTATTGCCTCAGCGGCAATATTATTTTTGCGCAATGCTTTTACAACATTATCTGCACCATGTTTGGTTCTGGAAAAAACCAATACATCTGATAAATTTTCATTTTTAATCAAATGATACAGTAAATTTCTTTTCTCTGTTTTTTCAACAAAATAAACGCGTTGTTCTACATTTTCTGCAGTAGAAGAAACAGGTGAAACGGTAACTGTAGCAGGATCTGTAAGGAACATTTCGGCTAATTCTCTAATAGCAATTGGCATTGTTGCAGAGAAAAATAATGTTTGTCTGTTTTTTGGCGTAAGCTTTACAATTTTCTTTACATCATTTACAAATCCCATATCAAGCATTTGATCTGCTTCGTCAAGAACTAAAGTATGCAAATGGTCTAAATCAATGAAACCCTGTTTGTGTAAATCAAGTAATCTTCCGGGAGTTGCTATCAAAATATCCACACCATTTTTTAAAGTATCGACTTGAGGGTTTTGTGAAACTCCACCAAAAATCGTCAGTTGAGTCAAGTTGGTATATTTTCCATACGTATCAAAGCTTTGTCCAATTTGGACTGCTAATTCTCTGGTTGGAGTAACTACTAAAGCACGAATTTGCTTGGCTTTTTTTGAAGAACCTACAATTCGGTGTAATTGATGTATAATTGGGATAGCAAATGCAGCTGTTTTTCCTGTTCCTGTTTGTGCACAACCTATTAAATCACGTCCCGATAATACTAGCGGGATAGATTGTTCTTGAATAGGAGTTGGGTTGGTGTAGCCTTGTTCAAATACGGCTTTTTGTATACTTTTTGAGAGCGATAAATCTTCGAATAACATATTTTTGGTATTAAATATCTTGTATTAAGTACATAAATAGTTTTGCAAAGATAGTGTTAATATTTTTGATGGCTATTTATGTGGCATTATCGAAAGAATTTCTGGAGTTTTAAAGAAGAAATTCAGCAATAAAATGGACTATTGATTATTCGATTTAATAAAATCGGTTACAAGATAGCCAATAAGTTTACCTATTAAATGATTGTTTTTTTCTTCACTTAAATCGGGTGCACCTTCACAAATGTGTAAATATGCAGCATTTTTATTTTTTGCAAAATAGGATATAAATTGACGAAGTTGTTCCACTGAGAAACCACTTAAAGTCATTGCACTGCATGCAATGTTTGGAATTGCATCTAAATCGATTTCAATTCCGAAAAAGTCGTCATTTATAAATTCTAAGGCTTGAGCCATTTCCTGGTTGAATTCTTTTTCTTTTCGGATGTTTACACTATCATAGGTATTATAGCGAACACGGTCGTCAATTTTTTTTATAATGTCCAAGACACTTTTAGAAGTATAATTTTCGTGTAAACCAAAAATGAAATATTTTTTCAAAAAGCCTTCTTCAAAAGCATATGAAAAACCGTTACCGCTGTGACGTCCTTCTAAAATTCTAAAATCAGAATGCGCATCAAAATTTATCGCATTTACAGGTTTTCCTTTGGCAAGAGCCGCACCTTTTATATTTCCATAGGCATTATTATGTCCTCCACCGATAACTATTGGTGTTTTTCCTAATTTTATAATGCTAAAAATTATATGAGAAACATCCTTGTCAATTTTCTCCACCAGTTGACTTAATTTGAAGCGATCATCAATGTCATTAAAATCTAAATGCTCCACTTCTTTCATTTCTGCAGTCACATTTAATTGTCCTAAGACAACCAATTGATTTCCTTTGCAAAAACGATTGTGCTGAATGTTAGCAATACTTTTTATAGCGCTATCCCAAGCTGATGCTGCGCCAGGTCTGCCAAAATTAGCTCTTATTCCTATATCTTCGGGTATTCCTAATAGTACATATTTAGCGTCACAAGTTTTTAGAAATGCAATTGGGTCAGCCTCTTTCGGAACTGTTATCATTTTTTCTCCAAATTTTATTTCTCCACTTCTGTGGTTTGTAATTTTTGCAAGATCATTGATAGTAAACGGGATAATTTTTTCCATTAAAAAAAATATTTTTCCCAAAAATAATATAATTGTATTAACTTACGTTATTACATGGTTATATATTGTTAAATTTGTATAAAATAAAAATTAAAATCAAATTATGGAAAATCAAAAAAGCAGTTCAAGTCTTAAAGCAGTTATAGCGGTTTTGGCAGTTTTATTAGTGGGAAGTTTAGTGTATATTTTTAAAATGACTTCTGATGCCGATGTAGTTAAAACAGAATTAAAAACTACCTTGACCGAGAAAGAATCCGTTATGAAAGATTTACAAGAGTTAAAATCGACTTATGATGCTGCAATTGCGGAAAACACATCGATGTCTGATGAACTAATTCAAGAAAGAGATAAAGTGGTAAACTTAATGTCTGATTTAAGTAAATCTAAAGGCGATGTAACTTCTATGTCAAAGTATAAAACACAATTCATTGCTTTGCAAGGGAATATGAAAGTTTTAATGGCAGAGAATGAAGGTTTGAAAAAAGAAAACACGACTTTAACGGTACAACGTGATAGTACGGTTGTTGTATTAGGAGAAACTAAAAAAAATGTAGAAGCATTAACAGGCCAAAATGAAGAATTGGCAAAAGCAGTTGAAATTGGTTCAAAATTGACTGTTTTAAACACTAGAGGTTCTGCTTTTAAATTAAGAAGTTCTGGTAAACAAATAGAAACTGATAAAGCGAGTAGAGCTGACGTTCTTAGAGTTAATTTTACAATTGCTGAAAATCAAATAGCTAAATCTGGTGATAAAACATATTATGTTCAAGTAATTGACAGTAAGAATAATGTTTTAGGCGACAAAAAAACAGAGACTTTTGGAGATAATACTTTAACATATAGTTTTATAACTAATGTGAAATATGAAAACAAAACAATAAGTGTTTCTGAAGATTTAAGAGGTAAAGATTTTGCTAAAGGAACTTATTACATCAATATTTTCGATAGAGATATATTGGTTTCTAAAACAAGTTTTGTTTTAAGATAATATTTCAAAATTTTTGCATAAAAAAAGAGGAACGTTATATTCCTCTTTTTTTATGCAAAAATTTCACCTTCTATCAATACAGTGTCAATTAGATTACTGCCAAAAGCGTACGGCAATTGAAAGTAGGAGGGAATAGGTTTCGTAATAATCAGATTCGCTTTTTTTCCAATAGTTATACTTCCATGTGTATCGGAAACTCCCATAGCGTAAGCTCCATTTATTGTGGCTGCATTTATAGCTTCTTCGGGAGTCATTTTCATTTTGATACAAGCGGTTGCCACTACAAAGTTCATATTTCCCGATGGAGTGGAACCAGGATTATAATCGGTTGCGAGAGCGAGAGGAAGTCCAGCTGTTATCATTTCTCGTGCCGGCGTATAAGGAATACTCAAGAAATAAGAACAGGAAGGCAAAGCAACTGGCATTGTTTCGGTATTCTTTAAAGCTGCAACATCTTCGGGTTTCATAACTTCTAAATGGTCTACAGAAAGGGCATTGTATTTTATTCCAGCCTGGATTCCGCCAATAGAGTTGAACTGATTGACATGGATTTTTGGTTTTAAGCCAAATTTAATTCCAGCTTCCATAATTTGTTGGGTTTCATCAACAGTAAAATAACCGGTTTCACAAAATGCATCGATGAAGTTTGCTAGTTTATGTTTTGCAATTTCAGGGAGCATTTCGTTAATGATTAAATCTATATAACCTTGATGATTTGATGCATATTCCAATGGAAAAGCATGAGCTCCTAGAAAGGTTGCTTTTATGGTTATGGGGTAGTTTTGAGCTAATTGTTGAATCACGCGAAGCATTTTTAATTCTCCATCCAATGTCAATCCGTATCCCGATTTGATTTCTACAGCTCCAGTTCCTAAACGCATGACTTCTTCCAGTCGAGCTTTTGATTGGTCGTAGATTTCTTCTTCAGTGGATTCGTTTAGTTTTTTAGCTGAATTTAAGATTCCACCGCCACGATTAGCAATTTCTTCATAGGTCATGCCATTGATTCGATCTACAAATTCTTGTTCGCGATTGCCAGCATAAACAATATGCGTATGACTGTCACACCAGGATGGTAAAACCATTTTTCCAGTAGCATCAATAGTTTTATCAGCATGTATTTTAGGCAAATTATCCATCGAACCAAAATCAGCAATTAAGTTGTCTTTAATTACTAAAAAAGCATTTTTGATTGTTGGAAGAATAGCCATTTCAGTACCGGAAACTTTAGCAATTGAAGTTTCCCGAATTTGAAGTAATTCCTTAATATTGATGATTAATGTTGTCATTTGAAAAATTATTCTAAAACTGTTATTTCAAACATTTTATCCCAATTTTTCCCAGTTACAAAAATGGTTTTAGTTTTTGGATTGTAAGCTATACCGTTTAATACTTCAGCAGTTTCATTTTTTACAAATTTCCTCAAACCTGACATATTTAAAATACCTTCAACAGCTCCATTTACAGGGTTTACTACAGCGATAGCATCTTTTTGCCACACATTCGTGTAAATTTTTCCATTAATCCATTCCAATTCGTTAATACTTGGAATTTTTGATTCTCCAGAATACACATTGACATAATCTATCATTTTTTGGGTGTTTGGATCCATTTTCCAAATTTTTTCAGTTTTGTCTGTTTGATAAATGTATTTACCGTCATTCGTCATTCCCCAACCTTCAATATCTTTATCGTAAGCGAACGTTTTTTCAAGCTTTAATGTGGTTGCATTATATATGAAACCGGTTTTTTCTTGCCAAGTTAATTGGTACATTTTATTGTTCAAGAAAGTAATTCCTTCTCCAAAATATTTTGCGTCAAGATTAATTTGTTTGTAAACTTTTCCTGTTCTATAGTCGTATTTTCTAAAGTATGAATTCCCTTTTAATCCTGTACTTTCGTATAAAGTGTCTTTGTAAAACTCTAAACCTTCGGTAAAAGAGGTTGTGTCGTGAGGAAATGTATTTACTATCTTGTAATTCAATAATTTTGGCTGCACATTTGAAACTAATTCTACTCTTGCTGTAGCTTCTGCGTTTTCTCCTTCATAATATACTAATGCTTTTAGGTTTTGATAGCCTAATTTTTGGTCTTTTAATTCAAAAGTTAGTTTTTCAAGTCCTTTTTTTGAAGCTATTTTTTTATCATTTACGTAGTAGATAATACTGTCAACCGCTTTCGAATTTGGGTTCGAAATTCCTAATTCTATTGCTTCTTGTGGCTGATATTTTTCCTTAAATTTAGAAATATCGAAGGCAAATAAAGTATTTTCTCCTTTTTTTGTGTCATTGCAACTTGCCAAGGTGATTCCTAATAAAATGAAAGATAGGAAGTTATAATTTCTCATAGTTTGATTTTTTGATGTACCAATATACAACGTTATTTTTATAGGTACAAAGCACTTGCAAAAATATAAAAAGTTTGTATATTTGCATCGGCAAGTCCTACACGACCAGCTCCTGCAGACTCCCCCAGGATGGGAACATAGCAAGGGTACGTGGTTGAGCGGTGCGATGTAGGTCGCTTGCCATTTTTAAATCTGAATTTATTTCAGATTCTTTTTCGAAATTCACACAAATAAGTAGTCTTCCTTCGGGAGGATTTTTTTATTTTTGGACCTTTCGTATAATAAACATCAATAATCATGAATAAAGTAGTTCTAATTACAGGAGGTTCTTCAGGAATAGGAAAATCTATTGGCGAGTTTTTGCATCATAAAGGTTTTGTTGTTTATGGAACCAGCAGAAATCCGGAACGAGTTATAAATTCAGTTTTTCCATTGGTCTCTTTAGATGTTCGGGATACGGATTCGATTCATACGGCTGTAGCCAAAGTAATTGCTATTTCAGGAAGATTAGATGTTGTAATTAACAATGCTGGTGTTGGAATTACAGGGCCGCTGGAAGAAATTCCAATGCATGAAATCAAAAATAATTTTGAAACTAATTTCTTTGGACCAATTGAAGTGATGAAAGCCGTTTTGCCTCAAATGCGTTCACAACAATCGGGTTTAATCATCAATATTACGTCTATTGCTGGGTATATGGGTTTACCATACCGAAGTGTTTATTCAGCTTCTAAAGGTGCTCTTGAACTGATAACAGAAGGGTTGCGCATGGAAGTGAAATCCTTTGGTGTTCATATTACGAATGTAGCTCCGGGTGATTTTGCGACAAATATTGCTTCGGGACGTTTTCATGCTTCGGTTATAAAAGGTTCTGCTTATGAAAGTCCTTATGGGAATACTTTAAAAACTATGGATGAACATGTGGACAGTGGCAGTAATCCAAATGAAATGGCAGAAGCGGTGTATAAAATTATCCAAACTCCAAATCCTAACATTCATTATAAAGTAGGTGTTTTTATGCAAAAGTTCTCGATTGTCTTGAAGAGAATTTTACCGGATAAAGTATATGAAAAAATGCTTATGAACCATTATAAATTGTAATTTTGCACCGAATTTATTGATTTTACGCTTGCGTGAGATTTGAGATTAAGAGGAGAACAGCCAGTGGCTGTTAGGTATTTTAGGTTGCGTGAGGGATTGCAGTGAAAATCCTTTTACTTTTTTCTTTAAAAAGTAAAAGATTACTTCACATTACATTTATTTTCATTGGAGTTCAGTGAATTTCATTTGTAACGGAAAGCCCGACCCTTGGGTCACGCCCAAAGAATTATAAAACACACAATTAAATAGATATATTATGAAGTTTTTTATTGACACGGCTAATTTAGCTCAAATTAAGGAAGCACAAGCATTAGGCGTTTTGGATGGTGTTACAACTAATCCATCATTGATGGCAAAAGAAGGAATCACAGGGAAAAATAGCATTTTGAAACATTACGTTGATATTTGTAATCTTGTTGATGGTGATGTAAGTGCCGAAGTAAATGCTTTGGACTATGACGGAATGATCAAAGAAGGTGAAGAATTAGCTGACTTACACGATCAAATCGTTGTGAAATTACCTATGACTAAAGAAGGAGTTATGGCTGCTAAATACTTTTCGGATAAAGGAATTAAAACAAATGTAACTTTAGTATTCTCTGCAGGACAAGCTTTATTGGCTGCAAAAGCGGGAGCAACTTATGTTTCTCCATTTATTGGTCGTTTGGATGATGTATCTACAGACGGTTTGGCTTTGATTGAAGAAATTAGATTGATTTATGATAACTATGGTTACGAAACACAAATTCTTGCTGCTTCAGTTCGTCACACGATGCATATTGTAAACTGTGCAAAAATAGGTGCTGATGTTATGACTGGACCATTATCTGCAATTTATGGCTTGTTGAAACACCCATTGACTGATATTGGATTGGCACAGTTTGTTGCTGATTTCGAGAAAGGAAATAAATAATATTTTAGTATTCAGTGTTGAGTTGAATACGTTCAAGTTTTAAATAAAAAAATCCCATTTCAAATTGAAATGGGATTTTTTATTGGTTGGTTTGGTTTTTTGGTTTGGTATTATATTTTGTTAAAATTAGTGTCCTCCACCAACTTCTATTTCTTGTCCGATTCCTTGTTTTTCAAGTATTCCAATTACTTTCCAACCATAGAATGCGATGAATGCAAAACACAATACAGGAATAAAATAAGAGGCGTGAATTCCGATGATATCAGCTAGTTTTCCTTGTAATGGCGGGATAATTCCACCACCCAAAATCATCATTACTAAAAATGCTGATCCTTGTGAAGTATATTTTCCTAAACCAGCAATTCCTAGAGAGAAAATACATGGCCACATAATACTTAGAAACAATCCACCACTCATAAAAGCAAAAATAGCTATGGTTCCAGTTGTGAATAAACCAATAAGCATGGCTGCCATTCCCATTAAACCAAAAATCATTAATGTTCTTGACGGTTGATCTTTACCTAAAAAGAAACCTGCAATTTGGAATAAAATTACGAATGCGTATGCATATAATGGTGTTATGTCTTGTCCTGAAATAGCATTTGCAGCTAAAACTACACCAAATGCAAGGTAAGGTATAACGATAAGTAAAATCTTCTTAAGTTGTGATGACGGATTGAAAACAGAAATTGCTCCTGCCCAACGTCCAATCATTAAACTTCCCCAATACATAGACATGTAAGGAGCTAAACCGGGACCTTCAATTGAACCAAAAGCAGTAGTTTTTAATAATTCTCCAAGATTACTTCCAATTGTTACTTCTACTCCAACATAAGAAAATAGAGCCAACATACCCAACACTAATTGAGGATATTTCATTGCTCCCCAACCTTCAGGGTTTTTCTGTGCTGTAGTGTTAGCGAACAACAATCCAATCACTACAACTACTAGGGTAGAAATAGTTAATGATAATCCTAAATAATCTTTTTCTTTATTTTCTATAAAACGAGAAATAAATTCAGGATCCTCATAACGAGAAAATATATAGGCAAAAATGGCAACTAAAATTACAGTAATTGCAATTAATGTTTTCATTGCTTTATTTGCTGTTTCAAAAGTAGAGTCACTTTTTCCAGCAGGTAATTTTTTAGAAAAATGAAATAAAGCAGCCGCTAATAAAAATAGACCGCCAACAAATACATATAGAATCCTCATTGAATCTAATGAATCTTCTTTTTGAGCAAATTCTTCAATACTTACACCAGAGATTACACCAAATAAAGCAAAAGAAACAACTATTGGTCCTATTGTGGTTCCTAATGAATTAACGCCTCCAGCAAGATTTAATCTGCTTGATGCACTATGAGGCTCACCTAATGATGCTGCGAAAGGTTGAGCAGAAGTTTGTTGTAATGAAAATCCCAATGCAACTATGAATAAAGCACCAAGAATGAATAAATAACTTCCTTGTGTTACTGCCAATATCATTAAAGCTGCTCCAAATGTACTAATCAATAATCCATAAATGATTCCTTTTTTGAATCCCCAATCATTAAGAATGTCTTTTTTTGCAATGCTGCTAAAAATGAAAAGAAGTATAGCACCTATGTAATAAGCTCCATAAAAAGCAAAATCTATAAGCTGACTTTGAAACTGGTCTAAGCCAAACTTGGCTTTACAAAAAGGGATAAAAACACCATTAGATGCTCCAATAAATCCCCAGAAGAAGAATACTGTAATTAAGGTATAAAGAGCCGAATTATTCGACTTCGTCTGTTCTGAATTCATAATTTTTTTTTGGTTTTTTTTAGTTTAATTAATTATTTTTTTGCTGTAAGACGGTAAATATATTTGTTAAGTAAATTAAAAAAAAATTATTTAGAATAAATATTGTTAAAATTGTTGAATAATCACTATTTGTTATAAAAAGATGCTTTTTTTTTGAAGATTCAATCTATTTGGAATAAAGTATTGAATTGAATTTTATTCTAAAATTTTACTTTTTACATCTTTACTGTAATTCCGTCCTATGGGTAAAGTGTAAGAAAGTATTTGGATTCGGTTCCCCTCAATAGACTTTATTTTGTCTATAGCAATGGTGTATGATTTATGGATGCGCACAAATCGGTCTAGAGGTAATTCTTCAGATAAAGAGGTTAATGATTTGTGCGTAATGTAGGTTTTATCAATAGTCACAACCTTAATATATTCTTTCATTCCTTCGATAAACAGAATTTCATCGATTGTTATTTTTACCATTTTTTTATCTACTTTGATAAAAATATGGGGTTCGATTCGATGCATCTCCGTTTTAATATTATTCTTTAAATTGATTTCGGTTGAAATTCTATTGATGCATTTAATAAATCGGGGTAATGGGATTGGCTTTACTAAATAGTCTAAAACGTCTAATTCATAGCTTTCGGCAGCAAATTCCCTAAAGGCTGTGGTGATTACAATTTTAGTTTTGTACTCTATTAATCGGATCAATTCAAAACCAGTCATCATAGGCATATTGATATCGAGAAATACGGCATCTACACTATTGTTATTGATAAACTCCAGTGCTTCCAGTGCATTGCTAAACGTGCCAATAATTTCAAAATCTGCAAAATTGGTAAAATAATTCTGAAGGACTTTTATAGCTAATGGTTCATCGTCTACTAAAACACATTTAATCTTCATTATGGATAGGTATTTGTAAAGAGATGATATAATAATTGAACTTTACTTTGTGTTCGAAAGTGTATTGGTTTTTGAAAATTAATTTCAACCGCTTCTTAGTGTTTATTAGACCGATACCTTTTTTTGTTTTTGTATGCTGTGAAAGTACAAAATTATTCAGAATTTCAAAACTCAAGGTAGTTCCATTAATGACTTTACAATTAATCTTTATTTTAAGGTTGCCATTATTTATGCCACCATGTTTAAAGGCATTTTCTACAAGAGATATAAAAAGTAAAGGGGGAACTTTAACGGCGTCAATATTAGAATCTATATTTATGGATACTTCCACGTTTTCAAAACGAAGTTTTTCGATTTCAATATAATTCTGAATATAATTAATTTCATTTATCAAAGGAACAAATTTAGTCCCTTCAATATCGTATAAAACATATTCCATCAAATTTGAAAGCTTTATAATCACATCTGGAACTTTATTAGAGGATTCAAGCGATAAAGCGTACAAATTATTTAAAGTATTAAAGAAGAAGTGAGGCTGAATTTGATTTTTTAAATATTTCAATTCAATTTTAGATTGATTCTCTTTTATGGCTCTATTTCGTTCTCTTTCCTTAAGCCAGATTAAAGTTAAATATACCGAAGATGCGATTGCAAGCACATAAATTTCACCAATGCATACTGCTACAATATGATTCAATTCAAAGGGCTTGTATTCTCTGTTGGCTTCTGGCCAAATATCTTCGGAAATGATATAATAGGTTAATTCAGTTTTCAATAAATAAACCACCATTAAACTCAATAGTAAGCCTAAACTATATTTAAAATATTTTGAAGTTAATACATAGCGAGGTATAAGGAAATATAGATTGAAATATACTAATGGAATGTGAAGTGAAAATTCTAAAATATTAGATTTTAATGAATATCCATAGTCATTAAAATACGCGCCCCATCGAAGAAAGTTCATCAAAAAAAATAATCCCCAAAACCAAAAATGGTTTTGAAGTCTGATATCGAATTTTATTTCTTTTTGTTTACTCACTTTTTTACTTAATAATTAATCGTTTATGCATTAAAATATGGGTTCTTAATTTTTTTTACAACTTTAATCAATTTGACAATAAAAAACACCTTTTTTTAAATAAAAATATCAAAAAATAGAAAAGAGGTGAAAAAAACACATAAAAGGCGTACTTGAAAAACGTATTGTTGACGGAATTATGTCGTTGGTTTAAAAAAAAGGACAGTTGGTATAAATTATTTTTTTTAGAATACCCTTAAAGATAAATTTACGCCATAACTAACAAAAACTTTTCAAAAATGAAACAAATTATCTTAATCTTTATGATCATTTTTACTTCGCAAGTTACGCTTGCTCAAGTAAAAACTGTCAAGGGTTCAGTAACCGATGCTGTCGGTTCACCATTGCCTGGGGCATCTATTGCAGTACAAGGAGAATCAAAAGGAACCGTTACCGATTTTGACGGTAATTTTTCTATTGAAGTACAAAAAGGAAAAACCTTGATAATTTCTTATCTAGGATCAGAGACTCAAAAAGTTGTAGTGGGTGATGATAGCGTTATTAAAGTACAATTGAAAGAAGCTGCTTCTACTGCACTTACTGAAGTAGTAGTAACCTCTCTTGGTATCAAGAAAACCAGAAAATCATTAACGTATTCCGCTCAAGAATTAAAAGGAGAAGAATTAACTCGTGTTAAAGATGCAAATATCATTAATACTATTGCAGGTAAAATTGCTGGTGTTGCCGTAACAAAAAGTGCTGGTGGTACGGGTGGCTCTACAAAAGTGGTTATTAGAGGAAATTCTTCTGTAAGTAATAACCAGCCGCTTTATGTAATTGATGGTATTCCTTTGTTTAATGGAACTTCAGGACAACCTAATAATGCTTTTGGAGATACTGCTGGTGGAAACCGTGATGGAGGAGATGTTGTGTCTCTTATTAATCCTGATGATTACGAAGGTATGACAGTTCTTAAAGGAGCTGCTGCATCAGTATTGTACGGAAGTCAAGGTGCAAATGGAGTAATTTTGCTTTCTTCAAAAAAAGCAAAAGAAGGAAAATCAAATCTTAAAGCTTCGTCAGTAACTACTTTTGAGTCGGCTGCATATTTGCCAAAATTTCAAAATGAATACGTTGCTGTAGCAGGAGGTGAAGAAACTTGGGGAGCAAAAGGAGCTTCTAATGACCATGTGAAAGATTTCTTTGATACTGGAAACACACAGATTACTTCATTGGCTTTTTCTTCGGCTTCGGCAATATCATCTACTACTTTATCTTATGCGAACACTAGTGGATCTGGAATTATACCAGGAAGTGGTTTAAAGAAGAATAATTTTGGGATTCGTCAAACTGCAAAATTTTTCAATGATAAATTGAATGTTGCCGCTAATGCAAATTATACTACTCAAAAAGTTATCAATAGACCTGTAAACGGACTCTATTTTAATCCTTTGACCGGAGTTTATTTGATGCCAAGGGGAAATGATTTTAATGCTTACAAAGAGAACTTCGAAGTTTTTGATCCTTCAAGAAATATGATGGTTCAAAACTGGATGACTAACAGAGATATTCTTCAAAATCCATATTGGGGAATCAATAGAAATAAGTCCGAAGATACCAATCAATTTTTTAACGGATCAATTGCTTTAGATTATAAAGTAAATAACTGGTTAAGTGTTGCTTCAAGATACAGTTACAATCGTGTCGAAAGTGGTTTTGATAAAAAGATATATGCCACTACACAAGGTACTTTATCTCACACAAACGGAAGATACATAAACGTGAATACTTTAAGCACGCAACGCTATGGTGATTTGATTGCTACAATTAATACTAAATTCAATGAAGATTTTAGTTTTAATGCTAATGTAGGAACAAGTATTACCAATACAATAGGAAATCAAAGAACAACTTTGGATTCTGGTATTGGTGGAGGTTTACAAATAGCAAACTGGTTTACATTGGGTAATTTTGTGAACAATGCAGGAAATTTACAAACGTTAGATTCTTCGAAAGAAGTACAATCTGTTTTTGCAGCTACTACTTTTGGATACAAAGACATGTTGTTTTTAGATCTTGCAGCAAGAAACGACTGGTCTTCTACATTAGTCAATACGAATAATTCAGGTTTCTTTTATCCATCTGTGGGTGTAACTGCTATTATTAGCGAAATGACAACTTTGCCAGAATTTATTAATTATGGAAAAGTTCGTGCCACGTATGCGCAAGTAGGGAATGATATTTTTCCTTTTGTTACCTCTCCAACTAATGGTTTTACTTCAGAAGGTAATAAGCCTGCTATTGCAGCTCCAAAACCTGGAACGTCATTGCGTCCAGAATTAAAATCAGAAGTTGAAATTGGTACAGAATGGAGAATGTTTAATAACAGACTGGGATTCGAATTGTCTTATTATAATTCAGAAACTAAACATCAATATTTACAAATTCTTGCTCCACTAACGAATCCTCTTGGTGTAAAATACTATGGTATTAATGCAGGTAGTATTAAAAACGTAGGTTTTGAAGCGGTTGTTACCGGAAAAATTGTTAAAACCGATAAGTTCTCTTGGGATGCAACGGTAAATTATTCTCAAAATAAAAATACAGTTAAGGAAATTCCAATTGAATTAGGCGGAAAAGTAATTTTGACTGAAGCTGGAGTGAATAATTATCGATATGTTTTAGAACAAGGTAAACCCTATGGTGTTATTGAAGGTGTAAATATCAAAAGAGATGCTCAAGGCAGAGTACTGTTAAATGCTGATGGCACCATTCAAAAAACAGATTTTGAAGAAGTAGGAAATTCTAATCCAGACTTTATGTTAGGTTTTTCTAACTCATTTAAATTAGGTTCTTTCTTTGCAAATGTACTTATCGATGGAAGATTTGGGGGTAATGTTATGAGTTTGACTGAAGCAGTAAATGACGAATTTGGAGTATCAAAAGCTACAGGAGATGCCAGAAATGCCGATGGAGTTACTATCAACGCAGTTTATCCTGATGGCTCTGCATATACAGGAAAATATCCGGCTGAAAGTTATTACAAACAAACAGGAGGCAGAGCAGGTGCAACAGGAGAATATGTATACGATGCTACTAATGTAAGTTTAAGAGAAGTTTCAATAGGGTATACTTTTAATACTAAAAGATTGCCCTTCTTACAAACAGCCAGTTTGTCATTAATTGCCAGAAATTTAGGTTTTATTTACAAAGATGCTCCATTTGATCCTAATATTTCATTAAGCACAGGGGAAGGTTTGCAAGGTATTGATGTTTACGGAATGCCATCTACAAGAAGTATCGGTCTTAATTTAAACGTAACTTTCTAATCAAAAAATCATGAAATTAAATACTATAAAAAGAACAGCTATTTGTATTTCCTTGCTTGCTGCAGTGAGTTGTACAGATAATTTTGAAGAAATAAATACTAATCCAAACGGTATTACCCCAGAATTATTAGAACAAGATTTTAATCATATTAAAGGTTCATTTGGACCAATGTTCAACAATATAATAGTTCTTACACCAGAATGGAAATACCAAGTGCAACAAGGATTGCAAGGAGATATTTGGTCGGGTTATATGGCAACGGGAACTGCTTTTAGAGGAGGAACAAATAACACTACCTACGATCTTGTAGATGGCTGGAATGGTTTTGCGTGGGGTGCTGCTTATGGAGATGTAATGTTTAATGCTTACAATGTAGAACAAAAAGCAAAAGGAAAATACGATCAATTTTATGCACTGTCTTTGATTTTGAAAGTAGAAGGAATGCATAGAATTACGGATACTTATGGTCCTATTGTATATTCAAAATTTGGAACTACTGATCCGGTAATTGCTTATGATTCTCAAGACGAAGTTTACAATCAAATGTTCAAAGAATTAGATGTTGCAGTTGCTGAATTAACAAAAAGAGTGGATGCAAATGAAGCTTCTACATTTGTAACTACTGATCTTTCTTCCTACAAAGGAGATTATAAAAAATGGGTAAAATTTGCAAATTCATTGCGTCTAAGATTAGCCATGCGTATTGTTAAAAAGAATCCGGCTTTAGCAAAAACAGAAGCTGAAAAAGCAATTGCTCAAAAATTTGGTGTGATGACTTCAAATGATGATTTATTCAAAGTAGTATCGCCTACATTCAATAATCCAATTGCTACAATTAGTGCCGCTTGGGGAGACATACGTATGTCTGCCGATATGGAATCAATAATGGGAGGTTATGCTGATCCTAGGTTGCCAGTTTTCTTTAATACATCAGTACAATTTCCGGGGCAGTTCAAAGGAGTTCGTACCGGAATAGAAATTGCTGCCAAAGCAGATCATGTTGATTTTTCAGCAATCGGACCAATTGTAAATTCAAAAGAAATTGTTTTAATGACTACTTCAGAAGTTTATTTGTTAAGAGCCGAAGGAGCTTTAAGAGGTTGGAATATGGGTGGAACAGCGCAAAGTTTGTATGAAATGGGTATAACTGCTTCTTTCAATCAACATGGAGTTTCAGGTGCGACGGCTTATATCACTGATAATGTGAAAATAGCAAAAGCGTATGTAGATCCTAATTTTCCAGCAAATAATGGTGCAGCATTAAATAATGTGACAGTTGCTTGGGATGCTGTTGCCACAAATGAAGTGAAGTTGCAAAAAATCATTACTCAAAAATGGATTGCCGGTTTCCCGGAAGGTCAAGAGGCTTGGTCAGAATACAGAAGAACAGGATATCCAAAATTATTACCAGTTCTTAAGAATACTAGTGGCGGAAAAATTGATTCTAATTTAGGTGTAAGAAGGGTAAACTTTGTACAATCTGAAAAAGATGGAAATGCTGGGGGTGTAGCCATTGGACTAACTAAACTGGGCGGAGCTGATAATGGAGGAACTAGACTTTGGTGGGATACTACCGGACCTAACTTCTAAAAAATAAATAAAAAGAATGGAATTTAAATGGTATAAGTGATTCTCATTACTTATACCATTTTAAAAAAAGCATATCTTTATAAATTAGAATTAAAACAAAATAAAATGAAAAGTGCTTTAGAAATTAAACCTGACATTAGCTATAAAAGTGCCGGTAAATTTGAAGAAACTAGATTTGAAAAAATTCATAACGAAATTTTCAAAAACTCAACGGAAGCTTCTATAATTGTAGCTCAAGAAATTGCGGAATTAATTAGATCCAAACAAGAGGAAAATAAATCTTGTGTTCTTGGTTTAGCTACTGGATCTTCACCTATAAAGGTGTATGAAGAACTAGTTAGAATGCATAAAAAAGAAGGACTTAGTTTTAGTAATGTAATCACTTTTAATTTGGATGAATATTATCCAATGACTAAAGAGAACAATCAGAGCTATCATTATTTTATGCATCAGCATCTTTTTAATCATATTGATATTAAGCCTGAAAATATTCATATTCCAGACGGAACAGTAGCTATTGAAGAGTTGAATCAATATTGCATTGATTATGAAATGAATATTAAAAATGCAGGTGGGCTCGATTTTCAATTATTAGGAATTGGTCGTACGGGTCACGTAGGCTTTAATGAGCCAGGGTCTCACATCAATTCAGGAACTCGAATCATCACTTTGGATCACATTACAAGAGTAGATGCTTCCTCAGATTTTAATGGTATTGACAATGTTCCTAAAAGAGCTATTACCATGGGAGTTTCAACTATTCTAAGATCTAAAAGGATTGTGCTAATGGCTTGGGGCCAAAATAAAGCCGATATTATAAAAAGAACCATTCAAGGAGATATCAGCTCTGAAGTTCCGGCTACATTTTTGCAAAATCATACTAATGCCACTTTCGTTTTAGACCAATCGGCAGCTTCAGAATTAACCCGTTTTAAAACACCTTGGTTGGTTGGAGAATGCATTTGGACTCAAGAATTAAAAAGTAAAGCAATTGTTTGGCTTTGCCAAAAAACAGACCAATCTATTTTAAAACTAACCGATAGAGATTACAATAATAATGGAATGTCTGATCTTTTGGCTTTGGAAGGTTCAGCTTACGATTTGAACATAAACATGTTCAATGTGTTGCAACATACAATAACTGGATGGCCAGGAGGGAAGCCCAATACGGATGATACACATAGACCTGAAAGAGCTACTCCAGCTAAAAAAAGAGTAATCCTTTTCAGCCCGCATCCAGACGATGATGTGATTTCTATGGGAGGAACTTTTTCAAAACTAATAAAACAAGGACATGATGTTCATGTAGTGTATCAAACTTCTGGAAACATAGCTGTTACTGATGACGAAGCATTAAAATTTGCTGAAGTTTGCAACGATTTTGTTGGCACCGATGAAACTAAAATTAATTTTAAGGAGGTTATCGATTTTTTAAATAATAAAAACGAAAACCAAATTGATTCTCTTGAAGTTAGAAAGTTAAAAGGACTAATTAGACGCCGTGAATCCTACGCAGCCACAAGATACATTGGATTGAAAGATGAAAATATTCATTTTCTAGACATGCCTTTTTATGAAACCGGACAAGTAAAGAAAAATCCAGTAGGAGAAAAAGATGTAGCTTTAGTTGCGGCTATTATTGCCAAAATAAAACCGCATCAAGTTTTTGCAGCAGGAGATTTAGCAGATCCACATGGTACACATGAAGTTTGTCTGAATGCCATTTTTACTGCTATGAAACAATTGAAGCCAGAGAAATACATGGATGATTGTTGGTTGTGGCTGTACAGAGGTGCTTGGCATGAATGGGATATTCACGAAATAGATATGGCAGTTCCTTTGAGCCCTGATGAGGTTTTGTTAAAAAGACATGCTATTTTATACCACCAATCTCAAAAAGACAGGGTGATGTTTCAAGGGAACGACTCCAGAGAATTTTGGGTAAGAGCTGAAGATCGCAATAAGAATACCGCAAAATTGTATGATAATTTAGGTCTTGCTGAATATGAAGCTATTGAAGCTTTTAAGCGTTTTAGTTATTAAAAATTACCTTTAAAAACGGATAAAAAAATATGAAATACATATTAATATTACTATTTGCTGCTTTTGTGTCTAATGCCCAGATACAAAAAGAACAATTAAATCTTATGCCGTGGCCTCAAAATATAAATTTGACCGCTGGTACTTTTGCTTTAAGCAAAAATTTTAAAGTAAATATTACCGGTAATCCAAATTCTAGAATTTTTATAGGAGCAACCCGCTTTTTACGAAGATTGGACGGCAGAACAGGATTGTTTTTGGAGCAAAGTTTTTTGACAAAAGTCAATGAAAGTCCAGAAGCAGAATTGCAAATTAATTGTGTTCGCAACGGAAAAATAGAAATAAATGAAGATGAAAGTTATAGCCTTACTATTGAGTCCAATAAAATAACAATCAATGCCACATCCGATTTAGGTGCGTTGCATGGTTTGGAGACATTATTGCAATTACTGCAAAATAGTAGTACTGCCTATTATTTTCCTACTGTTGAAATTACCGATTCACCAAGGTTTACCTGGAGAGGATTAATGATTGATGGTGCAAGACATTTTCAGCCGGTGGATGTAATCAAAAGAAATCTGGACGCGATGGCTTCAATGAAAATGAATGTTTTTCATTGGCATTTAGCCGACGATCAAGGATGGAGGATTGAAATGAAAAAACATCTTAAATTGACTGAATTGGCCTCAGATGGGTATTATTATACTCAGGAAGAAATTAAAAACATCGTAAAATATGCTGATGATAGAGGAATTTTAGTTATTCCGGAAATAGATGTTCCAGGTCATGCTTCGGCATTCCTTGCAGCATATCCTGAAGTAGGAAGTAAAGTAAGTGAAGGGAAAGTTACCTATGAGGTGCAAAGAAATTCAGGAATTTTTAATGCAACATTAGATCCTTCAAACCCAAAAACCTATCAATTGCTAAGCGAAATTTTTGATGAAGTTTGTCCTTTATTTTCAGGTGCCTATTTTCATATTGGTGGTGATGAAAACAATGGGAAGGAGTGGAATGCAAATCCTAAAATACAGGAATTTAAGAAGAAATATAATCTGGCTAATAATCATGATTTGCAAACCTATTTTAACATGCAGTTAATTCCAATGTTGAAAAAGCACAACAAAAGAATGATGGGCTGGGAAGAAATAATGACCGAAAACATGTCTAAAGATGCTATAATTCATGCTTGGAGAGGAACGAATGAAGGTCTTGCTTCTGGAGGATCATTAATCAAAGCAGCAAAAAGTGGTTTTAAAACAGTTTTATCGAATGGCTATTATATTGATTTAATGCTTGGTGTGGAGAAACATTATTTGAATGACCCGATACCCAAAAACAGTATTCTGACTCCGGAAGAAAAAGCCAGAATATTGGGAGGAGAAGCAGCCATGTGGAGTGAACTTGCAACGCCTGTAAATATAGATTCAAGGATTTGGCCACGAACAGCTGCTATTGCGGAACGGTTGTGGTCCAATGAAAATGTTATCGATATGAATAGCTTGCACAAAAGATTAAAAACTATTTCTTTTAGATTAGAAGAACTAGGAATTACGCATTTGAGAAACAAAGAAGTGATTTTAAGAAACATTAGTAACAATCAAAAAACTGCGGCACTGAATGATTTTTCTAATGTTTGTGAACCGTTGAAAAATTATACCCGTAATGGTGGAGGGAAAAAATATCGAATGCATTCTCCATTGACCTTATTTGCGGATGCGTGTACTGCCGATGCATTAGATGTTTTTGATTTTGATACTGCGGTAAAAAACTATTTAGAAAATAAAAGTAAAGAAAATCAAGTTTTGGTAACCAATTTTTTCAAAAAATGGATTACTATGAATAGTGATTTAATTGGTTTAAGTGCTAATGCTCCGCTGGTGCAACCGCTTTTGCCATTATCAAAAAGTTTAAGTGATTTATCACAACAATTGTTACTCGTAATGGAGAAAAAACAAACGGTAAACCCAACGGTATTAAATGATTTATTGGAACAATGTAATTCTAAGAAGAATGCCGATGTAGAATTAGCAGTTTACAATAGTTTAAAAAAATTACTTTAAGTTCTAAATCGATATAAAATATTAGTTTTTTTCTATTTGGTTAATGGTTTGTTTTAAAGAAAATTAATATTGTAATCCTGACAGGTATGATTCTGTCAGGATTTTTTTTGATTAGCGCTTTAATGTTTAAGCAAATTACAATTCATAAAAATGTATTTTCCGAATTAAAAAAATCAGTATTTTTTTCGTATTTTTGCAAAAATTTTATAAAAAAATATTCATGTTAACAGTAAATAATTTATCAGTTCAGTTTGGCAAACGAATTTTGTTTGACGAAGTAAATACTACCTTCACACACGGTAATATATACGGAGTTATTGGAGCCAACGGTGCTGGAAAATCTACTTTTCTTAAAATAATTGCAGGTGAAATGGATCCAACATCGGGACATATTCATTTGGAACCAGGTAAACGTATGTCGGTTTTAAACCAAAACCATAATATGTTTGATGAGAGTACCGTTCTTGAGACCGTAATGATGGGTAATAAAACGTTGTATGCCATCAAAAAAGAAATGGATGCTTTGTATTTAGATTACAATGATTCAAATGCAGACAGAATAGGAGAGTTACAAGTTCAATTTGAAGAAATGAACGGTTGGAATGCTGATTCTGATGCCGCATCAATGTTATCAAATCTTGGTATTACAGAAGAACATCATTATACTTTAATGGGAGATTTGGAAGGAAAGATAAAAGTTCGTGTCCTTTTAGCACAAGCACTGTTTGGAAATCCGGATTTACTTATTATGGATGAGCCTACCAATGATTTGGATTTTGAAACTATCGCTTGGTTAGAAAACTTCTTGGCCAACTATGAAAATACAGTAATTGTAGTTTCTCACGATAGACACTTTTTAGATTCAGTTTGTACACATATTTCGGATATTGATTTCAGTAAAATAAATCATTATTCAGGTAATTATACTTTTTGGTATGAATCAAGCCAATTAGCTGCAAAACAACGTGCTCAACAAAACAAAAAAGCGGAAGAAAAGAAACAGGAATTAGAAGAATTTATTCGTCGTTTTAGTGCGAATGTGGCCAAATCAAAACAAGCTACTTCTCGTAAAAAAATGATTAGCAAGTTGAATATTTCTGAGATAAAACCATCAAGTCGTCGTTATCCTGCGATTATTTTTGACCAAGAGCGTGAAGCAGGAGATCAAATCTTGAACGTACAAAATCTAAGTGCTTCTATAGATGGTGATGTTTTGTTTAAAGGAGTAGATTTGAATATGGCGAAAGGCGACAAAATCGTTCTTTTCTCAAAAGATTCTCGTGCTACAACTGCTTTCTATGAAATTTTAAATGGAAACCAAAAAGCAGATTCAGGAACTTATGATTGGGGAGTCACTACAAACCAAGCGTATTTGCCAGTAGAAAATCATTCGTTTTTTGAAAGTGATTATTCGCTTGTAGATTGGTTGCGTCAATGGGTAAAAACAGAAGAAGAGCGTGATGAGGTAAATATTCGTAGTTTTCTTGGAAAAATGATTTTCTCTGGAGAAGAAGCGTTGAAAACTTGTAGAGTATTGTCTGGAGGAGAAAAAGTACGTTGTATGTTGTCTCGAATGATGATGGAAAGAGCCAATGTCTTAATGCTTGATGAACCTACGAATCACTTGGATTTAGAGTCCATTACAGCCTTTAATAATTCATTGAAAAACTTCAAAGGATCAGTAATTTTTACTACTCATGATCATGAATTTTCTCAAACGGTTGCTAATAGAGTTATTGAATTGACTCCAAATGGTGCGATTGACCGTTATATGACTTTTGATGATTACCTTGACGATGAAAAAGTAAAGGAATTGAGAGTTAAGATGTACACAGTATAAAAGCAATAATGTCCAAAAGATTAAAGAAAAATCTCCCGCACTTGTGGGAGATTTTTTTGTCTAATTGAAAATGTAAATAGATTAAGTACAGTTTACTTCCTTCCAAAGATTTTACTTATGATAAAAACTACGATGGCGATTACTGCAATTACAATAAAAATACCGACACCCATTCCGGCTTTAAATATACCTTCTATTACTGAGCAGCTTGTAAATGAAATTAGTATTATAAAAAGTATCAATAATCTTGTTGTTTCTTTTTGCATGATTTTTTAATTTTGAAAGTTTTATATCATAATAAAGGTATAGAATCAGATTAACGATTCATTATATAATTTTTGCAGTTTTTTGTAAAATTTTATAGTTATTGAAAAAAAAATAACAAAATGTTTGTTTATAACTATGAATTATTTTTTTTAAACTACTTTTCATCCAAAAAAAAATATATTTTTGAATTTTCTTATTTTTATCCAATTCAAAATATGACCAACATTACTTTAAATTTAAAATCTCCTAGAATAGAAGTGGTAGATGCCTTACGTGGTTTTGCTATTATGTCTATTATGTTACTTCATAATGTAGAACATTTTGAATATTATCATTTACCGGAAAATTTTCCAATTTGGCTTGTAGCTTTGGATAAAATAGTTTGGGATTCTTTATTTTTTCTTTTTGGAGGAAAGTCTTATGCCATTTTTGCGCTTCTTTTTGGTTTTAGTTTTTACATTCAAAATGATAATCAAGCTAAAAAAGGAAATGATTTTCGAGGGCGATTTTTTTGGCGTATGATGTTGTTATTAGTTTTTGGACTTATTAATACTGCATTTTATCAAGGAGATATTCTAACTTTATATGCATTTCTAGGACTTTTATTGATACCGGTTGTCAACTGGAGTAACAAAGCTGTTTTTATTACTGCAGTTATTTTGATGCTGCAACCTTTAGAATGGGGAAGATGTATTTATTATATTCTAAATCCGGATTATGTTGCACCACCTAATTTGTCTAATGCCTATTATGAAAGCATTGGACTTTTTATGAAAAATGGTTCTTTCGTAGATTACGTAGTTGGAAACTTGACATTAGGAAAAATTGCCTCTTTATTATGGTCTTGGGAAAATGGAAGGTTTTTTCAGGCTCCGGCTTTATTCTTGTTTGGAATGTTACTGGGTCGAAAACAACTTTTTAATGCAACCGATGCAAACCAACAGTTTTGGAAAAAAGTATTACTATATTCAAGTATTTTATTTATACCATTATTTGTATTAAAGACTCATACGGTAGATGTTATAGCGAGAGTAACGTTATCTAATAAACTCACGGTTATATTTGCTTCTTGGTCAAACGTAGCATTTATGTTAGTTCTCGTTTCAGGATTTGTTCTATTGTATCAAAAGGATTCGGTTACTAAAGTGCTTTCTAAGCTAGTTCCTTTTGGAAAAATGAGTTTGACTAATTACATCATGCAATCTATGATTGGGGCCTTTATTTATTATCGATATGGTCTTGGCCTTTTTGAATATACTGGGGCAACATATTGTTTATTGATAGGGATTATATTATTTATTGTTCAATTATCATTTTGTACCTGGTGGCTTAAAACCCATAAGCAAGGACCTTTAGAATATATTTGGCACAAAGCAACATGGATTTCATTCGGTAAATAATAAGTGCAATTATTTTCTCTCTTTATAATCATTAAATCATAAAGTGGAATTCGTATATTTGTAAAACCAAACAACACACTTTAACATGAGTCAAAAAGTATTACTTACTGCAAAAGAAGTTACTATCATATTACATCGTTTGGCCTGTCAATTAATTGAAAAACACTTAGATTTTTCAGACACTATTTTAGTGGGTATTCAACCTAGAGGCGTTTTTTTAGCGGAACGTTTGAAAGAAATATTAGAAAAAGAATACCAAACACCTGAAATTCAATTGGGCTATTTGGATATTACATTTTTCAGAGATGATTTTCGAAGAACTGATAAGCCATTAGAAGCAAATAAAACCAAGATTAATTTTATTGTTGAAAATAAAAAAGTTATTTTCATTGATGATGTTTTATTTACCGGACGAAGCATTCGTTCCGCTTTGACCGCCATTCAATCCTTCGGAAGACCTTCAGAAATAGAATTGCTGGTTTTGATAGACAGACGTTTTAGTCGCAATTTACCCATTCAACCGGATTATAGAGGAAGACAGGTTGATGCTATAAATAACGAAAAAGTAAAAGTGAGTTGGAAAGAAAATGATGGTGAAGATGGCGTATATTTAATTACAAGTTAGACAACATTCTATTTGAAATCTAATTATTAAAAAACTAATAATCGTAAAAAAAAATGAAAGAATTAAGCGTAAATCATTTATTAGGAATAAAATACATCAACAAGAATGATATTGACTTAATTTTTGAAACTGCCGATCATTTTAAAGAAGTTATCAATCGACCAATTAAGAAAGTACCTTCTTTACGAGATATTACCATTGCCAATATTTTTTTCGAAAACAGTACCAGAACAAAACTCTCTTTTGAACTAGCACAAAAACGTTTATCTGCAGATTTTATTAGCTTTTCGGCTGCACAATCTTCAGTCAAAAAGGGAGAAACACTAATAGATACTGTTAATAATATACTTTCGATGAAAGTAGACATGGTAGTGATGCGACATGCAAATCCTGGCGCAGCTTATTTTTTATCCAAAAACGTAAAAGCCAGTATTGTAAACGCAGGTGACGGAGCGCATGAACATCCTACACAAGCTTTATTAGACAGTTACTCGATTAGAGAAAAACTGGGAGAAGTTGCAGGTAAAAAAGTAGTTATTGTAGGTGATGTGTTGCACTCCAGGGTGGCATTATCTAATATATATGCTTTGCAAATGCAAGGTGCGGAGGTAAAAGTTTGCGGTCCTAAAACGCTTATTCCAAGACATATTGAATCGCTTGGAGTAAGTGTAGAACCTAATTTGAGAAAAGCATTGGAATGGTGCGATGTAGCTAACATGTTGCGTGTGCAAAACGAGAGAATGGACGTGAATTATTTTCCTTCAACAAGAGAATATGCACAGCAATATGGAGTTGATAAAAAACTATTGGATTCACTCAATAAAGAAATCGTAATCATGCATCCTGGACCTATTAATCGTGGTGTGGAAATTACCAGTGAAGTAGCTGATTCGAATCAATCGGTGATTTTAAACCAAGTAGAAAATGGTGTGGCGATTAGAATGGCAGTTATTTATCTTTTGGCTTCAAAAATTCAGTAATTTCAAAGAAAAACTTAGTAACTTAGCTATATACTAACCTGTCTGCCGCTACGCAGTCTCTGAAACTCAAAAAAATGAAAGTAGATCAAAAAGGCCACACGATTACAATTAAAGATACACAAGGTGATTTTACCTCTTTTTTGATGAAGGTAACCCACCAATACAAAACATTTGAAAAACACAACTTGATTATTGATCTTTTGTTTTACAAAGATTTACCTATAAATAGTATAAAGTTATTTTTACCATTATCAAAACAACACAAAAAAGGTAAAAAGTCATTTGTTATTGTAGCCTCAGATTTTGATTATAATGCAGTTCCTGACAAATTAACTGTTGTGCCTTCCTTATTAGAAGCGCATGATATTATAGAAATGGAAGAGATTGAAAGAGAATTAGGTTTTTAAATTAGTGTATTCGGTTATTTGTTTAACCGTTTAATTGATTTAACCAAATACGTAATAACCGATTAACCGGTTAACCAAATAACCGAATACACAAAAAATTGAAATTAACAATACTTGGTTGCTACGCAGCAACTCCTCGGACATTTACTAATCCTACTTCACAGATTTTAGAAATAAAAAACAGACTTTTTCTGATTGATTGTGCAGAAGGAACCCAAGTGCAATTGCGCAAAAACAAAATCCGATTTTCTAAGATTAATCATATTTTTATTTCGCATTTACATGGAGATCATTTCTTTGGATTAGTAGGTTTAGTGTCTACTTTCACCTTACTAAACAGAACGACTGATTTGCATATTTATGGTCCAAAAGGAATTAAAGAAATCATCAAGTTACAATTGAGATTGTCTAATTCCTGGACAAATTATGGTCTGTTTTTTCATGAATTAGAATCGGTTGACAGCGAAGTGATTTTTGAAGATGAAAAGGTTTTGGTGAAAACCATTCCATTAAAACATCGTATTTATACCAATGGTTTTTTGTTCCAAGAAAAGATAGGAGAGCGAAAACTTAATCTGGATGCCGTTCAAAATTATGAAATTGATACCTGTTATTATCAGAAAATAAAAAATGGGAAAGACATTACTCTTGAAGACGGAAGAGTCATTGAAAACGATAAATTAACTTTTGACCCCATACCCGCAAAGAATTATGCTTTTTGCTCCGATACAGTTTATAATGAATTAATGATACCATTTATTGAAAATGTAGACGTTTTATACCATGAATCTACTTTCTTGCAATCAGAAGAAAATCTGGCTAAAAAAACATTGCATTCCACTGCAAAAGAAGCGGCAATGATTGCTTTGAAATCTAATGTGAAGCAATTAATTTTAGGACATTATTCTACCCGATACGATAGTATCGAACTATTTAAGGAAGAAGCTGAAACTATTTTCTCAGAGGTTCTTTTAGCCG
Source organism: Flavobacterium melibiosi (assembly GCF_048158545.1). Classification (NCBI taxonomy): domain Bacteria; kingdom Pseudomonadati; phylum Bacteroidota; class Flavobacteriia; order Flavobacteriales; family Flavobacteriaceae; genus Flavobacterium; species Flavobacterium melibiosi. Next base: position 18,938 of record NZ_JBLNKU010000002.1, on the reverse strand, counting down.
ATGACGGAAAAATTTTTGAGTTTTAAAAAAAGATTATAATCTACAACATATAAAATTGGCACTTGTATTTTTAAGATTATCGATTCTGAATAATCTTAAAATCGAACAATCTTAAAAATAAAAAAATGAGCGACTTAAGCAACTACAGAAAATCCTACGAAAAGAGTGAACTATTAGAGTCCAATATTCCAGAAGATCCAATAAACCTATTTAATAGATGGTTTCATGAAGCAGAGGATTTGGGAGGTACCGAAGAAGTTAATACAATGACTGTCTCTACAATTGGTTTGGATGGCTTTCCAAAGTCTAGAGTTGTTTTATTGAAAAAATTTAATGAAGAAGGATTTATTTTTTATACCAATTATAATTCAGAAAAGGGTAAGGCTATTGATAATAATCCTAAAATATGTCTTTCTTTCTTTTGGCATACCATGGAACGTCAAGTTATTATAAAAGGTATTGCACAGAAAACTACTGAAACCATTTCAGATAATTATTTTGATTCCAGACCTGACGGAAGTAAATTGGGAGCGATAGTATCAAACCAAAGTGAGGTAGTACCCTCGCGAGCATATTTAGAGGAAAATCTAAAACAATTAGAAAAAGATTATGATAGTATGGTTATTCCAAGACCGAAGCATTGGGGAGGTTTTTTGGTAACTCCTTTAGAAGTTGAATTTTGGCAAGGAAGACCTAACAGATTGCATGATAGAATCAGATACACAAGTCAAGAAGATTTCTCTTGGAAAATTGAACGATTATCCCCTTAATGTAAGAAAATTATATATTTAATTATTTTTATGATGTAGTTTATCGATTTTATTTGGTAGTTTAGCGATAAAATATGTAGTTTTAAAATATAATAAAGAACAATATTTGTAAATACCTTAAAGAAGTTTGCCCCACAATCTACTTTAAACTTAAACTACTACTATTATGAAAATAAAATTACTTCGCGCATTATTGCTCGTGGCTGTGATATGCACTATGAATTCTTGTTCTTCTGATGCTTCTGATGCACCAGTAGTAGATACAACATCACAAAAGGTAGTTAATTATTCTTATAATGCTATCGAAATAGAAACGATGGATTTGATAAATTCCTATAGAGTAAGTATTGGGTTAAATCCTTTAGAAAAAATTAATCACATGTCTTATAAGTCAGAAGAGCATGATAACTATATGATTGCTAATAATGTAGTTAATCATAATGATTTTGTTGCTCGCTCTGAAAATATTATGAAAACTTTGGGTGCTAAAACTGTTAGCGAGAATATTGCTTACAATTATAGTACACCTCAGGCAGTTTTGAATGCTTGGTTGGCTAGTCCAGGACATAAAGAAAATATTGAAGGTAATTTTACTCATTTTGGAATTGCAATTAAAGAGGATCCAGCGACAGGTAAAAAATATTACACAAATATCTTTGCAAAAATATAAGTTAATTTTTTGTTTTTTTTTGGAATTTAGAGGCTGTCTTCCCCCCAAAAGACAGCCTCTTATATTTTAAGAGTATTAGAAACCTAAAAAGAACTAAACTGCATAATGTTTTAAAAACACATAACTTTAATGTTTAATAATATAGAAAAGCCTAATGAAATCACTTTCATTAGGCTTTTCTATATTATTGTGAATCATCTTAAAAGAAGCTGCCGAAAAATATAGCTTCTTTAGCTTTTAATAATTACAGTGCAGTAATTATAAATTCGCTGCGTCTGTTTAATTGGTGTTCATCCTCAGTACATTCTACCTCGTCAGAACAATTGTTTACGAGTTGATTTTCTCCATAACCTTTACCTATCAATCTACTTGAATCAACTCCATTTTTGATTAGCCAGTTTATAGTGGATTTGGCTCTTCTGTCTGATAGTGCTTCATTGTACTCAAAGGTTCCACGACTATCTGTATGGGAGCGTATATCAAGCTTCATAGTTGGATATTGATTAAGAACATCCAATATCTTTTCTAGATCTAAAGCCGCCTCTACTCTAATATTAGATTTGTCAAAATCAAAGTAAATCATTTTAATGCCAAAGCATTTACCTAAATCATCGCCAATGGTTACTTTACATTTTGCTTTTTCCAATGTGATTGGTAAATAGGTTTTCCCATCTTCTGAAGCAATAGTTATTTTTTGCTCTTTGGTGGTGTATTCTGTTTTTTCAGCTCTTACATTGTAGGTTTTTCCACATTCGACAGTAAAAGAGTAATTTCCTTTTTCATCCGAAGTAGTTGTACTGACCAAATTAAATTGGCGGTCATATAAGGTTATTTTAGTATTTGGCAATAATTCTGCAGTAGTTAAATCCGTTATCTCACCATATAAAAGTTGTTCACAAATTAGCCTTTTCGTTTCTAAAAATTTATAAATATCATCATAGCCTTGACCACCATCTCTGTTTGAAGTAAAAAATCCTCTTCTCGATTTTGTATCAATTAAATATGCAAAATCATCTTTAGGAGAATTGACATCTGCACCTACATTTTGGACTTCACTGAAAGCGCCGTCTTCATTTATCTTGGACATAAAAACATCCAATCCTCCCATACCAGGATGACCGTCTGAGGCAAAATAGATTTCACTTTCATTTACAAACGGAAAAGTTTCTCTTCCTTCTGTATTGATTGCATTTCCTAAGTTTTCAGGTGTACCAAAACTACCATCATCATTTATTTTCACTTTAAACAAATCTGATTGGCCTATTGTTCCCGGCATATCAGAAGCAAAATATAATGTCTTTTCATCCGGACTTAAGGCAGGATGTGCCGTACTGTAATTGTCACTGTCAAAAGGAAGTTCAGTTATATTTGACCATTTGTCATTTTCTAAAGTGGCTTTGTATATTTTTATTAAAGTGATATTATTTCCATCTTTTCCTTTTTTACCATCAATATAGTTGTTTCGGGTAAAATACATGGTTTTTCCATCTTTTGTAAAAGCAGGTGTAGATTCGTGGAACTTTGAATTTATATTTTTATCAAACTTTTGAGCTGCCGTTGGAGTCATGTTATCTCCTAAATCGGCAGTGTATAAATTTGTAAAATACTGATTGGTCCATTTGTGTTTTCGGTGTCCTAAGCTTCCGGTGTCTCTTGCTGAGGCGAATACTATTTTGTTTGAATATAGTGCTGTTCCATAATCGGAATATTTCGAGTTAACACCCGCATCTTCCACTTGGTATCTTCCAGAATTAGCTTTTATGGCTTCTAAGTAATTGGTGTTTTTTTTGAAAAGTTTTCCTCGCATATCATTTCCCGCTTTTTGATTAAATAGCTCTAACATCTCATTAGCCTTATCATTTTCGCCAATTGATCTCAAAGACTGCGCATAACGGTAATAATATTCCGGTTCTAAATTGGTGGTATCCAAGGCAAATAATTCACCATACCATCTAGCAGCTTTGTCCAGTTCCGCATTAAAATAATAGGCATTACCTAATTTTTTAAACATATCAGCTGATTTGTATCCTTTTTCGGCAACCCTCTCATAGGTTTTTATGGCATCTACATAAGCATAGTTGTCATATTTTTGATCAGCTATAGTTACTCTTGCTTTTTGGGAATAAATGTTAAAAGAAAAAACACTTACTACTGTTATGTAAAGGAGTAGATTATTTTTCATAATAATTGTTTTTAAAAGAATTTCGGTGTTGTGATTCTATCTTTATTTTTGATTTTTTGTCTTTGCTATAACCTTCGATTTTTGTTTTAATTTCTCTAGTATTTCATTGGCTTTATCATGTTGACCAATAAATTTCAAAGATGTAGCATATTGATGATAATATTCCGGTTCTAAATCGTTGGTATTCATTGCAAATAATTCACAATACCATTCAGCTGCTTTTTCCAACTCTGTGTTAAAAAAATAAGAATCTCCTATTTTTTTAAATAGATCTACTGATTTATAACCTTTTTCTGCGACCCTTTCATAAGTTTTTATTACATCTACATAGGCATATTTGTCACTTATTTTATCAGTTACATAAAATTTTGAATTTTGAGGATATCCTTTAAAAGAAAAAATAGCCACTAGTGTTATGTAAAGGAATATGTAGTTTTTCATAATACTTGTTTTTAGAAGAATCTTGGAGTTGTTATTTTGTTGTTATTTCTGAATAATTCATATCGCAGGAAAATTTCGTGCGAACCGGAATTATAGTTGTCTAAATTAGTCGTTTCAAGGTCATAACCGTATCCTATATACAAACCTTCAGTAGCTTGAAAACCAACCATTGCACTCATCGCAGCGCTCCATCTATAAGCAAGTCCTATAACAAATTTTTCACTGAACATAAAATTCCCGGATACATCTACTTGAAGCGGCGCACCTTCAACCATTTTGGTTAGAACTGCAGGTTTGAATTTAATAGAATTATTCAAATCAAATACGTACCCTGCAATCAAGTAGTAATTAATTTTTTCTTTAAAAATAGCCACTTCATTATCATCATAACGATTGTTTTCTATAAAATTAGGAACGGAAAACCCCACATAAGCCTTATTTGAATGTAAATATACACCGGCACCGATATTTGGTGAGAATTTATTATTGTAATCATGTAGGCTAGGATCATCATCAACAGGATTTAATCGGGTTACATCCAAATCGAAAAGATTCGCAGTTGCTTTAATTCCAAAAGAAAGCTTAAAAGTCTCAGAAGTTGGAATGGTATAAGATAAATCAGCCGAGATGGTGTTCTCATGGGTAGGCCCAATTTTATCATTTATAATCGATACTCCCAATCCTAAATTATTTGCGTTTAATGGCGTATTCATGGAGACAGCGTTTGTAACTGGAGCTCCATCGAGTCCTACCCATTGCGTACGATGTAATGCAAAAATACTTAAGGCACCTCTAGATCCTGCATAAGCAGGATTGATATTTATTGTGTTGTACATGTATTGCGTAAATTGAGCATCTTGTTGGGCAAAACTTACAATGGCTGTAAACATCAAAACGATAGAAAATAGTTTTGTTTTCATAGTAGCTATTTATTATTTTAATTATCTATCGAACTCATTTATAAGAATCCGGCAGGTCAGTTGATAAATTGGATTACTGTTTATCATTCAGGAAATAGGGCTATTGCTATACTCATTATTAAACCTGAGGACAATAAAGTCCTCAGGTAATAAAATTTAGTTTTTAGTAAGGTATAAATACCCGTCTTTTTTATTGGTTAGTGTGTTTCCGGTGCTATCAAATGAAGTGTAATTCAAGATATAATAGTAGGTACCGGTAGGTAAACCAGAAGATTGACTAATGGTTGATCTACCTTCAGAGATACCTTTGAACACTTTACTTGTATTGTTATAACCGTTAGTTTCAAAAACCAATACACCCCAACGATTGTAAATTTCAACGGTGTTATCCGGGTAACAGATACTATCATCGATATTATCGATTATGAAATTTTCATTGATTCCATCTCCGTTTGGTGAAAAGGCATTGTGAACTAATATTATTCCACATCCCAGCACTTTGCAATCAAAGTTTACATTCATATTTACTATTAAGCTTAGAGGGCAATCCCCACCACTGATTTTATATTCAAAAACATAGTCACCAACAGGAATGTCTAGAGGGGAGAATATACTGCCTTGTAATGCACTCGCACTAACGGCATCTGTCCAAGTCCATGTTCCGTTTGTAGAGGTACCCTGAGGTAGTAAACTATTTAGATCAACGATTGATGAGTCGGCATTACAGGCAGAACTTACTATCGCTACTCCACCATTGGCAACAGTTATATTTAATATTTGAACAAATTTTGATGGATTTCCGCAAGCATCAGCAACATTCCATTCCCTAACTATTGAGTAAGAATTTTGGGTTCTGTTAATAATATTCTCTGTAAATACTGCAGGAGAAACTGCGGAGCAATTGTCTACAAATACAAGTTCCGGTTTGGCAGGAATTGCATCACAACCAACATCTATGGTTGCACTAAACTCGGTTGTCGTTGTAGGACCAGTTGTATCTTGAATGCTAATTGTTTGTGCAGCTGTTGAAGCATTTCCACAAGCATCGGTTGCGGTCCACGTTCTTGTTACAGAATAGGAACCTGCACATTGACCATTTGTAGTTACATCTGCAAAAGTCAAAGTTACAGCCGAACCACACTCATCAGTAGCAATGGCTTGAGCGAACTCAGGTGTTGCAGGACAAGATATAGTTGATGCCTCAGGCAATACAGCGATAACTGGAGCAGTTGTATCAGTTACGTTAATGGTTTGAGTAGCTGTTGAAGCATTTCCACAGGCATCGGTAGCGGTCCAAGTTCTGGTTACAGAATAGGAACTGGCACATTGATTATTTATGGTTACATCAGCAAAAGTCAAAGTTACAGCAAGATCACAATTATCCGTAGCGGTAGTAGTAGCGAACGCAGGTACTGCAGGACAAGAGATGGTTGAAACTACAGGTAATGCAGCGATTACCGGAGCAGTTATATCAATTACGTTAATGGTTTGAGAAGCTGTAGCGCTATTTGCACAAGCATCGGTAGCAGTCCAGGTTCTGGTTACAGAATAGGAACTTGCACACGCACCATTTGTAGTTACATCTGTAAAAGTCAAAGTAACAGCCGAACCACATCCGTCAGTAGCAGAAGCTTGAACGAACTCAGGTACTGCAGGACAAGATATAGTTGAAGCTTCAGGCAATGCAGCGAAAATCGGAGCATTTGTATCTTGAACATTAATAGTTTGTGTAGCTGTAGCGGCATTTCCACAAGTATCGGTAACAGTCCAAGTTCTAGTTACTGAATACGAACCGGCACATTGACCATTTGTAGTAACATCTATAAAAGTCAATTGGAAATCAGAACCACATCCATCAGTTGCAGAAGCTTGAGCAAACTCAGGTATTGCAGGACAAGATACAGTTGAAGCTTCAGGCAATGTAGCGATAACCGGAGCAGCAATATCTTGAACATTGATAGTTTGAGAAGCTGTTGCGTCGTTTCCACACGAATCAGTTGCGGTCCAAGTTCTTGTTACAGAATAGGAGCCGGCACATTGACCATTTGTAGTGACATCTACAAAAGTCAATTGGAAATCAGAACCACACGCATCAGTTGCAGAAGCTTGAGCGAACTCAGGTACTGCAGGACAAGATATAGTGGAAGCTTCAGGCAATACAGTAATAACTGGAGCAGTTATATCCTGAACATTGATAGTTTGTGAAGCTGTTGAGGCATTTCCACAAGCGTCGGTTGCTGTCCAAGTTCTAGTTACAGCATACGAACCGGCACATGCACCAGTAGTGGTTACATCTGCAAAAGTCAATTTAACATCAGAACCACAATTATCCGTCGCAATAGCTGTTGTGAACTCAGGCATTGTAGGACAAGAGATAGTTGACTCTTCTGGAAGTGCTGCAATAACAGGTGCAGTGTTATCAATCACGTTAATAGTTTGTGAAGTAGAAGATGAATTGCTGCAAGCATCAGTAAAAGTCCAAGTTCTGGTAATAACAAACGAGTTAATACAGTCACCCTGAACAATAGTATCAATCCCTTGAGCAATTATTTCACCAGCGCAATTATCAGTAGCGGTAAGTGAAGTCATTATTGGAACATCCGCAACGCAAGCCACAGTTACCGCGTCAGGAGCTATTGGAGCTATCGGATTAGTACTGTCTTGCACTTTAAATGTAGCTGAAGTTGAAGAAGTATTTCCACATGCATCTTTTGCTGTAAAAATTACTGGTACTTCCGCCGAACAATCGTTTGCAAGTGCATTAAAGTCATTGGACCAGGTTACAGCAGAACAATTATCAGAAGCGCTTGCTCCTCCGTTATTGGCTAACCAATCCGCAATGGAATTTTGATTTCCTTGACCATCACATTCAACGGTTAAATTGGAAGCTGTAACAGTAATAACAGGTTTTGTAGTATCCTCAATAGTGATTACTTGAGTAAAGACTAACGAAGGGTTGCCACAATCGTCTTTTACAGTCCAAGTATTAGTATAAGTACCAGCACTGGCACAACCTTCAGAAGGTATAAATAGACCCCAATTTTTGAAAATATTGGTTACATCAGTATCGCAATTGTCTTTAGCTACTGGAAACATTGCCTGAGCAGTAGTCAAAGCTTCATCATCAAGACATTCTATAGTAGTATTTAAAGCTGAAGCTTCCGTAATCCAAGTTGGCCCAGTTTTATCAACTATTTTAATTACCTGATTAAATCCAACCGTATTTTCACAAGTATCACTAACAGACCAGTGTCGTACAACTACTTTATTATTTAGACATAAATTAACAGGCGTTAAACAAACCTTTTTGAAATGAACAGTACCAAGTTCCGTTCCATTTTTTCTTGCATAAATAAACCAATCCCCATTCATACTACCGGTAAGTTCTTCAAAACTGGATACATATGAATTTAAACCAGTGATAGTATTTGTAGAAGAAAGGGCTCCGTAGGGGGTAAAGTTTTGAATAACATCAGTCGGTATAGGATTATTGTTATCCCATTTAGGATAAGCAGCACTATTGGGATAAAATACAGGTAGGTATAATTCTGGATTACTTGGTGATGCGGTATCACAATTTCCACCAGAACAATAGGGAGCAACTAAAACAATACCTTGACCGCTTGGTGAGACTAAAGTAAATTCGACTCTGCCTTTTCCTTGGTTTGCTTCAAATTCTAAAGTAAGCTTTTCGATATTATTAGCCGTTAAATCATCAAAACCTGAGATAGTGAATGGGAAATAATTACCAGTTCCAGTATTTATGGCTGTATAATCTGAGTTTCCAAAACAATTAAAGTCTACAAATGTAGCTGTTGCATTGGAATCGCAGTTATCTTGGATATTTGTTACTTTTCCAGTTGAAGCTGTACTAATATCAGCAAAACAATTTTCATCACTAATTAGTGTTATGTTAGCAGGGGGTGTAAAAGTAGGAGGTGTAGTGTCTTGAACTTTTATTGTTTGAGATTTCGTTGCTGAATTTCCACAAGCATCTTCTGCCTTCCAAGTTCTTTTTAAAGTATAATTACTTACGCAATTACCATCGATACGTTCTTCACCAAGATAAGTTACGATTGGTGCGGGGTCGCAATTATCTGTTGCAGTTGCGTTTGCTACCGTTCCAGATGATGGTAAATTATTGCATTCTACAGTTATATTTTCTGGGACAGTTAATACTGGTTCAGTATTGTCTTTAACAGTAATAGTTTGCATGTGTGTTGTTGAGTTACCACAGTCATCAATCAAATTCCATGTACGCGTAATGATTTGTTCTCCTATACAAGTTCCGTTTGCTGTTGCATCAGTGAATGTTGCGTTGAGAGTAGTGTCGCAATTGTCGGCTTCATCCGTTACATCTCCTGTTATTCCCACTGATCCATTATAGGTACAGTTTGCATCTTTGAAAATTGTGATGTTTGCAGGAGCAGAGAAGGTTGGTTTAGTGTTATCAATTACTGTAATTGTTTGCACAAAGTTGGCGCTGGTATTTCCGCAACCATCACTAAAGTTCCAAGTACGGACTCTGACATAGGCGTTAGTACAATTTGCATCTACGGTCGTTACATCACTGACCACATGTATGCTTGGAGCTGGAGAACAATTATCAGTAGCTGTAGGGACTTCAGCTAACGCAGCGTTTATACCAGCAGTATTGCTGCATTGAAGGGTATGATTCAATGTACTTGCAGCAGTGCTTATTTGTGGTGCTGTAGTATCGATAACCGTAATTGTTTGCACAAAGTTGGCACTGGTATTTCCACAGCCATCACTAAAGTTCCAAGTACGGACTCTCACATATGCGTTAGTGCAATTTGCATCTGCAGTGGTTATATCACTGATCAAATGTATGGTTGGAGCTACAGTACAATTATCAGTAGCTACAGGCGCTTGGGCTAATGCAGCGTTTATACCAACAGTATTGTTGCATTGAAGGGTCTGATTCAATGTAGTTGCAGCGGTACTTATTAGTGGTGCTGTAGTATCGATAACCGTAATTGTTTGCACAAAGTTGGCACTGGTATTTCCACATCCATCACTAAAGTTCCAAGTACGGACTCTAACATATGCGTTAGTGCAATTGGCATCTGCAGTGGTTATATCACTGAGCAAATGTATGGTTGGAGTTAGCGTACAATTATCAGTAGCTGCAGGCGCTTGTGCTAATGCAGCGTTTATACCAGCAGTATTGTTGCATTGAAGGGTCTGATTCAATGTAGTTGCAGCGGTACTTATTAGTGGTGCTGTAGTATCGATAACCGTAATTGTTTGCACAAAGTTGGCACTGGTATTTCCACAGCCATCACTAAAGTTCCAAGTACGGACTCTCACATACGCGTTAGTGCAATTTGCATCTGCAGTGGTTATATCACTTAGTAAATGTATGGTTGGAGTTAGCGTACAATTATCAGTAGCTGCAGGCGCTTGGGCTAATGCAGCGTTTATACCAGCAGTATTGTTGCATTGAAGGGTCTGATTCAATGTAGTTGCAGCAGTACTTATTAGTGGTGCTGTAGTATCGATAACCGTAATTGTTTGCACAAAGTTGGCACTGGTATTTCCACAGCCATCACTAAAGTTCCAAGTACGGGCTCTCACATACGCGTTAGTACAATTTGCATCTGCAGTGGTTATATCACTTAGTAAATGTATGGTTGGAGTTAGCGTACAATTATCAGTAGCTGCAGGCGCTTGGGCTAATGCAGCGTTTATACCAGCAGTATTGTTGCATTGAAGGGTCTGATTCAATGTAGTTGCAGCAGTACTTATTAGTGGTGCTGTAGTATCGATAACCGTAATTGTTTGCACAAAGTTGGCACTGGTATTTCCACAGCCATCACTAAAGTTCCAAGTACGGACTCTCACATATGCGTTGCTACAATTTGCATCTGCAGTGGTTATATCACTGACTAAATGTATGGTTGGAGTTAGCGTACAATTATCAGTAGCTGTTGGCGTCTGGGCTAACGCAGCGTTTATAGCAGCAGTATTGTTGCATTGGAGGATATGATTCAAACTACTTGCAGCAGTGCTTATTAGTGGTGCTGTAGTATCGATAACCGTAATTGTTTGCACAAAGTTGGCACTGGTATTTCCACAGCCATCACTAAAGTTCCAAGTACGGACTCTCACATATGCGTTGCTACAATTTGCATCTGCAGTGGTTATATCACTGACTAAATGTATGGTTGGAGTTAGCGTACAATTATCAGTAGCTGTTGGCGTCTGGGCTAACGCAGCGTTTATAGCAGCAGTATTGTTACATTGAAGGGTCTGATTCAATGTAGTTGCAGCAGTACTTATTAGCGGTACTGTAGTATCGATGACAGTAACTGTTTTTGTACAAGTTGAAATGCATCCATTTGCATCTGTAATTATCAATGATAACAAGAATGTTGCATTACAACCGGAACCTGCAGTAATTGAAACGCTTTGAGAATTTGTACTTCCAACTATTGACCCGTTTCCTGAAATGCTCCATGCATAAGAAGCACTTACTGGGGCTGAATAAATATTAGAAGTGGAGGAGGGGCATAACGGTCCATCTGGACCTGTAATGGAACATATAGATGGTTGATTAACTGTTATAGTTACATCATCAAATACTGTACATTGCGATCCTGCGCCACTTATTGGACCTGTTACTACTGTAAGTCGGAATGTTGCAGAATTTCCAGTGATGCTAACATTTGAATTGAGATTTGTTGGGTCTGCTATGGTAGCGGAACCACTTAAAACAGACCAAGTTTTGGATATAACTTGATATCCATTGCTAGGTATAGCAGATCCTTGAAGCATATAGGATGATCCGGAACAAACACTATCATCATCTCCAGCATCAGCACTTCCAAGGGTGAGGTTATCAATAGCTAATGGGTTAAAAAAATCCTTAATGGCTGCGGATGGCGATGTAGAAGTTTTAGATTTAACAAAAATGGTTTTTATTTTAAGGCTAGTACATGGGTCGATTGTCCCTAAAACAACTGATAAATTTACTGCCGATTCTATAAATGTGTTCTGAATATAACTAGTGGTGCCAAATGCAGGATAGGGTACAGGGACATTGGTTGTATTTCCGGCTGCATAGACTGATGACGGATTTGGAGGTGTAGGTATAGGGAGGGATGTAAAATAAGTTTTGTATTCCCAAACGCCACTTCCAATGAAAGTTTCCTCCCATCTTTGAATGTCAAATTTGGCGACTCCGCTTTCAAAATATACAGTTAGTAAAAAATCTCCTTCCGTCCGACCTCCAGTTGAGGTTGGAGCTGAGGTTGAAAATCCACTAGCAGTTTTAGTCATAGGTGCTTGTAGGAATTCAAAATCCACGTAAGCATTACCACTATTGCTCAAACGGTCAGCCGCAAAAACAACCCATACATTTCCATTTGTATCGGTAGTTAAATGAATAAGTGCATTGTTCATATCGGTTTTATCGTTCGCTGTACCGGTAACCCAAGACCAACTGTTTGGATTGTCACCTACTTTATCACCTCCTCCAAATATATTATCTGAAGAGGTGTTGTATGGGTCATACAGATGATAGGTAGTTCCAGCATTTAAAGGAACTCCTAAATTATTAAGTGTAAAACCGCCAGTGCCTGTCCCATCGACCCAATCTCCTGTGGCTGAATTTGCTAGTAGTGTTCCGTCAATATTAAATCCACCCGTGGGCGTACTAACGGGTGCAATACCAGGGCCTATTTGGGCAAGTGTTACTGCTGGAAAACTTAAAAAAACTAATAAAAAAATAGTAAATAGTCTTGTCGAATTAGTAAAAATTGATTTCATATTGATTTGTTTTAAATCGTTAGAAAGTGAAATGATTATACATAGCAAAATTCATATTTGAAAGTTGTTATGTAATTTGATGGATGGTTAGTTCTTGCTGCACTTTCATGCCTAAAGAGCTTAGAAATAATACTAATTGAATAGGTACTCAAGTAGTTTATTATTTGACTATAATATAAAATATCTTGATTGAAACACTGAAATAGTGTATGCCAATACTTTTGTACATTGAATTGAGAATATTGAGTACTACCAAACAATAAGAAAGCTAGTAAATGGAAAGTAATTTTTGAATTCATACGCTCAAATTTTAATTTATTAGTTATAAAACTGATTGATTCTGGGGTATTATTTTTCTGGTATAGCGGTATTTAATTATATCTAAATAGTATTGGGGAGGTTTATGTTTTAAAATTTGATAAAAGCAAAAATGGGCTATTTTTTTGCCTGTTTTCATTGCTATAATAATTTGAATTAATTATTTTTTATTTCTAAATAAAAGTTTAAAAATTTAGATGTGTTTCTAAATTTTTTCAGGGATTAAAGCTTCTTATTTGGGGTTAAAGAGTCTTTTCCTCGTATGATCAAAAATCTAAAATTTAGGTATATTACTAATTTTTTTTCAGTAGAAAAGGCTTCTTTTTTGGGGTTAAAGAATCTTTTCCTCGTATAGTAACTATCTTTTTTTACTATTTTTAAAATGTAGTTTAACTTCTACTTTTTTAAGAGCAATTTTTGAAGCAACAGTAGATCTATTGTTTCAAAATCAAAATCTAAAATTTAGGTGCATTTCTAAATTTTTCCCGGTATAAAAGCCTTCTTTTTTGGGGTTAAAGAATCTTTTTCTCGTATGGCAATTATCTTTTTTTGTTTTTTAAACTATTTAAAATATAGTTTAATCTGTATATTTTTAATTAACCCTTTTTTGAATCAATAGTTAATCTATTCTTTCAAAATTAAATTCTAAAAATTTAGATGTATTTCTAAATTTTTTCAGGGATGAAAGCTTTCTTTTTTGGGGTTAAAGAATCTTTTCCTCGTAAAATAATTAGCTGTTTTTTAGATGTTTAACAGACTATTAGTATATACAATCAAAGTTACAAAGAATTAATACTATTGATTTTTTTTTTCTACGAGTAACCAAAATACTCGTTGAAATGTAATTTTTAATTAAAAAAAACAATTTTTGACGCAAAAATTTTAACATTTATTTAGTTGTAAAATAAGTTATGCCCTAATAATTTTAAAATGTTTTGTAAAAAAAAGTTAAGGAAGAGAAAAAATAGTTATTAAAAAGAAGTTAAAAAATGATAACAAAGGAATTATGGATATAATCTTTTTTAAAATTTTTTTAAAGTTGAATTTAAAAATAATAAAGATTTGGGATTGCAAAATCTATATTAATTTTAACATTTAATAGTTATTTAAAAGTTTTGTATTTAAAATAAAAAAGCCTCCAAAGTTTTACTTCAGAGGCTTAGTTCATAAGATTTTATGGACTGATATAAATCAGCTATTTTTTACATAAAGCTATATTTTATAGTGCAGTGATTATAAATTCGCTGCGTCTATTAAGTTGGTGTTCATCCTCGGTACAAATTACGTTATCAGCGCATTTATTTACCAGTTGAGTTTCACCATATCCTTTACCTGCCAATCTGCTTGAATCAATGCCATTTTTAACTAACCAGTTAATGGTTGATTTTGCTCTTCTTTCAGATAATGCTTCATTGTATTTGAAGGTTTGTCTGCTGTCAGTATGAGAACGTATGTCAATTTTCATTGTTGGATTTTGATTTAAAACGTCTAATATTTTTTCTAAATCTAAAGCTGCTTCTTGTCTAATATTCGATTTGTCTAAATCGAAATAAATCATTTTGATACCAAAACATTTACCCAAATCATCACCAACAGCTACTTTACATATTTCTTTTTCTAATGCAATTGGTAAATATGTTTTTCCAGTTGTTGCAGTGATAGTGATTTTTTCTTCTTTGGTTGTGTATTCTGGTCTTTCAGCTCTTACATTGTACGTTTTTCCACATTCAACTGTAAAGCTATAATTTCCTTTTTCATCTGAAGTAGCAGTATTGACAACCTTAAATTGACTATCGTATAAGGTTATTTTTGTATTAGCAAGTATTTCTCCCGTTTTTATATCGGTAATTTCACCATAAAGAAGTTGTTCGCAAATAAGTCTTCTTGTTTCCAAAAATTTATAAATATCGTCATAGCCTTGACCACCATCTCTATTGGAAGTAAAAAATCCTCTTCTTGATTTTGTATCGATTAAATAAGCAAAATCATCTTTAGGAGAGTTCACATCAGCACCTACATTTTGAACTTCACTGAAAGAACTATCTTCATTTATTTTAGACATAAAGATATCTAATCCTCCAAGTCCAGGATGTCCATCTGATGCAAAGTAAATTTCATTTTCATCATTAATAAAAGGGAATGTTTCTCTTCCTTCGGTATTAATTGTATTCCCTAAATTTTCAGGGGTTCCAAAAGTACCATCTTCATTTATCTTTACTTTGAATAAATCAGACTGGCCTAATGTTCCAGGCATATCAGATGCAAAATACAATGTTTTTCCATCAGGACTTAAAGCAGGATGTGCTGTACTGTAATTATCACTGTCAAAAGGCAGTTCGGTTACATTTGTCCATTTGTCATTCTCTAAAGTGGATTTGTATATTTTTATTAAAGTAATTTTATTTCCATCTTTTCCTTTTTTGCCATCCAGATAGTTGTTTCGTGTAAAATACATGGTTTTTCCATCACTAGTAAAAGTAGGTGTAGATTCATGAAACTTCGAATTTATAGTTCCATCAAACTTTTTCGGAGTACTAGGCGCAAGGTCTTCCCCCAAATCAGCCGTGTATAAATTTGTAAAATACTGATTGGTCCATTTGTGTTTTCTCTGTCCAAGACTTCCGGTATCTCTTGCTGAAGCAAAAACTAATTTATTTGAATAGAGTGCTGTTCCGTAATCAGAATACATAGAGTTTATTCCGGCATCTTCAATTTTATACCTTCCAGAATTCGCTTTTATAGCTTCTAAATAATTTGTGTCTTTTTTAAACAGTTTAGCTCTGCTATCGTTTCCTGATTTTTGATTGAATAGTTCCATCATTTCATTCGCTTTATCATTTTGATCGATTGATCTTAAAGATTGAGCATAACGATAATAATATTCAGGTTCTAGATTGGAGGTATCCATAGTAAATAATTCACCATACCATTTAGCGGCTTTATCAAGCTCCCCATTAAAGTAATAGGCATTGCCTAACTTTTTAAACAGATCTGCTGATTTATATCCTTTTTCAGCAACTCTTTCATAGGTTTTGATGGCATCTACATAAGCATAGCCGTCATACTTTTTATCGGCTGTAGCCAATTTTGCTTTTTGGGAATAAATGTTAATAGAAAAAACACTTACTATTGTTATGTAAAAGAGTATATTATTTTTCATAATAATTGTTTTTAGAAGAATCTTGGAGTTGTAATTTTTTTGTTATTTCTGAATATTTCATATCGCAGGAAAATTTCATGCGAACCAGAATTATAATTATCTAAATTAGTATTTTCAAGATCGTATCCATATCCGATATACAACCCTTGAGTAGCTTGAAATCCAACCATAGCACTCATCGCAGCACTCCATCTGTAGGCAAGCCCAACAACAAATTTATCGTTAAACATAAAATTCCCTGATACGTCCACTTGAAGAGGTGCGCCTTCAACTATTTTAGAAAGTACGGCAGGTTTAAATTTAATTGAATTGTTTAAATCAAATACATAACCTGCAATTAAGTAGTAATTAATTTTCTCTTTAAAAATAGCCACTTCATTATCATCATAACGGTTACTTTCGATGAAATTGGGTATTGAAAACCCTATATAAGCCTTATCAGAATGTAAATAAACACCAGCTCCAATATTTGGAGAGAATTTATTATTGTAATCATGCAGGCTAGGATCATCGTCAACAGGATTTAATCGGGTTACATCCAAATCGAAAAGATTTGCAGTTGCTTTGATTCCAAAAGATAGTTTAAACGTTTCAGAAGTAGGAACCGTGTATGATAAATCAGCCGAAATCGTATTTTCAGTGGTAGGCCCAATTTTATCATTTATAATAGATACTCCCAAACCTAAATTATTTCCGTTAAGGGGTGTATTTACAGACACAGCATTAGTAACAGGAGCTCCATCTAAACCTACCCATTGTGTACGGTGTAATGCAAAAATACTTAAGGCACCTCTAGATCCTGCGTAAGCGGGATTAATATTTATTGTGTTGTACATATACTGAGTAAATTGAGCGTCTTGTTGCGCAAAACTTACTATGGCTGTAAACATCAAAACGAAAGAAAATAATTTTGTTTTCATAGTAGATATTTATTATTTAAATTATCTATCGAACTCATTTGTAAGAGTCCGGCAGGTCAGTTGATAAATTTACTAACGGTTATTAGTTAGTGAAATAGGGCTATTCTTATTGTTGTTATTATACCTGAGGACAAAAAGCCTCAGGTATACATTTCATTATTTAGTAAGGTATAAATACCCGTCTTTTTTATTCGTTAAAATTTTTCCGTCATTATCAACCGAAGTATAATTCAAGATGTAAAAGTAAGTACCGGTAGGTAATCCTGACGATCCACTAACAGTTGCTCTCCCTTCAGAGAACCCTTTAAATGCTTTATCAGTATTGTTATATCCTTTGGTTTCAAAAACCAATACACCCCAACGGTTATAAATTTCAACAGTGTTCTCTGGATAACAAACGGTATCATCAATATTGTCGATTACAAATACCTCATTGATTGCATCTCCATTTGGTGAGAAGGCATTATGAACTAATACAGTTCCACAGGCTAATACAATACCGCCACAATCAGTATCTATAGCCATTATAATTCTTATAGTTTCTGAGCAAGCATTTTCGATTTTATATTCAAATGTATAATTTCCACCAGTAAGTCCCGAAGCATTAAGAATGTCACCCTGTAATGAACCAGAATTATTTACATCAATCCAAGTTCCGTTTGTAGGTGTTCCTAGTGGTAAAAGCTCTCTTAGATTGGCGGTTGTAATTTCTCCGCTATTACAAACGGAACCGTTTATAGAGACAATACTATTAGGAACAGTAACATTGATGATTTGAATAAACTCAGATGCATTTCCACAAGTATCTGCAACAGACCATTTTCTAACAATTGAATAGGAATTATCAGTTTTGTTAATAATTGTTTCTGTATATACTGCTGTTGTAACTACAGAACAATTGTCTACAAATACAAGTTCAGGTTTCTCAGGAATTGCATTACAATTAGCATTTACTGTTGTATTGAATTCAGTAGTTGTTGTAGGACTAGTAGTGTCAATTACATTGATTGCTTGTATAGCCGTAGTAACATTTCCACAAGAATCAGTAGCAGTCCAAGTACGCGTTAGTGTATAAGCACCGGCACATAATCCTGGAGTAGTTGTTTGATCGTAAGTTAAAGTTACATCACTACAATTATCAGTAGCGGTTAGCGTAGCAGCAGTTGGAACAGCATCACATTGAACAGTAACATTCACTGGTAAAGCTTCAACAAATACAGGAGCCGTTGTATCTTCAACAGTCACAATTTGAGTATGAGTTGTAGTAAGACCACAAGAATCATTAGCAGTCCAAGTACGCGTTAGTGTATAAGCACTGGCACATAATCCTGGAGTAGTTGTTTGTTCGTAAGTCACAGTAGCATCACTACAATTATCAGTAGCGGTTAGCGTAGCAGCAGTTGGAACAGCATCACATTGAACAGTAACATTCGCTGGTAAAGCTTCAACAAATACAGGAGCCGTTGTATCTTCAACAGTCACAATTTGAGTATGAGTTGTAGTAAGACCACAAGAATCAGTAGCAGTCCAAGTACGCGTTAGTGTATAAGCACTGGCACATAATCCTGGAGTAGTTGTTTGATCGTAAGTTAAAGTTACATCACTACAATTATCAGTAGCGGTTAGTGTAGCAGCAGTTGGAACAGCACCACATTGAACAGTAACATTCGCTGGTAAAGCTTCAACAAATACAGGAGCCGTTGTATCTTCAACAGTCACAATTTGAGTATGAGTTGTAGTAAGACCACAAGAATCAGTAGCAGTCC